>USPQ01000014.1 GCA_900556625.1 uncultured Bacteroides sp. | reverse complement strand
TTATCAATATGGCGCAAATAATCCGGTGAATAATATTGATGTGAATGGAGATAGTATTTGGTATACTCGGAATGGTGATATTGTCACTATGCATGTAACTGCAAAGATATTTAATAATTCAAGTGATAATATAAATATGGCTAGAGCTGCCAAAGATATAGTTTCTGATATAAAAAGTACTTATGAAGGAAAATTTGAATGGAGCGATAATAAGACTTACAATTTAAAGGTTGATATGGATCTTAAAGTTGCAACTTCTATGAAAGATGTCGAAAACTCTGATCATTTATTTGTATTAGCAGATAGCGATAGTAAAGGAGCGCGTGGAGCAACAAGTATGTTAGGTGGAAAGGTTATGACTTTGGCTTCAAGCGATTTTGCTAATAATAATTGGTTGTCGAATAATTTGTCTTATAATAAAACTTTTACAGCTACTCATGAGTTTGGGCATGCAATTGGGATTATCACATTCGCAGAATCCATTTAATATAATGAAGCAGGGAGGAGTTGTTCACAACAGCAATAGCAACCAAAGAGTTATCATGTTGCAGCAACAAAATAATCTAAATACAAGGTAGTAATTATTTAGAATATATGGGTAGAAAAATACCTTACCCATATATTCATTATAATAATCTTGTTGTCGATATATATAATTTAGGTCTTAAATGGCGATAATATAGATGAAATTATGAAAGGAAAAAAAATAATAATAACGATAGGAATAATATTATGTGTGTGTTGTGTGTGTGTTACATCCAGAACTGCGTTAATATTTGTAGGTAACTCTTATGAAAATAGCAAAGAAATTAATGTTACTATTTCGGTGGATGATAAGGTATTATATAATGGCTTTTTAAAAGCTTATGAGATTCCAATGCTGTTGGAAAAGAAGAAAATGAGGGTCGGCTTTTACAAGGTTTCTGCGAAATGTAATAATATCCAAGTGCAGCATAGATTCTTTTATTTTTTTCAGAAAACTATTTGGATTGATTTTGATTTTGCAACTAATGACATATTATTAGTTTCGAAATTTTATAAACAAATACCATTATAATTTTATGTTATCTGTCTTATCGTAATATAAAGTTAATAAAACAGTCTTGCTCTGATATATAAGTTGTCTAAACTAAATCAGCATATTAGAGCAAGATTATTTTGTATGATGCAGCTATTGGATGTTGGTATGTAGTAGATCCGGAGTCTGAGAGATATCATTCGTTAAATCCTAACAATTACTGTGTAAATCTCTAGAGAAGGGCGGGTTAGTACAAATAGTAAGATGCCCTTTTATATTTCAAAAAGCTAGTATAATCTAACTGATATTTTATTTTTTTCTTCTCGATAGCCTATTTCTATATGCAATTCTCCCCTTTTTCTTTCTTTTTTCTCATAAGAAAGAATATATTTGTACCTAAGTTAAATGAAAACCAGCGTATGATATGATAACAACCCAGTTGCTTCGCCCTGAAAGTATTGTTGTAGTAGGGGCTTCGAATAATGTACATAAGCCGGGTGGCGCAATATTAAAGAACTTGATAAACGGAGGTTATCAGGGAGAACTTCGGGCGGTAAACCCGAAGGAGAAGGAAGTACAAGGAGTTCCCGCCTTTGCAGATGTGAAAGATCTTCCTGATACGGATTTGGCAGTATTGGCTGTGCCTGCCGGACTGTGTCCCGATATTGTGGAAACATTGGCTAGTACAAAACAAACTCGGGCATTTATCATACTCTCTGCCGGATTTGGAGAAGAAACGCATGAAGGGGCGCTATTGGAAGAACGTATCCTGGAAACTGTGAATAAATACGGCGCTTCGCTGATTGGACCTAATTGTATCGGTTTGATGAATACCTGGCATCATAGCGTGTTCAGCCAACCTATCCCTAACCTGAACCTGAAAGGAGTTGATCTAATCTCCAGTTCCGGTGCAACAGCGGTGTTTATTCTGGAAAGTGCGGTGACGAAAGGATTGCAATTTAATTCTGTCTGGTCGGTAGGTAATGCCAAACAGATCGGTGTAGAAGATGTCTTGCAATTTATGGACGAGAACTTTGATCCCGAGAAAGATTCACATCTGAAATTGCTTTATATTGAAAGTATTCAGAACCCGGACAGATTATTGTTTCATGCTTCCTCTTTGATAAGAAAAGGATGTAAGATTGCTGCTATCAAGGCCGGAAGTTCGGAGAGCGGAAGCCGTGCGGCATCTTCTCATACGGGAGCGATTGCAAGTTCCGACTCAGCGGTAGAGGCGTTGTTCCGTAAAGCAGGAATTGTGCGTTGTTTCTCTCGCGAGGAACTGACGACCGTAGGTTGTGTATTTACTTTACCCGAATTGAAAGGAAAGAATTTTGCCATTATCACTCATGCCGGAGGACCGGGGGTAATGTTGACAGATGCGTTGAGTAAAGGCGGTTTGAACGTACCGAAGCTCGAAGGCGAATTGGCGGAAGAACTGAAAACTCAACTTTTTCCCGGTGCTGCCGTTGGAAATCCGATAGATATTCTGGCTACCGGGACACCGGAGCATTTGCGTCTCTGCATTGATTACTGTGAAGAAAAGCTTGAAAACATAGATGCCATGATGGCTATCTTCGGAACTCCGGGATTGGTTACTATGTTTGAAATGTATGATGTGCTTCACGAGAAGATGCAAACTTGCAAGAAACCGATTTTCCCGATTCTTCCTTCTATCAATACTGCCGGAGCTGAAGTTGCAGCGTTTCTTGCTAAAGGGCACGTGAACTTTGCCGATGAAGTGACACTCGGGACGGCCCTTTCGCGTATCGTTAATGCTCCTAAACCGGCTGTTCCTGAAATAGAATTGTTTGGAGTGGATGTCCCGAGGATTCGTCGTATTATTGATTCGATTCCGGAAGACGGATATATCGAGCCTCATTATGTACAGGCATTGCTCCATGCGGCAGGTATCCCGTTGGTAGACGAATTTGTTTCGGATAATAAGGAAGAGATCGTAGCCTTCGCCCGCCGATGTGGATTCCCCGTAGTGGCTAAGGTTGTCGGTCCGGTGCATAAATCGGATGTCGGCGGAGTGGTGCTGAATATTAAAAGCGAGCAACACTTGGCACTGGAATTTGACCGGATGATGCAGATCCCTGATGCCAGGTCGATAATGGTGCAGCCTATGCTGAAAGGGACAGAACTGTTCATTGGTGCGAAATATGAGGAGAAGTTCGGCCATGTAGTGCTTTGCGGTTTAGGGGGTATTTTTGTGGAAGTGCTCAAAGATGTATCTTCCGGTTTGGCTCCGCTTTCTTATGAGGAGGCTTATTCGATGATTCACTCATTGCGCGCCTATAAAATCATCCAGGGAACGCGAGGCCAGAAGGGAGTAAACGAGGATAAATTTGCTGAAATTATTGTCCGTTTGTCTACCTTGCTCCGGTTTGCAACGGAAATCAAAGAAATGGATATCAATCCGCTTCTCGCAACGGAAAAGGCTGTTGTGGCCGTAGATGCACGTATTAAAATAGAGAAATAAGACTATTTTTTCATTCATTGGGACGTATCTTCTATTTTTCGATTGTTATTTCACCTACATTTGGTAAGTTGAATAAAAGAAGTGTTATAAACCGAATATATGAAAAAAATTATAATAACGTTTATTTCTTTAATAATTGGAATTCTTAGCCGTGCACAAACGGTTAATGAACATTATTATTTTAAGAATCTTAGTAGCCAGAATGGGTTGTCACAAAACACAGTCAGTGCTATCTTGCAGGACTCGAAAGGTTTTATGTGGTTTGGTACGAAAGATGGATTAGATCGATATGATGGGGTATCTTTCCGGCATTTTAAGTACGATAGAAACAATCCGAGAAGTCTGGGCAATAATTTTGTGACTTCTCTTTATGAAGATATCGAAGGTAATATCTGGGTAGGGACTGATGTGGGAGTCTATATCTATTATCCGGAGAAAGATACTTTTCGTCATTTTGTAGAACAGAGTGACAAAAACACAAGGGTGGAACGAGCCGTTGCTATGATTTCAGGAGACAGTCAGGGAAGGGTATGGATAGCTGCAGAGGCGCAAAACTTGTTTTGTTATGATTTGAAAAAGCAAACCTTGAGAAACTATATTCTGACCGATCATCCATTGGTCTCTACCAATGTGAAATGCCTGACGGTTGATAATAGTGGTACTATCTGGATTGGCTTCTACGGTGACGGATTGTTTTATTCGAAAGATGAGTTGAAAACTCTTCATCCTTATATATCACCTATTGATAATGAGGAAACTTATAATAATGACGTTGTGAGTGAAATACTCCCGGGAGCATACAATTGTTTATATATTGGTTCTTTAAAAGGAGGAGTGAAAGAATTGAATCTGACTTCGGGTAAATTACGGGATTTGTTGTTGAAAGATGAAGATAATGAATCCATCTATTGTCGGACATTACTTTTTGCTACGGATAATGAGTTATGGATAGGTACAGAAAGCGGAGCTTATATTTATAATCTCCGTACGGGGAAGTATACGCACTTGCGTAGTTCTGAGTATGATCCCTATTCTTTGTCTGATAATGCAATTTATTCTTTTTGCAAAGACCGTGAAGATGGTATATGGATCGGTTCGTATTTTGGCGGAGTAAACTATTATCCGCGCTCGTATACCCATTTTGAGAAATATTATCCGAAAGGAGAGGAAAATAGTCTGCATGGTAAGCGGGTACGTGAATTTTGTCGTGATAACTATGGTGTGTTATGGATTGGTACGGAAGATGGCGGGTTGAACCGTTTTAATTTGAATACAAAAGAATTTTCTTTTTTTGCTCCTAGTGCGGGATTTACCAATATACATGGGTTATGTTTAGTGGACGATAAACTTTGGGTTGGCACATTCTCTAAAGGATTGAAGATTATAGATACCCGTACAGGGACTGTTTTGAAGACATATCAGAAGAACAGCTCTCCCCGTTCTTTGATTGATAATAGTATTTTTGCAATTTGTAGAACCGCCACAGGTGACATCTACTTAGGAACGATGTTCGGACTGGTAAAATATAATAAGCAATCGGACGATTTTGACCGTATACCGGAATTGAATGGGAAGTTTGTATATGATATAAAGGAAGATTCCGGTGGTAATATCTGGTTGGCAACTTATGCTAATGGTGCTTATTGTTATAATGTGAACGATCGGAAATGGAAAAACTATGTGCATGATGAAAAAGATACCACAAGTCTTTCATATAATAAGGTTTCTAGTATTTTTGAAGATTCCTATCACCGGATTTGGTTAACAACTCAGGGAGGAGGTTTTTGCTTATTTCATCCGGAGTCAGAGACGTTTACTAGTTATAACTCAACTGACGGACTACCTAGCGATGTTGTTTATCAGATTGTAGAGGATAAAGATGGACAGCTGTGGCTAACAACTAACAATGGACTTGTCTATTTTCAGCCAAAAACTGAAACGATGAAAGTATACACTACTGCCAATGGTCTGTTGGGTGATCAGTTTAACTATCGGTCCAGTTTTGAAGATGAAAATGGAATGATTTATTTTGGTGGAATTGATGGTTTTATAGCTTTTAATCCTAAAAGCTTCTCGGAGAATAAGAATCTTCCCACAGTAGTGATTACAGATTTCTTGCTGTTTAATAAAGAAGTGTATGCAGATGAACCTAATTCGCCTTTGGAAAAGAATATCACTTTTTCTGATAAGATAGTACTCCGGGCTGATCAGAATTCATTTTCTTTCCGCATCTCGGCTCTTGGTTATCAAGCTCCTGGAATGAATAAACTGATGTATAAATTGGAAGGGTTTGATAATGAGTGGTTATCTATCGGTGAGAGTCCGTTGATAACCTATGCTAATCTGCGTTATGGTGATTATATATTTCGGGTGAAAGCTGCAAATGACAATGGCGTTTGGAATAATAATGAAATCTCGTTGAGCATCCGGATTTTACCTCCTTTCTATCTGTCAATTTGGGCTTATTGCATTTATATACTTTTGATTATTGGATGTTCCGTTTATTTGATTCTTTATTTAAAACGCCGTAGTAATAGAAAACATCATCGGCAAATGGAGAAATTTGAGCAGGAGAAGGAACGTGAAATATATTATGCGAAAATAGATTTCTTTACGAATGTAGCTCATGAGATACGTACTCCTTTGACGTTGATTAATGGTCCTCTGGAGAATATTCTTCTGAAAAAGACGGTGGATCCTGAGATACGGGAGGATTTGAATATCATGAAACAGAATACGGAACGGTTGTTAAGTTTGACGAACCAGTTGCTGGATTTCCGTAAAACAGAGAGTCAGGGATTCCGCTTGAACTTTGCCGAGTGTAATGTTACTGAGGTACTGAAAGAAACTTATAACCGTTTTACATCTTTGGCGAGACAGAGAGAACTGGACTTTGTATTGAATATAGGCGAACAGGACTTCTATGCACATGTCAATAAGGAAGCATTTACTAAGATTGTTAGTAATTTGTTGAATAATGCTGTGAAATATGCAGAAACATATGTACATGTGTTTTTGGAAATGAACGGGATAGGAGAAAAGAGGATGTTTTATATTCGTACAGTGAATGATGGCGTTATCATCCCGAATGAAATGAAAGAGGAAATCTTTAAACCTTTTGTCCGTTTCAATGAAAAAGAAGATGGTAAAGTTACCACAGGAACAGGAATCGGATTAGCTCTCTCACGTTCATTAGCTGAATTACATCAGGGAAGTTTGATGATGTTGGAAGGTGAAGAGGCAAATGTGTTCTGTCTGTCGCTTCCTGTGGAACAGGATAGTGTAATAAAGCTGACTTCGGAATATAAATCCGTAGAAGAGGAGAATGTGGTGGAACGGCGGACGGAACTAGCGGACAGCAGGGGAGACAAACCGGTAGTGTTGGTAGCGGATGATAATCCGGATATGTTGTCTTTCATTGTTCGTCAGTTGGAAAGTAATTATGTCGTTGTGACTGCCAATGATGGTGTGGAAGCATTGAAAGTATTGGATAATCAGGAGGTTTCATTAGTGGTAAGTGATGTTGTTATGCCTCGTATGGATGGATTTGAATTGTGCAAGTTGATAAAGTCTAAATTGGATTATAGTCATATTCCGGTGATTTTGCTTACTGCTAAAACGAATATTCAATCAAAGATAGAAGGGTTGGAATTAGGGGCAGATGCATATATTGAAAAACCTTTTTCTGTTGGGTATTTACAGGCTTGCATCGCCAATCTGATCAATAGTCGTGAAAAGTTGCGGCAAGCTTTTGCCCAATCTCCTTTTGTTGCAGCTAATACGATGGCTTTGACAAAAGCTGATGAGGAGTTTATGAAAAAGCTGAATGAAATCATTCAGAATAATTTGCATAATCCGGATTTTAGTATGGATGATATAGTAGACTCTTTAAATATGAGTCGTTCTAATTTCTATAGGAAAATTAAAGGTGTACTTGATTTAAGTCCGAATGAATATCTACGGTTGGAAAGATTGAAACGGGCTGCTCAGTTATTGAAAGAGGGAAATGGGCGGGTAAATGAAATTTGTTATATGGTAGGCTTTAATTCTCCTTCCTATTTCTCTAAATGTTTTCAAAAGCAATTTGGTGTACTCCCTAAGGAGTTTGCCGGTTAAGTTTATTATTTGGTTCTCACAAAAGTATTGGTGTTGTATATAGATATCTGTAGGGTATATATCCTGCAGATCGTAGACTTATGTGCTTGATAGATAGAGGGATTAGAACGTTGTAATAATGCAGCGGAGGAGCTTTATATCTTTCTAAAAAATAGGCTAATATGATAATTTATGGGATATTTGTTCCATTTATATTTCATTTGAAACGAATTTGCTATTCTTTCTTTTGTTTGAGACAGTATTGCGATTTATTGGGATATTTATTTTATCAGGAAATCCTCTCATCCGTTAATTTTGCCTATGTTAATCAATCAAAAATACTATGATAAAACCATTGCATCAATTAAAGAAGCTTTTTATCCTTTGTGGGCTTCTTATCAACTGGTATCGGGAATATTTATAATGAAATAACCTTTTTATTAATAATTATGAAAACAAAAACAAGAGATCTAAGCACATGCTTAAAAAGGCGGTTGTGGATTGTAGGTGTATGTCTGACGACCTTTTCTTTTCTTTCTGTATCTGTTGCATATGCAGTCAGTGATAATCAGACTGTCCAGCAGCAAAAAAAAGGAATGGTGATTAAAGGTAAGGTTTTGGGTACAGACGGTGAACCTATTATCGGTGCATCTGTATTGGTGAAAGGCTCTACTACTGGAGTTGTTACTGATTTGGATGGTAACTATACACTGTCTAACGTTTCTAAAGGAGCTATTTTGGAATTTAGTTATGTAGGTTATGTAAAGCTGACTAAAACCGTAGGAAATGAAACAACCATAAATGCAATTCTGTATGAGGACTCTCAGATGTTGGAGGGAGTTGAGGTTGTGGCTTTTGGTACACAGAAAAAGGAGAGTGTTATTGGTGCTATTTCAACCGTGAAAGTGGCGGAACTGAAAACACCCTCCAGTAATCTTACGAATGCACTTGCCGGGCGTATTGCAGGAGTAATCTCTTATCAGAGAACTGGTGAACCGGGGGTGGATGACGCCTCTTTCTTTGTTCGCGGTGTTACAACTTTCGGATATAAAAAAGATCCGTTGATTTTGATTGACGGCATTGAGTTAACTTCTACCGATCTGGCTCGTTTACAGCCAGATGACATCGCCAGCTTTTCTATTATGAAGGATGCTACTGCTACCGCTCTTTACGGTGCCCGTGGTGCAAATGGTGTGATTCTGGTGAAAACCAAAGAAGGTCAGAAGGGAAAAGCACGGTTAAGCTTAAGAGTTGAGAACTCAATATCCACTCCGACTCAAGAGATAGAATTGGCAGATCCTGTTACTTATATGCGTCTGCACAATGAGGCCTATTTAACTCGTAATCCGTTGGCGCCGTTGATGTATTCTGAGGAAAAAATAGACAATACTGTACCGGGGGCGGGATCTGTAATTTATCCGGCTACGGATTGGAGAAAGGAATTGTTGAAAGATTTTACGATGAACCAGCGCGTCAACCTGAATATTACAGGTGGTGGTGATGTCGCACGTTACTATGTGGCAGCTTCGTATAGTCAAGACAATGGTATTCTGGAGGTTGATAAGAACAGTAATTTTAATAATAATATCAAACAGAGAGTTTATACTCTTCGTTCTAATGTAAATATCAACGCTACCAAGACAACAGAATTGATTGTCCGTCTAAGTGGTGTGTTCGATGATTATAACGGACCGTTATATGGTGGTTCGGCTATGTACAATCTGATTATGAAGAGTAATCCGGTATTGTTTCCCGCTAAATATCCCAAAGATGAAGCTCATGCATACACGAAACATACTTTATTTGGTAATGCTGAAAATGGACAATATTTGAATCCGTATGCAGAAATGGTAAGAGGATATAAAGAATCCGGCCGTTCTAATTTGAGTGCGCAGTTTGAAGTGAAACAGGATCTGAAATTCTTGACGGAAGGTTTATCGGCACGCTTGTTGTTTAATACTTCCCGTATCTCCAGTTATGATGTTTCACGTAAACTGAATCCATATTATTATAAGATGACTAATTATGATTATCTGACCGGTGATTATGCCATTGATATCATTAATCCGGATGACGGTTCGGAATATCTGATTTATGATCCGGGTGGTAAGAGTATTACGGCTAATATGTATATAGAGGCTGCATTGAATTATAATCGTGATTTCGGAAAACATGGAGTAGGCGGATTATTAGTCTATCAGTTGAGAAATAACCTTCAGCCGAATGCAGGCTCGCTTCAGGCATCTCTGCCTTACCGCAATGTCGGTTTATCGGGGCGTTTCACTTATGCATATAATAATCGTTATTTTGCAGAGTTCAACTTCGGTTATAATGGTTCCGAACGCTTCCATAAAAGTAAACGGTTCGGTTTCTTCCCTTCTGCCGGTTTGGCATGGGTTGTTTCTAATGAGTCTTTTTGGGATCCATTTAAAGATGTAGTATCCAAGTTGAAATTGAGAGCGTCTTATGGTATTGTTGGTAATGATGCTATCGGAAGCGGGCGTTTCCTGTATTTGTCGGATATCAATATGAATGATAGTAAGTATGGGGCAAACTTCGGATATAATTATGATTATCATCGGGATGGTATTTCGGTAAAGCGATATTCTGATCCTGAAATTACATGGGAAAAGTCCGCTAAAACAAACTTTGCACTTGAGTTCACTTTATTTAATGATTTGAATGTGACGGCAGAGTATTATACGGAACGCCGTAAGAGTATTTTGCAACAACGAACTTCGATCCCGGCATCTATGGGACTTTGGGTACAACCTTATGCAAACTTGGGAGAGGCCAAGGGGCACGGAGTTGACTTATCGTTAGATTATAATAAATATTTCGCCAATAAATCATGGTTGCAGTTGAGAGGAAACTTTACTTATGCGACAAGTGAATATATGGTGTATGAGGATTATGAATATCCGGGAGCATGGTGGAAACAGAAAGTGGGTTATCCAACTAATCAGACTTGGGGATATATAGCAGAAGGTCTATTTGTTGACGACAATGAAGTGGCTAATTCTCCTGTGCAATTTGGAGAATATGGTGCAGGTGATATTAAGTATCGTGATGTGAACAAGGATGGTAAGATTACTGATCTCGATCAGGTACCTATCGGATATCCGAAAGAACCGGAAATTGTATATGGTTTTGGTGCCTCTTATGGATATAAGAATTGGGATATATCAGTGTTTTTCCAAGGATTGGCTAGAGAATCATTTTGGATTGATTATAATAATGTATCTCCATTTTTTAACACGGTTGATACAAAAGTTGTAGGTAATAGAGTTGGGCATAATGCACTTGCAAAGTTTATTGCAGATAGTCATTGGTCGGAGGATAATAGAGATGCTTATGCGGTATGGCCGAGATTAAGCCCGACTTCTATTGAGAATAACAGTAAAACGAGTACTTGGTTTATGCGTGATGGTTCGTTCTTGCGTTTAAAACAATTGGAGATTGGTTATACTATTCCTGAAAAAGTGACTAATAAAGTAGGAATCAAGAACCTTCGATTCTATGTTACAGGAAACAATCTATTATGTTTTAGTAAATTTAAACTTTGGGATCCTGAAATGGCAGGTTCCGGCTTAGGTTATCCTGTACAGCGTGTGTATAATATAGGACTAAATTTAACTTTCTAAATTTGATATAAAATGAAAAAAATACAACTGTTTATATTAAATTGTTTGATTATCGCTTTATCTTCATGTGATTCATTCTTGGATATTGTTCCGGATGATATTGCTACAATCGATAATGCATTTACAATGAGGGCGCAGGCGGAGAAATATTTGTTTACCTGTTATTATTATCTTCCGGCTCATGGCCTGTTGGAGGCAAATCCGGCAATTGCCGGTGGTGACGAACTGTATATTACGGAGTCTTTTCGTAGTGCAGCACACGTACATGCATGGTATATTTCACATAATATGCAAAGTTCGGCAAGACCACGCTGTGATTATTGGACCGGAGCCGATCAACAGAATAACAAATCATTGTATCAAGGAATCAGTGACTGTAATATCTTTCTGGAGAATATTCAGAAGGTACCTGATATGACACAAGCAGAGAAAGACCGTTGGGCGGCAGAAGTACGTTTCTTGAAAGTCTATTACCATTATTGGCTGATTAGAATGTATGGACCAATTCCCATTATGGATCGGAATATTCCGGTAAATGCAAGTGAGGATGAAGTAAAGGTTTTTAGGAGTACTATAGACGAATGCTTTGATTATGTAATCAATTCTTTAACCGAGATTATCAACAGTAATCATTTGCCTGATAAGATAATGAATGAGGCTGAAGAGTTGGGACGAATTACTCAAGGAATTGCAATGGCAATAAAAGCCGAAGTGATGGTAACTGCTGCCAGTCCTTTATTTAATGGAAATGCTGATTATAAAGGATATACTGATTCCAGAGGTATTGAACTATTCAATCCGAATAAATCGGAACAGGCCAAAAAACAGCGTTGGATAGATGCTGCGGAAGCTTGTAGGCAGGCTATTGATTTTCTGAAAGCTCAGGGACATGATTTATATAAATATACTTCTCTTGAATACACAATATCCGATCAGACCCGTGCGAAAATGAATATTCGTAACATTGTGACGGAAAAGTGGAATCAAGAAATTATTTGGGCTAATTCAAATAGTATTATCGGACAGTTACAGGATCATGCTATTCCACGTGGATTGGAACCGGGAAAAGAAGGAAATGCGAGTGTTGGTGGTAATTTGGCTGTCCCTCTAAAAATAGCAGATTTGTTTTATACAAAAAATGGAGTTCCTATTACAGAAGATAAGACATGGAATTATGATGATCGTTTTGAATTGAGAAAAGCAACAGCTAATGATAAGTACTTTATCAAGGAAGGGTATACAACAGCTAATCTGAATTTTGACAGAGAAGTACGCTATTACGCAAGTTTAGGATTTGATGGTGCAGTCTGGTTCGGGCAGGGAGTGACAGATGAGACGAAACCGATTTATGTGCAATGTAAACAAGGACAGTCTGCTGCCAATCAGATTGCGAATTCATGGAATGAAACAGGTATATGGCCTAAAAAACTAGTTCATTTTAAGAGTGTGGTAGGGCAGACCAGTGGTTTTACTAAGATTACATATCCGTTCCCGGTGATGAGATTGGGTAACTTATATCTGTTGTATGCTGAAGCTTTGAATGAAAGTGGTGCTACTAAAACTGATGTTCTGACTTGGGTCGATTTGATCAGAGAAAGAGCAGGACTGAAAGGTGTGGAAGAAAGTTGGGATACATATACGAACAATAAGAAATATGAAACAATAGATGGCAGACGTGAGATCATACAACAGGAACGTGGAATTGAATTGGCATTCGAAGCACAGAGATTTTGGGACTTACGTAGATGGAAATTGGCATTTCAGGAACAGAATAAGCCGATAACTGGTTGGAATACTCAGTATAGCACAAATGAAGATTACTATACAGAACAATTGATTTATACTCAAGAGTTTAGAATAAGAAACTATTTCTGGCCGATTTTAGATAAGGAACTATATTCGAATAAAAACCTGGTACAGAATTATGGTTGGTAAACTTTAAAATAAAAACGTTATGAAGAAGAAATTTTATAAATATGGGTTGTTTTATATAGGAGTTGTTTTGGCTGCTTGTGCCGACAATGCTGATCTGAACGAACCTACGGGAAGTACGACACCACCGTCACAGGTGCTGAATGCGACGGTAAAGAATCTGCCTGGTGCAGCAATTATCTATTATGATTTGCCGGATGATCAAAATTTAAAATATGTTCGGGCTAGCTATAAAGTTGATAATATGATTCGTACAGTTAATGCTTCTTTCTATACAGATTCTTTGGTAGTAGAAGGATTCCCTACTAAGGGAGAGTATGACGTTGAACTTTATTCTGTTAGTTATGGTGAGGCTGTCTCTACTCCGCTTGTGGTAAAAGTAAGTCCGGATACTCCTCCTTATCAGAAAGTGCGTGGAACATTAATTTCAGCTGAAACATTTGGCGGTATCAAAGTGAACTTTGATAACCCGGAAAAGGCTAAATTGGGACTGGGGGTCATAAAGAAACAGGCAGAAGGGATTTGGACACAGGTATATATGCATTATACTGAGGCTAAAGGTGGTGATTTCTATGTACGCGGCCTGGATGCTGTTACTACAGATTTTGGTATTTTTGTCAGAGATAGATGGGGACATCTTTCTGATACATTGTATGTCACTGAGACTCCTTTGTATGAAGAACAATGCGATAAGTCTTTGTTCAGGAAGATGGCTTTGCCGACTGACTCTTATGAGTGCCACTCATGGAATGAAGTGACGAAAGGAAATGATATGACGCGGCTTTGGGATGGAATCACAGATACAGATCCTTGTTTTCAAACCAAGACGACAACAGTAATGCCGCAATGGTTTACCTTTGATATGGGGGAAAAGTATAAATTGAGCCGATTTGTAATGGTTTCACGTTATTATCCGGGTAAGTATGGTAATACATTTAAAGCAGGACACCCGAAGCATTTTGAACTGTGGGGTAGTAATGATCCAAATCCAGATGGTAGCTTTGATGATTCTTGGGTATTACTTTCTGAATATGAGTCGGTGAAACCTTCAGGAGGTGGTGTAAACGATGCTCTTACAACAGAGGATCAGGAAGCTGCGAAAAATGGTGAGAATTTTATTATTCCTGATAATGCTCCGGCTGTACGTTATATTCGTTTTAAAACGAATGACACATGGGGGAAAACACGTTATATGCATCTTCACGAACTTACGTTTTTCGGTGCGAGGCATAATTAGTAACAAGTAAAAGATAATGCTATGAAACTATTTAAAAAACTGATTTTTATATTTTTAAGTATAGGTGCCTTGATCTCTTGCGATGGTATGGATGCCACGTATAAAGAGTTTATAGAAGAAGGGCCTATTGTATATATTGGAAAAGTAGATTCACTGAAAGCTTATGCAGGACGTAATCGAGTTATGCTCGAATGGCAGAAATTACTTGATCCTCGTGCTAAAACGGCAAAAATATTCTGGGAAAACAGAACGAAGTCTACTGAATTACAATTGACAGATAAAGCAACTCTTACTCAGGTTGTAGTAGAGGATTTGGCGGAAGGCTCGTATGTCTTTGAAATCTGTACATACGATACGTATGGTAATTCTTCTATTATGTCGGAGGTTCCTTGTGCAGTATATGGTGATGTTTATGAGAAATTGTTGTTCAATACAAAAGTAAAGACGGCGGTTTTAAAGAATGATGTATTGACCGTTACTTTTGCAGCTTCGCTTGAACCAACTTTTTTTGCTTCTGAAATTACTTATATGAGTTCTGAGGGGAAAAATAAAACTGTGCTTTTGAAAGCTCCCGCAACACAGGTGAAGATAGATGATTTCGCAGGAGACCATATCACTTATCGTTCCGTTTATCTGCCGGAAGAAACCGCCATAGATTATTTTTATAGTGAGTCGGATGAGCTTGAAATCAATTAAAAGAAATAGCAGAGATAACAAAAAGGATTTATAAGGTCATTTTTCTTACTATAGAATTATATGAAAGCCTTGTATCTTTTGTAGTAACGGGTACTACAAATGGTACAAGGCTTTTTTTTATGCTATATGCATCAATTATCCCATTCATGTTTCATTTGTCTATATCATTTTATTTTGAGACGTTTTTGTGATTTATTGGGATGTTTATATCATCTATATATTGTGCGAACCTCTAATTTTGCCTGTGTTGATTACTGCAAATGATAAAACTAGTTATATATGATAAAACAATTATTTTCAATAGGAATAGCTCTGTCATTATTTTCTCAGATGTTATGGGCACAATGGACCCCTGTAGGAGATAGGATCAAAACTTCTTGGGCGGAGAAGATAGATGTGAACAATGTATTACCGGAATATCCGCGTCCTATTATGGAGCGTTCTGAGTGGTCTAATTTGAATGGTTTATGGAAGTATGCAGTTTTACCGTTGGGAAAATCAATTCCGGATTCTTTTGAAGGTGATATATTAGTACCATTTGCTGTCGAATCCAGCCTTTCGGGAGTCGGAAAGACATTGGGAGAAGATAAAGAATTATGGTATCAGCGTGAGTTTGTTATACCCTCTAAATGGAGAGGAAAAAGGATTTTGCTTCATTTTGGAGCTGTTGATTGGAAAACTGAGGTATGGGTTAACAATATAAAAGTAGGAGAACATACAGGAGGATTTACTCCGTTTACATTTGATATAACCCAAGCTTTGAAGAACTCGGAAAATAATTTGGTTGTCAAAGTGTGGGACCCGACAGAAAAAGGTACGCAGCCACGCGGAAAGCAAGTGAGTAATCCTCATGGTATCTGGTATACGCCGGTGAGTGGTATCTGGCAGACTGTATGGTTGGAACCGGTGTCTGAACACTATATTACAGATATAAAAACAACACCTGATATAGATTTGAATAAGGTTAAAGTAAAGGTTGAAACAGATGACAATAGGTATTCAGATAAATTTGAGGTAAAAGTGTTTGAAGGAGGGCGTCTGGTGGCTGTGGGAACATCAATTAATGGGTTACCAGTTGAGGTTTCCATGCCGGCTGATGCCAAACTTTGGTCGCCGGATGAACCATTCTTATATCAGATGGAAGTTTCTTTATTTGAGGGAGGAAAACGGGTAGACTGTGTAAGGAGTTATATGGCGATGCGTAAATACTCTATGAAAAGAGACAAAAAAGGTATTGTGCGTTTACAGTTAAACAATAAAGATCTATTTCAATTTGGTCCGTTAGATCAGGGTTGGTGGCCGGATGGATTATATACAGCTCCTACGGATGAGGCATTGTGTTATGATATCAAGAAAACGAAAGATTTGGGCTTTAATATGATAAGAAAACATGTAAAGGTAGAGCCTGCACGTTGGTATACATACTGTGATCAAATGGGAGTAATTGTTTGGCAGGATATGCCTAATGGTGATAAAACCTTGGAGTGGCAGAGAAAGAAGTATTTTGATGGAACGGAACTGGCACGTTCTCCTGAATCTGAGGCTACTTATCGTAAGGAATGGAAAGAAATTATTGATTATCTCTATTCTTATCCTTGTATTGGGACTTGGGTGCCCTTTAATGAGGCTTGGGGGCAATTTAAGACAAGTGAGATTGCAGAATGGACCAAACAATATGACTCTACACGTTTGGTCAATCCGGCAAGTGGTGGAAATCATTATACTTGCGGTGATATGCTTGATTTGCATAATTATCCGGGGCCGGAAATGTATTTGTATGATGCACAACGTGCTACGGTACTAGGAGAATATGGGGGGATTGGTTTGGTTTTGAAGAATCATCTTTGGGAACCTAACCGGAATTGGGGATACATCCAGTTTAATACATCTACGGAAGCTACTGCTGAATATCTGAAGTATGCAGAAATGCTGAAAGAAATGATAAAGCAAGGCTTTTCTGCAGCTGTTTACACACAAACGACAGATGTAGAAGTAGAAGTGAATGGACTGATGACTTATGACCGTAAAGTAATAAAGCTGGATGAAGCAGCATTGAAGAAGATCAATAATGAGATTTGTAAAACGTTAAAATAACAAATATAGAGATTTTATATTTACCATGAGAAAAATACTTATTTTGGTTTTTAGTCTTTTTTCGATATTCTCTACAGTAGAAGCGAAAAGTAAGAAGGGACAAGATCGTGTGTTAATTGATAAAGTTGCCATGTGGCAGGTAAATCATCAGTCAAAAGTTAAACATCATGATTTGGCGTGGACAAACGGAGTCTTGTTCCGGGGGATGGTAGAATGGGCAGATTATACTCAAGACTCCCGTTATTATGATTTTCTGATGCAGATAGGGAAGAAGCATCATTGGGGGTTCTTAAAACGTCTCTATCATGCGGACGATCTTGTTATAGCACAGATGTATATTCGTATGTATGAGAAATACCATGATCCTGCAATGATTCAGCCTACAATTGCCCGTGTAGATTCTGTTGTTGCTAAACCTTCGAAGGCCCGTTTGTGGCTCGGAGCAAAGAATTGGTCGGAACGTTGGTCATGGTGTGATGCGTTATTTATGGCTCCGCCGGTATACGGGTTGTTGAATAAGCTCTATCCGGAGAAAAACTATTTGGCTTTTATGGATAGGGAATTTAAAGAAGCTACAGATTCTTTATATGATGCGGATGCTAAGTTATACTATCGTGATAGAAGATATATTCCCAAAAGAGAGAAGAATGGCGAGAAGGTATTTTGGGGAAGAGGTAATGGTTGGGTGTTTGCAGGAATACCTTTGTTGTTGCAAACTTTGCCTAAAGATCATCCTACTTATGATTATTATCTGAACATTTATAAAGAAATGGCTTCCGCTATAGTTCAGTGTCAGGATAAGAATGGTTCTTGGCATGCCAGTATGCTTGATCCGGATTCATATCCTTCCCCTGAAAATAGTGCTTCCGGATTTTTTGTTTATGGCTTGGGCTGGGGAGTGAATCAAGGAATTTTGAAAGATAGAAAATATAAAAAAGCTGCCCGTAAGGGGTGGAAGGCTTTGAAAAGCTATGTTCATGAAGATGGCATGCTTGGATATGTCCAACCGGTTAGTGCTGCTCCTGAACAAGTGACTCAGAATATGACTGAGGTATATGGGGTTGGAGCATTCTTGATGGCAGGAATTGAGATGTTGAAAATGAAATAGCCTTTTAATAATAATTAAACTTATACGAAATGGAAAGACATTGTTTTATGAAAGTGAGAATCTTATGGTTAATCGCTTTTCTGTTGTTTACCGTTCAACTGTCTGCTCAACAAAAAGTAACAGTGAAAGGTAAGATAACTGATGAACATAATGAGCCTGTTATTGGGGCTAATATAATGGAGAAAGGTACAACGAATGGAGTTATTTCTGATTTTGACGGATTTTTTACTTTAAATGTTTCTTCCGGAGCTACCCTTGTAGTATCATATATAGGATTTGCTCAGCAAGAAATTCCTGTCAAAGACAAACGCGATTTTGTGATTCGTCTGGCAGAAGATTCAGAAACGTTGAATGAAGTAGTTGTGATTGGTTATGGTAGTGCTCGCAAAAGAGACTTGACTGGTGCAGTAATGCAAGTAAAGTCTGCGCAGTTGGAAAATGAAAGTCCTTCCTCCATGCAAGACTTATTAAGAGCGAATGTTCCGGGATTGAGTGTTGGTTTTAGTGCAGGTCCCAAACCGGGTGGAAGTCTTTTGATTCGTGGAAAGAACTCAATTAATGCTGGAACTG
Source organism: uncultured Bacteroides sp. (assembly GCA_900556625.1). Classification (GTDB taxonomy): domain Bacteria; phylum Bacteroidota; class Bacteroidia; order Bacteroidales; family Bacteroidaceae; genus Bacteroides. The sequence continues at coordinate 32,075 of USPQ01000014.1, read as the reverse complement.
ATCCGTTGATTGTATTGGATGGAGTTATATATCCGGGTGACTTGGCCGATATTAATCCGAATGATATAGAACAAATTGATGTGTTGAAGGATGCTAGTTCTGCTGCTATTTACGGAGCGCGTTCTGCTAGTGGAGTTATTATCATCACTACAAAGATGGGTAAAAGTGAAAAACCGACAATTAGTTTTGATGCTTCTATAGGTGTAGCTACTCAGGCTATAGTTCCTGAAGTATATCAGGGAGATGAGTTTACTGCTTGGAGGACGGATGTCTTTAATAGTGCAAATCCGAACCATAGACCTTATGAGTTTAATGACCCTCGTAAATTACCCGCAGATGTTTCTATTGAAGATTGGATGAAATATGATAATTCGACGGGAGATCCTGTAGAGACTTGGTTGCGTCGAATTGGCTTTAAGAACTTGGAAATACAGAATTATTTGGATGGTAAATCTGTAGATTGGGCCGATATGGTTTTTCAGAATGGTCTTCGTCAGGATTATAATGCAAGTATTTCGGGAAAGACAAAAGGGGTAAATTATTATTGGTCTATGGGATGGACAGACAATGAGGGCATTATTGTAAATAACGGATATAAATCATTTAAGACTCGTTTAAATCTGGATGCCAAAATAAATAAGTTTCTGACTGTGGGATTAAATGCGCAATTTGTACAACGTGATGCCAGTGCTATCGGAGCGGATTGGGTTCAGTATCAGAAGCTGACTCCATATGGAAGTCCTACTAATGAAGATGGAACAATGAAGTTGAATCCGGGAGATGACACGTCAGCGAAGCATCCTTTGATCGATTCTTATTATACAGATAAGAGAAATGTGATAAATAATTTGAATGCTAATATCTATGCTAAGGTATCTTTACCTTTTAATATATCTTATCAGATGAATTTCTCTCCACGATATGAGTGGGCTACAGATTATGTACATAAATCTTCGGAACATCCAAGCTGGAAAGATTTTGGGGGTTCTGCTTCACGAACTTTTAGAAATGATTTTCTATGGCAACTTGACAATATAGTAAAGTGGAAACAAACTTTCGCCAAAGTACATGACGTGGATTTCACTTTCTTATTTAATGCGGAGAAGTTTCAAAGATGGAGTGATGAAATGAATAATGAAGGATTTGATCCAAATGATGATCTTGGATATCATTATATGAAAGGTGGAATATTGCCTACAATTAGTAGTAATGATGAATATAGAACCGGTGATGCATTGATGGCACGTTTATTTTATTCGTATGACAACCGTTATATGATTACCGGTACGGTTCGGAGAGATGGCTATTCTGCGTTTGGACAAAAAAATCCTCGGGCGGTATTCCCCTCAGTTGCTGTCGGCTGGGTATTCTCTGATGAACCTTTTTTGAAGAAGTTAAATTGGTTGGACTATGGAAAGCTAAGGTTCTCATGGGGATTAAATGGTAATAGAGACATTGGGGTTTATAGAGCTTTAGCCAGAATGGGTAATAGTAAATATATGTATGTAAGTCCGGATGGAAAGGTTTATAATGGATCCTATCTTTATGTGAATTCTTTGGCTAATAAAGAACTAAAATGGGAACGTACGGCTTCATTCAACTTAGGATTGGATTTTTCTATATTTAATGAACGGTTAAAAGGAAATATCGATATTTATAAAGCTAACACGAAAGACCTTCTTATTGAACGTACATTACCCGAATTGATCGGATTCAGTTCAGTGATGTCTAATTTAGGTGAAGTAGAGAATAAAGGCATTGAACTTAGCCTGACATCGAAGAATATTGATACAAAGAATTTTGCATGGAGTTCAACATTCAATTTTACTTTGAACAGAAATAAGATTGTTCACCTGTACGGAGATATGGTTGATGTTTTAGATGAAAATGGGAACGTAGTAGGACAGAAAGAGGCTGACGATATCAAGAATAAATGGTTTATAGGTAAGTCTTTGGATGAAATATGGGGATTGGAAGTTATTGGAGTCTGGCAACAGGATGAAGCGGAAGAAGCAAAGAAGTATGGTGTAGCTCCTGGTGATTTTAAGTTGAGGGATGTTGATGGAAACGGACAGTATACAGATGAGGATAAAGTATTCCAAGGGACAACTAGTCCGAAATTTACATGGACATTGCGCAATGATTTCAAGATATATAAGAATATAGATGTTTCTTTCATGTTGTATTCTCTTTGGGGGCATAAAGGTACATATGATGTAGCTAAGCATAGTGGAACCACGGTATATAATGATAGACAGAATGCTTACAAGTTACCATACTGGACTCCGGAAAATCCGACAAATGAGTGGGCAAGAATTGATTCCAGTACAGGAGGAAACAGTTTTTCTGTATATCGGAAAAAATCATTTATTCGATTAGATAATATATCTGTCGGATACAATGTTCCATCACGTTGGATTACTAAATTGGGATTAGGCTCATTGAGAGTTTATGCTAATGTAAGAAATGTAGCGGTTTGGGCTCCGGATTTTAAACTTTGGGATCCGGAAAATAGTAGTCCTACTCCTCGTACGTATACTTTTGGTATTAATGTGACTATGTAATTAACTTTTAAGAATCAATGTTATGAATAATATTAGTAAATTAGTGATAATAGGATCTGTTGCGATAACTCTTTCGAGTTGTGGGGACAGCTGGTTGGAACCTAAACCTCTTTCATTTTATTCTCCGGAGAATACTCTGGTAGATGCTAAAGGTATGTGGGCTGCACTTGGTACTTGTGAGAAAAGGATTAAAGCGGAGTTTTATGGAGATGGACCTGCCATTATTACCGAACATATTTTTTCTGAGGTAGCTATTGAAGGAACTACGGACAAAACAAGTGTTGCTCAAGATCTAAATGCGGTTATTACGCCTGATAAAAATTTGAATAGTCCTAATGCCAATAGAGTAGGTTGGTATTGGAATGAAGCGTATGATAATATTAGGTATGCTAATACTGTGATTACACGTATTGATGAAGCAACTTACTCGTCTGAACAGGAGAAGAACGAGATATTGGCTACTGCTTATTTCTTTAGAGCTTATCACTATTATCGTTTGATAAATCAATTTGGTGATGTGCCTTTACTATTGAAAGAATTTACAGAGGCGAAACTCGACTTCTATACAACGAAGCGTGAGGTCATTTTAAATAAAATGATCGATGATATGAAGTTTGCTTGTCAATGGATGCCTGAGGTGGTTGATAGAGGAAAAGCTCCACGTGCGGCAGGCTATCATTTGTTGGCAAAGTTATATTTGGCTGCCGGTTTGTTTGATGAAGCCATAACAGCAGCTACGGCTGTAATAAGTGACCCGCGTTATGAATTGATGAAAAATAGATTCGGAGCAGAAAAAGCTGATGCTACTAAAAATGTGATTTGGGATTTACATCGCCCTGAAAATAAGGCATTGGCAGAAAATAAAGAGACTATCTTGTTGGTTATTGACAGATACCTTGTAGAAGGAAGCCAAGGTGATGGAATCAGAACGATGAGAAATGCAGTGCCTTATTATGGAAATACGAAGAATGCTATATTGACTCCTGATGGTAAACAGGGAGTAACAGACAAAAAGGATCCGACAGGAACAGTTAAAATTTCACTAGTTAAGAAGTATGGACGTGGAATCGGACGCTGTCGGGGAACAGCTTATTCTACCCAGTATATTTGGGATGATCCGAATGATTTGCGTCATGCAAAAGGAAATTGGATGAATATGGAGGATTTAGTATATAATGAACCTAAGTTGGAGGGGAAAAATAAATATTATGGCAAACCTTTACAGCTTTATGGAGAGACTGGACAGCTGTTGTGTAAAGATACAATTCGTAGTTGGTTTGGTTGGCCGCATTACAAATTATTTATACCGGATCCGGACAGAGTAGATCAACCGGAAGGTGGTAATACAGACTGGTATGTATATCGTTTGGCGGAAACCTATTTGTTGCGTGCAGAGGCTTATTGTTGGAAAGGCGATGCTGCTAGTTTGCAGAAAGCGGCAGATGATGTGAATGAAGTAAGAAATAGAGCGGGTGCAGGTGATTTGGCGGCATCTGATATGAATATTGGAACAATTTTGGATGAACGTGCGAGAGAGTTATATTATGAAGAACCTAGAAAAACAGAGTTGACTCGTATTGCTTATATATTTGCACAAACGGGAAAACCCTCTTATACTGGTAAGGTCTATAAAATGGATAATTTCTCAGAAGATAATTTCTTTTATGATAGAATTATGGAGTCCACCGATTTTTATAATAAAGGAGTTAAAACTATTTCTAATGTGGAATTTACAATGAGTCCGTATCATGTCTTATGGCCTATTCCTGCATCTACGATTAATTCTAATACTAAAGGGCATATTAATCAGAATAAGGGATATGCAGGATCTGAAAATAATATTCCTCCTTTGGAAACAATAGAAGCTAATTAATTTATTTAGATAAAATCTCAGTATCTTTGGTGTGACCGAAGATACTGAGAACTAATAATTATAAAATTATGAATAATAAAAATCATAGAATATTCTTCTTTTTTCTAGTATTTTCTCTTTTGGTAAATGGGGGGAATGCTTTTGCAAAGAAAAGTAAGGATCGTGAGTATTGGGTGAAAACAATGATCAAGATTATTGATCCGCTATATACCAATTTGAGTCAGAATACTTTGAGGAAAAACATGCCTGTTGAAACCTTTGATGGATTAAACAATGGCAATACAAGAAAGAATGTGACGCATTTGGAAGCTTTAGGACGTTCATTTGATGGTATTTCTGCATGGTTGAATTTACCTCCTGATGATACGGAAGAAGGTCAGCTTCGTGCTAAATATACCAATTTAGTGGTGAAATCTATTGCTAATGCTGTAAACCCGGAATCACCTGATTATATGCGTTTTGATGGGCCTGGAGGACAGCCGTTGGTTGATGCTGCTTTTTTTGCACAAGGCTTGTTACGTTCTAAGGATCAGATTTGGCCGAAGTTAGATAAAGTGACTCAAGAGAGAATTATTAAGGAATTGAAAGCTTCGCGCAGGATCAAGGCTTCAGAGTCTAATTGGTTGATGTTCTCTGCTACTATTGAAGCGGCCTTATTGGAGTTTACGGGTGAATGTGATTTGAAACCAATTCACTATGCGTTAAAGAGACATAAAGAATGGTATAAAGGAGATGGCTGGTATGGTGACGGGCGTAATTTTCATTTGGATTATTACAACAGTTATGTGATTCAACCCATGTTGATAGATGTATTGGCGGTCATGAAAGAGCATAAAGTGGAAGGGGCTGATTTTTATGACGTACAGTTACAACGCCTGATCCGTTATGCTGATCAACAAGAAAAGATGATATCTCCGGAAGGGACCTATCCTGTATTGGGAAGATCAATGGGCTATCGTTTTGGGGCTTTTCAGGTATTAGCTCAGGTATCCTGGATGAAATTATTACCTGAACATATCAAACCGGCACAAGTGCGTTGCGCTCTAACTAAGGTTATGAAAAGACAATTGGCCAAAGGTACATTTGATAAGGATGGATGGCTGAATCTGGGATTTTGTGGGCACCAGCCCGAGATTGCCGACAGATATGTATCTACTGGCAGTAATTATTTGTGTACTTTTATTTTCTTGCCTTTGGGTTTACAAGCGGATGATGAATTCTGGACGGCCAAGCCTGAGAAATGGTCTTCGGTTAAAATATGGAGCGGAAGTCGTGATATAAAGAAAGATGGTTCTATTAGAAACTAGAATTAAATCTCGAAGGTATGTTCTATTTAAGTAACAATAGTACAACATACCTTCAACTGAGTTGAATAAAAATAGAAATATTATGAAAAAACATTTGAGATTGGCAGCTTTATTGGCTACTACAATTCTGGTATTGTCAAGTTGCAGTACACAGAAACAGGTCAGATTGGTTTTATTGCCGGACATACAAACTTATTCACGACTTTATCCGGACATTCTGAGATCGCAGACCCAGTGGGCGGTGGAACATGCAGATAGTATTGATTTTGTTTTACAGCAAGGGGATATGACGGATCACAATATTGATAAAGAGTGGGCGGTGGCAGCTTCTACCTTGAATATGATGGATGATAAAGTTCCTTATGCTTTTGTTATGGGAAATCACGATTTGGGAAAAAATTCGAATAAAAGAGATTCCCAACTGTTTAATAACTATTTTCCTTATGCAAAATACAGTAAGATGAAGAATTTCGGAGGTGCGTTTGAAGAAGGGAAAATGGATAATGTATGGTATACTTTCAAAGCTGCCGGAATAAAATGGCTAATTCTTTGTTTGGAATTCGGGCCTCGTAATAATGTACTTGATTGGGCGGGAGAGGTTGTGAAGAAACATCCGCATCATAAGGTGATTATTAATACGCATGCGTATATGTACTCAGACGATACGCGTATGGGAGAAGGAGACCGTTGGTTGCCGCAGAAATATGGTTTGGGAAAGGATACCGGTGAGAATGCGGTGAATAATGGTGAGCAAATGTGGGATAAGTTGGTGAGCAAATATCCCAATATCCTCTTTGTCTTTAGTGGACATGTTTTGAATGGCGGTGTTGGGACGTTGGTTAGTATAGGCGAACAAGGTAATAAGGTATATCAGATGTTGGCTAACTTTCAGGATGGAGTGAAAGGAACGAATAGAGGACAAACCGGTTTTTTACGTATTGTAGATATAGATGTGAAAAAGAAACAGGTAAAAGTGGACACTTATTCTCCTTATTTGAAAGAATATAAGACTGACGCTAAGAATAGATTCTCATTTGAGGGAGTTAATTTTAAATAATCTGGTTTTACATTCCAAAGGATATAGCTATGAGCAGCATTCAATCATTTTATTTTGTAGGTGTGATTACTTTAGTCTCTTCTGCCCATGTTTATGGACAGAAGAAAGATAAGATGAATGTTTTATTTATCATTGCTGATGATATGCGGCCTGAATTGGGGTGTTATGGAATAGAGGATATTGTGACTCCTCACATTGATAGATTGGCGGAGCAGGCTACGGTCTTTCAAAATGCATATTGTAATATTCCTGTGAGCGGGGCTTCCAGAGCGAGTCTGTTTACAGGAGTATATCCTTGTTATCCGGAACGTTTTACTGCTTTCGATGCTAATGCAGAGAAAGATTGTCCCAAGGCACTTTCGCTTCCGGAGTGTTTTAAGAAAAACGGATATTATGTTATTTCCAATGGAAAAGTTTTCCATAATATAACCGATCATGCCCGTAGTTGGTCAGAATATCCGTGGAGAGTATATCCTGATGGTTACGGTAAGGATTGGGCTGAATATAATAAGTGGGAATTGTGGCAGAACGAAGAGTCTTCCCGTTATATCCACCCTAAGACTTTGCGAGGACCGTTCTGTGAATCGGCTGATGTCTCGGATACAACTTATATTGATGGTAGAGTAGCGCAGAAGACGATTGCAGATTTAAGGAGATTGAAAGAGATGAAAGTACCTTTCTTCTTGGCATGTGGCTTCTGGAAGCCACATTTGCCGTTCAATGCTCCTAAGAAATATTGGGATTTATATCAAAGGGAGAAGATTCAGTTGGCATCGAATCCTTATCGACCTAAAGCATTGCCGAAGCAGGTTACTTCCTCCGGTGAGATTCGTGGATATGGGAAATTTACGACAACAAAGGATGAGGCTTTTCAGCGAGAGGCAAAACACGGTTATTATGCATGTGTGAGTTACATAGATGCGCAGATCGGTTTAGTACTTGATGAACTTGAACGCTTGGGATTGGCAGAGAGTACGATAGTAGTGATATTAGGAGATCATGGCTGGCATTTGGGTGAACATGGTTTCTGGGGAAAACATAACCTGATGAATCATGCGACCCGTGCTCCATTGATTGTCCGTGTGCCTCATTGTAAAGGCGGAAAAGCTGGGGGAGTTGTAGAATTTGTGGATATTTATCCCACATTGTGTGAGTTGTGTAAAGTTCCGGTTCCTGAGGGGCAATTACAGGGAAAAAGCTTTGTTCCTATTCTGCAGGATAGTGAGAAGAGGATAAAAGAATACGCTTTTGTTCAATGGCAAGGTGGGTATAATATTGTTTCGGAGCGATATAGCAGTGCTATATGGTTGAAAGGTGATTCTGTTGTAGGTCGGATGGTGTTTGACCGCCAATCGGATGTTGCAGAGAATGAAAACAAAGTGGGTTCTGTCTCATTAAGTGAAGAGATAAAAGAACTGGAAACTCAGATAAGAATAAAAAAACTTCAATTAGAAAAATAATTTTAAAGAATATATAAATGAAAGTAGGTTCATCTATTATTGCATTTTTGGGACTGATGGCAGTTTGTAGTTGTTCAGCTCCCAAAAGCGAAATGAGTACTCTTGTGAATAATAGTTTGCAAATAGCGACTGTTCAATCAAAGTTAATGGCTGAGAATTTATTGAATGAAGAGGAGAAATTGCCACGTACTATTGGTAAGGATGGTAAACTGATGACTTCAAAGGCCAAATGGTGGACAAGTGGTTTTTTCCCTGGGGTATTATGGTATTTGTATGAGGTGAATCAAGATGATTCCTTGAAAATGTATGCAGAAAATTATACCAAAAGGATAGAAAATGAGAAATACACAACAGATAATCACGATGTGGGATTTATGTTGTATTGTAGTTTTGGTAATGGATTGCGTCTGACAAGCAATGATGAGTATAAACAGGTATTGTTGCAAGGAGCGGAATCATTGAGTACTCGTTTTCGTCCACAAGTCGGTTGCATACGTTCATGGGACTGGAATCAGAAAGTGTGGGAATATCCGGTAATTATTGATAATATGATGAATTTAGAGATGTTGATGTGGGCTTCCAAGAATTCCGATAATCCGAAATTTGCGGAAATAGCCAAGTCACATGCAGATGTGACGATGAAGCATCATTTCCGTCCGGATTATAGCTCATACCATGTGATTTCTTATGATACGATCTCGGGACAGCCTGAAAAGAAAAACACTTGTCAGGGATATGCTCATGAATCATGTTGGGCACGTGGCCAGGGCTGGGCATTATATGGCTATACAATGATGTATCGTGAGACCGGGCAAGAGAAATATCTGCAACATGCTACGAATGTGGCTAGATTTATTATGAATCATCCTCGTTTGCCTGAAGATAAAATTCCATATTGGGATTTTGATGCTCCTGGTATTCCCAATGAACTTCGTGATGCTTCTGCGGGAGCATTAATGGCCTCGGCTTTCATCGAACTTAGCCAGTATACTGAAGGTGATTTCTCAAAACAATGTCTTTCTGTTGCCGAAACACAGTTGAAGACTTTGTCATCGCCGGAATACTTGGCTGAGCCTGGTACAAATTGTAATTTTATTCTGAAACATTCAGTAGGTAATAATCCGGGTAAGGCAGAGGTTGATGTACCGTTAACTTACGCTGATTATTATTATGTTGAAGCTTTAGTACGTTATAAAAGAGATATTTTAAAAGAAAAACTTCATTAAAAACTTCATTTTAAATGATACAAAGATTATCTTTCTGGATAATGATGATTGTCTGTTCGGTGATGGTGAGTGGGCAAGAATATGACGGATATTACACAAATCCTATCCTGCCTTCGGGTGCTGATCCGTGGGTTGTAAAACATGAAGGATGGTATTATTATTGCTGCGGGGTGCCGGGTGGCATCGGAGTTTCCCGTTCTCGTGATTTGCATAAGATAAATCCTCCTGTACGTGTTTGGAAGGCACCGGAAAAAGGGCAATGGAATTCGACTTGTATTTGGGCACCCGAACTTCATTTCTGGAAAGGTAAATGGTATATTTTTTATGCGGGCGGATATAGCGGTCCTCCTTTTATTCACCAAAAGACGGGCGTGTTGGAATCTGTTACATCAGACGCAATGGGCGAGTATATCGACAAAGGAATGCTGTTTACGGGGGATGTTTTGGGAGACTGGAAAAACAATCGCTGGGCGATTGATATGACTTTGTTGGAGCATAAGGGACAATTGTATGCTGTCTGGTCCGGTTGGGAGAATAGTGAACCGACTGACAAAACTCAGCAACATCTTTATATCGCAAAAATGGAGAATCCTTGGACAATGGCTTCCGGAAGAGTAAAAATATCGTCACCGGACCGCTATTATGAACAAGGAGAGTTGCCATTGAATGAGGGACCGCAGATTTTAAAACACGGGAAAGATGTGTTTGTTGTTTATTCCTGCGGGCAATCATGGCTGGATACATATAAACTTTCTTATTTGCGTCTGAAGGACCCGGACGCAGATTTGTTAGATCCGAAAAGCTGGATTAAAAGTGATAAACCTGTATTTGAAGGTACCGATCAAGTATTTGGGGTAGGGCATGCCAGTTTTACAACTTCTCCTGATGACAGGGAACATTATATTTATTACCATACGAAAAAAGAGAGAAAACCTGGTTGGAAACGGGATATTCGTCTTCAGAAGTTTACTTTTGATGCATCTGGCGTTCCATGTTTTGGGAAGCCGCTTCCGGTAAGCGAGAAACTTCCTTTGCCTTCAGGCACTGCTCATCCTGTAAAAGTTAAGCCGATGAGTGAGCTGGAAAAAGACTTTACCCAATTGTCTTCGACTGCCCGGCCTTATACATATTGGTTCTGGATGAATGGAAATATCACAAAGGAAGGCATTACAAAGGATCTGGAGGCGATGCATCGTATTGGGATAGGTGGTGTTTTCAATCTGGAAGGGGGAACTGGAATTCCAAAGGGGCCTGTTACTTACTTAAGTCCGGAGTGGTCGGAATTAAAAGCACATGCTATAAAAGAAGCAGCTCGTTTAGGCATTGATTATGTGATGCATAATTGTCCGGGTTGGTCGTCAAGTGGTGGTCCTTGGATTACTCCTGAGTATTCAATGCAAAAATTGACTTGGAGTGAGACTGAGGTGGCAGGCGGTAAACGGGTGGATACTTTATTACTCCGGCCGGCAACGGAATTAGGATATTATAGAGATATAGCTGTGTTAGCTTTCCCTTCTTTCAAGAATGGTAAACCTGTGGGCTTTTCTGATTGGCAGTTATTGAATAACAGTGTTTTTAATCATAGAGGGAAGATCGGTATACAAACGTATGACAAAGAACAAGTTATTCGCTTGGAAGATATTATTGACTTGACGAATCAGGTTGATTCTTTGGGACGTCTGAATTGGGAGGCACCTTTGGGAAACTGGACAGTCATCCGTTTGGGACATACTTCTACCGGAAGAAAAAACTGTGCAGCTCCGGATACAGGCGTGGGGCTTGAATGCGATAAGTTTAGCAAACAGGCGATTCAGCTTCATTTTAATAAAATGATGGATTTATTGTATCCACTAATCAAACCTTATGTTCACCAGATTCAGATAGGACTGGAGATAGATAGTTGGGAAGTCGGTATGCAAAACTGGACATCCGGATTTGAAGGTGAGTTTTGTGAAAGGACCGGATATGATTTGATTAAATATTTGCCGGCTATGACAGGTAAGATTGTAGGAAGCAAAGAAATGACAGAACGTTTCTTATGGGATATTCGTCGTGTACAGGCTGACTTGTTGGCAGATAATTATTATGGTGAATTTCGGAATCTATGTAATCAATATGGGCTGGTATCCTATTGCGAACCTTATGACCGCGGACCAATGGAAGAATTACAAATAGGCTCACGGGTAGATGGAGTTATGGGAGAGTTTTGGAATGGGTTATCTGCTATTTTCCAGAACAACTTGATGATGCGGCGTACTACAAAATTGGCGTCTTCGATAGCTCATATCAACGGTCAGAAAGTGGTGGGTGCCGAAGCATATACTTCTGAACCTGAGTCGGGAAGATGGCAGGAATACCCATTTGCTTTGAAGGCTGTTGGTGATAAGGCGTTTACAGAGGGGATTAATCGGATGGTGATTCATCGTTATGCAATGCAACCTCATCCGGATGCTGCTCCCGCTATGACTTTAGGCCCTTGGGGAATACATTTTGACAGAACTAATACCTGGTGGGAGCCGGGACGTGCCTGGATAGATTATCTGAACCGTTGTCAAACTCTATTGCAAGAGGGACTATTCGTAGCTGATTTTGCATACTTTACAGGTGATAATATTGTAGGATACACGAAAGTGCATAGAAGAGATTTGAATCCGGTACCACCGGAAGGATATGATTACGATTTGATGAATACGGAAACGTTATTGAATAGAGCTTGGGTAGAACGCGGGCGTTTAAGGCTTCCGGACGGAATGAATTATCGTGTATTGGTTTTACAGGAACAATCGCATATTACGTTGGGTCTATTGAGGAAACTGCGGAATATGGTGGAACAGGGATTGATAATTGTCGGTGCCCGTCCGCAACAGACCGTAGGGTTGCAATCTTATTCAGTTATTGAAGAAAAAGAGTTTGAACAACTTTGTGACGAACTATGGGGAAAGGCCGCAACTACAGTGGTGGATCGTAGCGTAGGGAAAGGTAGGATTTTCTGGGAAACCTCTTTGAACTTGGAACAAGTACTTGAGAAGATTCTGTTAAGACCTGACTTTGAAGTGATCACAGATTCAATTAGTGCCCCAATACGTTATATCCATAGGCAGATAGGAGAGGCGGATGTTTATTTTGTTGCTAACCAGCAACGGACTTCGAAAGAGCTGATTTGTAACTTTCGTGTGAAAGGAAAGATTCCTGAGTTTTGGAATCCTATATCAGGTGAAAGAACACGGGCTATGGTATATCAAACGAATGAAGAAACCATATCGGTGCCTGTTCAACTGGAAGCGTATGGTTCTGTGTTCGTCGTCTTTCGTTCTGACCTTCCTGAACAGAAGGCTATTCGTTCTATTCATAAAGATGGGAAGTGTCTGATAGATGCTTCTGCTATATCAACCGAAGAATGGAAGCAGGCGGCATACCCTGACATAAGAGATAATTTCTCAATCTCATTGTGGGTGAAACCGGAATCAGATGCCATGTTGAATATAGATAATCCAATGGGATATATACCATACCCTTGGACGGAATATTATGCAATCTATCCGTCGGGCGGTGAACTGTTATATGGCGCAGGACATGCCACTTGTGGACTGGCTGTAGGTAGAAATGGAGTTGCGGTATGGGAGAATGAGAAAGGATATCCTGAGTTTAAAATGGGAGTGGAAAAACCTATTTCCGGTTGGAGCCATATTTGTCTGGTTTATAGGGAAGGGGCTCCGCATATTTATATCAATGGAGAGCATATAGCTTATAAGACGAAGTCTTTGCAGACAATTCATCCTGGATTGAATTTTACTACTTTAAAAGAAGGAGCTTCCTATTATAATGGGGATATGTCTGTTCCGGTGTTGTTTTCTAAAGTATTATCAGATAAGGAGATTTCTCAATTGGTAGCCAAAGGATATACAAGAAATACTGATGAGCGTATATTGGACTGGATACCTTATGCGGATACCCGCTCTCTGTTGGCATGGAGTGATGGGAATTATGAATTTGTTACATCGGACGGTATAAAAAGAGAGGTAAAGGTTGAAAAAACAGGAAGTCCGGTGATGATAAATCAGAAATGGGAGGTTAGCTTCCCGAAAGGGCTGGGAGCACCGGAAAAAATAAGTTTGCCCAAATTGTTCTCTTTGCATAGACATGAAAATGAGGGCGTTAAATATTTTTCTGGTACAGCTACTTATAAAACTAACTTTGTTGTGAAACCTTCTATGATGTCTGAGGATAGAGTTGTTTTCCTTGATTTGGGCGCAGTAGAGGTGATGGCGGAGGTGATTGTCAATGGAGTAAATAAAGGGATCTTTTGGTCCCGTCCGTATTTAATTGATGTCACTGATGTGCTGAAGCCGGGTGAAAATACATTGGAAATTAAGGTGACTAATCAATGGACGAATCGTTTGATTGGGGATGAACAGTTACCGGAGGAGAACGAGTATGTACCCGGAGGAGGAGTAAATGGAATTGCTGCTTTGAGCCGTGGGGCTATCAGAAAGCTACCGGACTGGTATAGAAATGGAGTAAATAAACCGGAAGGCGGAAGAGTGGCATTCACTACTTGGAAACATTACCGGAAAGACTCGCCATTGATAGAATCGGGGTTAATAGGTCCTGTTCGGCTGATTCCTGCGAAGAAAATAGAATTTGAATAATGGATATGATAATGTGCGAACGTATAGTAGCCAAGACATCTGTAAGAATGCTATTGAGCTTATTGCTAATCTTTGGCTCGGTGAATCCTGCTATGTCTGTGTTACGAAAAGGGGAGACATCGCTGGGGACGTCTTTTGAAAGTTATTTTCCATTGAAAGAAATACGTTTGTCAGATGGTCCTTTTCTTGATTTGCAACAAAAAGGCAAAGAATATCTTCTTTGGCTGAATCCTGACTCTTTGCTTCATTTTTATCGGATTGAAGCGGGATTGTCATCGAAAGCCGGACCTTATGCCGGCTGGGAGTCGCAAGACGTATGGGGAGCAGGTCCGCTTCGGGGTGGATTTCTTGGGTTCTATCTTTCTTCCGTATCGATGATGTATCAATCTACAGGCGATAGAGAGTTACTGAGACGATTGAAATATGTGCTGAAAGAATTGAAGCTATGTCAGGAAGCCGGTAAAGATGGCTTCCTGTTAGGTGTGAAAGGAGGCAGGGAACTATTCAGGGAAGTAGCCTCAGGAAAGATAAAAACGAATAATCCTACGGTCAATGGTGCCTGGGCACCTGTTTATCTGATTAATAAGATGCTGCTCGGGCTTTCTGCTGCTTATACACAGTGTGACTTGAAAGAAGCGTTGCCGATATTAGTACGGTTGGCCGATTGGTTTGGTTCTCAGGTATTGGATAAGCTGACTGATGAACAGATTCAGCAATTATTGATTTGTGAACATGGTTCGATTAATGAGTCTTACGTTGAGGTTTATGAGTTGACGGGGCAAAAGCGTTTCCTTGATTGGGCCCGCCGTTTAAATGATCGGGCTATGTGGGTTCCTTTGTCTGAAGGAAAGGATGTTTTATTCGGGTGGCACGCCAATACACAGATTCCGAAATTTACGGGTTTCCATAAATATTATATGTTTACCGGTGATCGGGCCTTTCTTCTTGCGGCGACTAATTTCTGGAATATTGTGAAGCAAAACCATACTTGGGTAATAGGTGGTAACAGTACCGGAGAACATTTCTTCTCTAAAAAGGAGTTCATTGATAGGATGCTCCATATCAGCGGACCGGAAACGTGTAATTCCGTAAATATGTTACGTTTGACCGAAGCTCTGTTCATGCAGCAACCGGATGCGACTAAGGCGGCATATTATGAAAGAACTTTATTTAATCATATCTTGTCAGCCTATGACCCGGTGAAGGGTATGTGCTGCTATTTTACTTCCATGCGACCGGGGCATTATCGTATTTATGCTTCACGTGATAGCTCTTTCTGGTGCTGTGGACATACAGGGCTGGAAAGTCCGGCGAAGCTGGGTAAGTTTATTTATAGCCATAAAGTGACGAATAGGCATCAAGAAAAGGATATAAGAGTGAATCTGTTTATTCCTTCCATTCTTTCTTGGAAAGAAGAAGGAGTCGAGCTTATTCAGCAAAGCCGGATTCCGGAATCCGAACAAGTTGACCTTACATTGAATCTAAAGAAAAAGCAGAAACTGATTCTGCGCATTCGTAAACCTGATTGGACTGATAAGGCTACTTTTATAATTAATGGAGAAGAAGAACAGCCTCTGCTTGGCAGTGATGGGTATTGGATTATAGACAGAGTGTGGGAGCGGAAGAATGTGATTACACTACGACTTCCGATGCATATATATACAGAGAACTTAACAGGTACCGACCGTTATGTTGCATTATTATATGGGCCTTACGTGCTTGCCGGGCGTATGGGAAAGGAAAATCTTCCTACTACTTTTTGGGGAAAGATGAACAATACGGCTATGAATAAGATGGACATGGCAAAAGTCCCGGTATTCAGAGAACCTGTAGAACGGATTCCAACTCATGTGGAGGTTGTTTCAGGAGAACCATTGAAGTTTGGCATAAACTTGAAAGGTTTTGAGCATATAGTGCTGGAACCTTTTTATAAAGTTCATTTTGAACGTTATGCGGTATATTGGCCGATAACTCATTAGATTCTGAATGGAAATGAAGGTATAATAGAACAATAGATAAGAGGTATGAAAACGATATTAAGGACATTTGTGGGTTGTACAGCGATTTTGTTTGGTACTGCCTGTATGGGAGCAGTGAAGTATGTTCCTGAGAATATGAAGGTAGAACTATCTTTAAAGGTTCCGGGTAATAATGCTGTGAATTATAAACTGCATCCGGATAAGTTGGAGAATAGCTATTTTGATTATGAGTGGCGTTCGGATAATAAATTGCCGATAACGGTTTTTCATAAAGTTGAAGAACGGGATAGTTGTATGCGATTGACTGTACAGCTTACCGCTGCACAGGATGTTTACTTCAACTATCGTCAATTGTTGAGTACGGGCTATCGCCATGATAACTGTCAGTTTTATATGCCGGGATTTTGGTATCGCCGTAATTTGCGTTCTCCTAAAAAAGCTCCATCATTCCATACGTCGGATAGTTGGTTGGTTCGTGAAGACAGGTTGAGCGCACCACTTACGGGGATTTTTAGTGAAAAAGAAAAACGATTTATGACAGTAAATCGTTTGGATGATTTTTCTATGGATGCTTTAGCTACACATAAAGAAGGAGAGATCATTCTTTCAGGGAAGACTTCCTTGGGATTTACCGGATTTGAGAATCAACAGGGAATAGCTATGCTTTCTTTTGGTTTTCCCTATCGGGAGGCTCCTAAAAGTTATATTCGTAAATTAACATTAGCACCTGAGGTGGAGGCTTTTCAACTGATGAAGAAAGGTGAGTCGGTATTGTTGACATGGGAAATAATGGAAAGTGGTGCGGATGATTTTTCAGACTTTATACAGCATACATGGGAGCATTGTTATGATACCTATGCACCAAAACCTGTGGAGAATTCATATTCTATAGCGGATATGAAGCAAGTGCTTAGTTGCTTTTTTGTAAATAGTTTGGTCGATAATCAACCGCTGGTTTATAATTCCGGAATACATCTGAAGGTAAGTGATTGTGAAAGAAACGGTCAGGCTGAGGTTGGTTTTATCGGTCGTGTACTTCTTAATGCATTTAATGCATGGGAATACGGTTGGCAATCGAACCGGGAAGAACTGAAAGTGAACAGTACAAAGATATTTGATAGTTATTTGAAGAATGGTTTCACACAAGCGGGATTTTTCAAGGAATCCGTGAATTTTGACAAGGGATATGAGGAACCGATCCATAGTATCCGGCGTCAGTCGGAAGGCGTCTATGCCATGTTCCATTTCTTAGCTTATGAAAAAGAGAACGGACGCCGTCATCCTGAGTGGGAGCAAAAGTTGAAAAGAATATTGGATATGTTCTTACAGTTACAGAATGTTGATGGTAGTTTCCCCCGTAAGTTTCGTGATGATTTAACTATTGTCGATCCGAGTGGGGGAAGTACCCCATCTGCTACGTTGCCACTAGTTATGGGATATAAATATTTTAAAGATAAGCGTTATTTGGCCAGTTCCAAACGGACGGCAGACTATTTAGAGAAAGAGCTGATTTCGAAAGCTGATTATTTCTCATCTACATTGGATGCGAACTGCGAGGATAAAGAGGCTTCTCTCTATGCTGCTACCGCTACTTACTATCTTTCATTGATAACAAAGGGAGAAGAACATAGGCATTATGCCGATTTGACAAAAAAAGCGGCTTATTTTGCTTTATCCTGGTATTATTTGTGGGACGTTCCTTTCGCACCGGGACAGATGCTGGGTGATATAGGTCTTAAAACTCGTGGTTGGGGAAATGTTTCTGTGGAGAATAACCATATTGATGTTTTTGTTTTTGAGTTTGCATCTGTACTTCAATGGTTGTCAAAGGAATATGCTGAACCTCGTATGGCTGATTTTGCGGAGGTGATATCTACATCTATGCGTCAGTTGCTACCTTATGAAGGGCATTTATGCGGCATTGCAAAATCCGGTTTCTATCCGGAAGTCGTTCAGCACACTAATTGGGATTATGGTAAGAACGGAAAAGGGTACTATAATGATATCTTTGCACCGGGATGGACGGTTGCTTCTTTATGGGAGTTGTTGACTCCGGGACGTGCGGAAAGGTTCTTGCTTGATTAGGTAAACTATTGAAGAAAGTGAATACAGGTCTGTGGTTTTCTTGAAAAAGAGAAAATGCAGTAATTACCAGAAAGCATGCCACAAGGACTTGACAAATGGCTTTAAATGTTGTATATTTGTAGTCTGAGAATATAGAAGGGGGGAGACCTACCACCTCCCCCTACGGGTACTCCTCCTTCCTGAAGGAGGAGAATATTAGATACTACTGACTTATTGCTCAACCTCAAACTATGCAGGGTGTTTGTGAAACTTGAGTTATTAATGAATAAATGAGAAAAAAGATATAAAATCGAGTATGAAAATAGTGAGATATTACAACAAATATAGCTAACTGTCCTACCCTTGTACAGAGACAGGAATGATTAATATAGGCAAAAGGCTGCAATCTTTATAGGAATTGCAGCCTTTTTTGTTGTAATAAATGGATGCTAAGATTCTAAATTTCTATTTGAGAGTTTATAATAAACTTGGATACCGTTTATAATAAACGATTCGGAAATTTATTATAAACCGAATAGGGGTTTATGTAGTGAACTGTAAATTATTTTAGTCATATTGATTTTCGTGCATGGAATCTTCTTGAATTCGGGTAATTATAGCATACAATGGATCTGGTAACCTAATTATACAAGCACTTGTTTTTCTTGTCCTGTTATCCGGCCCAGTTCTCCCTATCCAGATTTCTATAACTGATCGCTTCCGCTAAATGTCCGGAAAGAATTTGCTCACTTCCTTCGAGATCGGCAATGGTGCGTGATACTTTCAATATCCTGTCATAGGCGCGGGCGGATAAATTGAGCCGATCCATTGCATTCTTTAATAAGGTAAGCCCTTTGTCATCCGGCCGGGCAAATAGTGACAGTAATTTGCTGTTCATCTGTGCATTGCAATAGATACCGGGATATTCGGCGTAGCGCTTTTCTTGTATTTGCCGTGCTTTGATAACTCGTTCGCGGATCGTTTCACTGGATTCTCCCCTTCTTTGGTCAGATATCTTATCGAATGGTACGGGAATGATTTCTATTTGAATGTCAATCCTGTCGAGCAGCGGGCCGGAAATTTTATTCAAATATTTCTGTACTTGCCCGGGACTGCATACACAAGCCTTCGTCGGATGATTATAATATCCGCAAGGGCAAGGATTCATCGAAGCTACCAGTGTAAAACTGGCCGGGTAATCGATGCTGCTTTTTATTCGGGAGATTGTGATTCTCCTGTCTTCCAATGGTTGCCGCAGTACCTCAAGTACGTTTCTATTAAACTCCGGCAGTTCATCTAGGAATAAAATTCCGTTATGCGCCAGACTTATTTCCCCCGGCTGGGGAAAACTGCCCCCGCCTACCATTGCTACTTGCGAAATCGTATGGTGCGGGTCACGGAAAGGGCGTTGAGTGATTAGGGAGGAATTGCGGTTTAATTTTCCAGCTACGGAGTGTATCTTGGTCGTTTCGAGGCTTTCACCCAACGAGAGGGGAGGGAGAATGGAAGGAAGGCGTTTGGCCATCATTGATTTTCCGCTTCCCGGCGCACCTATCATGATGAGATTGTGTCCACCGGCAGCAGCTACCTCCAGTGCTCTTTTCACGTTTTCCTGCCCTTTCACATCTGCAAAATCAAACTCGAAAGTACTTTGATGGGCATAGAACTCTTCTCGGGTATTAACAACTGTCGGTTCTAATTCGCGTTCATTATTGAAGAACTCAATGACTTCCCTGATATTGCTGACTCCATATACTTTTAACTGGTTAACTACGGCGGCTTCCCGCGCATTTTGTTGGGGAATGATTAATCCTTCAAAACCGTCTTCCCGTGCTTTGATGGCAATGGGAAGTGCTCCCTTGATCGGTTGTATGCTTCCGTCCAAGCTCAATTCTCCCATTAACAGGTAGCGGGAAAACTTCTCCGATGATATGGTTTCACTGGCGCCCAGCAACCCGATAGCAAGAGGCAGGTCGTAGGCCGAACCTTCTTTCCGGATATCTGCCGGCGCCATATTGACTACAATATTGGTGGTCGGCATTTTATAACCGTTGACTTGCAGTGCGGAGATGATACGTTGGTGGCTTTCTTTGACCGCTGAATCCGGAAGGCCGACGAGATAAAACATACAGCCACGCGAGCTGTTTACTTCGATTGTGATGAGTGTTGCATCAATCCCTTGAACAGCCGCTCCGAAAACTTTAATTAACACGTTTGGTTACTGGTTATTTCTTTTTTTGTTGTCTTTCTTATCTTTTTCTTCTGCTGCGGAAACTACTTCTTCAATTTTCTTCTTCAGCTTTTCGCCTTTGAGGTCCTTTGCCAGAATCTTTCCGTCTGCTGACAGGAGTATGTTGGCCGGTATTTGCCGGATCGTATATTGTTTAGCAACTTCGGAGTTAAATCCATCGAAGTCGCACACTTGTTCCCAGTCCAGCGTGTCACGTTTAATAGCGTCTTTCCATTGCTCCTTGTTCAAGTCAAGAGAAATGCCCAACATGGCTATATATTTATTCTTTTTGTATTTTTTGTAGATTTCCCGCAGTTCGGCATTGCTGTTTTGATTGGCAATACTATCACCCCATGAAGCCCAGAAATTGATTAGCAGGTTTTTCTTTTTGAGGTTTTCCGATGTGCGGCTTATCTTTTCTCCTTTCACATTAGGGAGACTGAAAAATGGGGCATATTTACCGATCTCTGTCTTTTCCGCTTGGGAGATGCTTTCGTTAAGACGTTCGATGTAAAGTTTGTCTTGCAATACTCCTGCCATTACTTCGATGAGTTTTTTTATTTTATTGAAGTCGGGCGAGTCTTTTTGGACGAAGTATTTATCCAATAGGTAGAGGCTGACGAATGAAGAATGATGTCCCCGGATGAACTCTTCCGCTTTCTGCTCCAATACCTTTTCAGAGGGAGTGCCCAGCCCTCGCAGATCTTCCTGAAAAGCAGTAAACTCCTGATTATATATATTCCCTTCGATATGAAGGTATTCCGGATTGCTTATATCTCCTTTAATTTTGATTTTGTTTCCTTTATCAAGATATATGGGATATTCTATTTGGTTGTTGATAAGCAGAAAAGCAGGAGTAATGGTGTCTACCGGGATGGTATAGGCGAATTTGTCGTCCTTGGTGAAGATCGTGTCTATCCGGTCGCGCAATTCGTCCATGCCGTACAGGTAAAGTGTATCTGTTCCCAATCCTTTGATTTCTCCGGTGATACTGGCTTCCTTGGAAGGCTTGCTGCAACTGAACAGGCAGATAGCTATGAGGATTAAAATGCTACTCTTTTTCATCATTTTGATTTCTTTTCTGCGAAAGTACGGTTTTTACGGATAAAAAAAAAGAAGAGGCTGTCTCAAAATGCATTGCACCCCAAAAGTTAGACAAAAAACTTTTGGGGTGCAGCTTTTTTATTGCTTTTTGGAGGATTTTTATTTTTTCATTTTAGCAAAGAGAACAACGTTGTTATTGTCTTCGTTTAATGATTTCACTAACGCTTGTGTACGTTTTCGTACTGTGCTGGGGAGATCTTTTCTTGCCAGTTCTTTCTCTAGTGTTTCTTTTAGTTGTGACGGTTCCATGTTAGAGACGTAATATCCGTTGCCGAAAGACGGCCATATCTGCATCTCCTTTGTTCCTAAAAAGTCATTGTACAAGTGGAAATAGTTGCCGTGCAGTGTCTTTTTGTCTACAATATATTTGGCAGGCTTAGTGCTTCCCCATGTGTTTTTAGACATTTGTACCGGGAAAGAAACGTCGCCTATAAAATGGCGCGGATATTCGGAATAGCCATGCCAGGGAATTTTATCTTTATTGGCATATTCGACAGTGAAACGGGCTTCCAGACGGTTTTTGGCATTGTTGTAGTGGTATAGGCTGTCTACTCGCGGGGTAGGCATAATGACCATTAGCATGACATCATAATCGGAGGTGTTGTTACCCATAAATACTTCATTACTGAAGTCTCGTGGAACGGTCAGATGTGCGGGAGCAACGAAGTTTTTGTGTTTGCCGTTAAAATCTTGTGTCCATACTACTGCCGGCCAACCCTGAAATGGCAGTACCGTCACTGTGACTTCCGATTTCTCCGTGTCTACTCTGAATTTTCCTTTAGGAACGCGCATGCATAATGGGATGGGGGCTTGCGGATTTCCTTTCAAATCGAATACAAGTAATTTGTCACTCTGCCAGGGCAGGATATAGATACGGTTGTGGGCTTCGTCCAACTGTTCAGCGTACGTATTTCCGTATTCGTTCGGTCCCTGCCCATAGGCGCCAATGTTGGTGATATATTTGCCGTCGCGGGTGAAAAGTTTATAGGGAGTCTGTTTGTTATTACTTACCAGAATGTAATTGTCGCTGACAGTAGTACGTACCCAGCCTCCTACCAGTGCTTCATCCCGATTGTCTAACTGTACCACTTGGAGTTCTTCTGTCAGATAGCTCAGGGGAATGTCTACCGTATCTTTCAGGCTTTTTAAATTACAGGAAATTAATGTTCCCGTAGGTGTTGTGACGCTCTTGGCTACGACAGGCGATAGTGCCAGTGGGTCTTTCGTTGCTTTGCTGTTGTCTGTAAAAGCAAAAATTGCTAATAAAGAACAAGCGCATAAACTGAAAATAATACTTCTGTTTTTCATACTGATATGTATTTAGTTAGTACTGTTTTTCTAATTGGCTCCGGGACAAAAGTAGGCTGAAACAAATAGAAAAACAAAAAAACAGGCGGACAAGAATGCTCTCTTGGTTGTCGCTTATATATCTGATTATTAGTAGAGTATACGCTATTTTATTATTTTGTAAGGCGGACAAAATATAAATGAGGTTGGACTAATTACTAAAATGCTTTGAGAAAACTGTCAAGGCTTATGTTTTCATCAGTGATTCCCAGCTTGTCGGTTTTGATTCGATATTTTCGTTTGGTGATAGCTGCTTTGCTGATACAGTAGATGTCTGATAAATCCTGTATATTGACATTGATTTTGACGAGGCAGCAGAAGCCGATTTCTTTTTCTCCCAAAGAAGGATAGGCTTGTTGTAAGCGAACTACAAAATTGTCGAAGGCATCATTTACGACTGAAATGACTTCCGCCCACTCTGTGTTTGTTACCACTATTTTGCTGTTAGCGGCAGATTCATCCTGCTTGTCATCGGTGTGGAGGGAAGGTAGTTTATGAAAGAATGATATTCTTCTGAAAAGAGCTTCCCGCAACTCCGCTTCTTTGTTTCTCTGTCGGATTTCTTTTTCCCGCAATCCGCTTAGTTCCGCTTCCTTGTGCAATAATAGATTCTCTTGCTGCAACCGCTCTTTTTTCTCTCTTTGATAAAAGAAGAATGCGATGAACCCTACGCTTAGTAAAGCTGTGATGATTCCGAGCATCCATAGTTCGTGCTTCTGTTGCTGAAAATGAAGCTGGTATAGCTCGTTTTGCAGTTTGAGCTCGTTGAATTCTCTTCTTTGTATTTCTGAATTGATGTTGCCAAGTATATTATTTTTTATTGTATTTTCCTTTTGTTTGCTGTAAAACGCTTGTTCTGGATAATCTTCTTGATTTATCAGATTGAATAAAAGAGCATTTGCTTCCATGGCAATAAATTCTGAAGTGGAGGTTGCAGCTTGCTGATAGTAATATTTGGCGGAATCTGTCTGGTTCAGGGCTGCGTATGTCCTCCCACGGAGCAATAGGTAATGGGGAATTTCGTATCGGCTGCGACGTTCATTGGATAACAGTTGGAGATACTTCAGCGCTTGCCGGTAATCTTTTCTTTCCAAACTGGTATTCAGCAGATTTTCGAATGCATAATAAATGAGGGACTGGTGGTTGGGAGAGTCTCTAAGTTCTTCTATCAACTTTTTGTACCCTTGGGTATATTTTTCATGTTGCTGCATTGCTTCTATAATTTGAAGGTATAGTTGGTTTGCAGTGAAGTAGGCAAGCGTATCTTTGCTTTTACGGGTTAGCTGTTTGCTGCTATCCGCCATTGCAAGGGCTTGATTGTAGTCTTGTTTTCTGTAATATGCCGCTCTCCTTAGTCCGTATATGCGTGTCTTTAATGTATCGTTCAGTTGGTACTCTTTCAGCAACTTTCCGGTTGATAATAATGTGGAATCGGGTAGATTCTTATATAGGTAGGAAGCGCTTTGCTCTATGTGTGCTTGCAGCCATTTGGCTTGTAGGTTGCTTTGTTTGTAGCACGTGAGAGCATTTCGGAGCAGTGAGTCACCGGGGAGGCCGGTTTTCCATAGCGTTGCTTTATAAGAGAGCAAATAATAGTCTCCTTGTTCGGATAGGGATAATTGGCGGGGATGTGCTATTTGTTGCAAATAGAAGAATATACTGTCTGTTGAAACTTTTTCCATTTTCATGGCTTCTTTCAGTAGTGATGAAGGTTTGGGCTGGCAACTGCTCATAATAATGAGGCAGCTGATTAATAAACTGTAATAGTATCTACTGTGCTTTTTCATATATTCTATTCTATGATTACGAATATACTATTTTGCCGACAATAAAGAACCTTTCTTTAGGGTATTTTATTAATTAACCGTTTTCTCCGGATAAAAAAAAGAATTGCCCGTCATTTATATGACAGGCAATTCTCATTATTTAAAATAGAGTGGTAATTCTATTATTTAGCGATGCTCATGAAATCTGCATTAGTGAAGTATTTTGCAAATTCCAGGTCAGTAGCTGCCTTCTTAGCTAATGAAGGATCTTTAGCAACTGCGCTCTTCAAGCTGCTTGTTACCATAGAAGAATTGTTAGTTCTAGCACCTAAAACAGCCATCAGGTAGTCAGTGTAAGCATCCGGTCTTTCTACGTTAGCCAATGTGTTTTTAGCCTTGTTGTAGTCCTTAGCAAGGATCTGAGCCAGAGCAGCACTGTTAGTCTTAGAGTCACCGAATGAGTTAACTGCTCTTTCATATTGACCTTGAGCGATGTACAGGTTACCCATAGATTCGCCAAGTTCTTTAGTGCCGGCAGCTTTACCGAAGTAAGTTTCAGCAGCAGCTTTGTCACCCTTGATCAAAGAGATCAAACCTAAGTTCATGTTAACTTCAGGAGAAGCGTTAACGCTGGCAGCTTTCTTGAAATAAGATTCTGCTTTGTCAACGTTACCAGCCTGATAAGCCAATTTACCCAAGTTGTTGAAAGCACGGTAATCGTTAGGGAATTGTTTTGTAGCCTGAGTATAGATAGCTTCTTGTTTAGCAGGATCGTTAGTCAGTGTAGCAGCATACAGCAATTCTTCAACATTCAGTTCTGAAGGATTAGAAGAAGCCAGCTTAGCGATTTCTTCGTCAGACTTACCGATGATTTCGTAGTTCAAAGTCAAACGAGAACGACGCAGCTGAGGAAGGATTTCGTCAGCCAAAGTTTTGTAAACTGAAGAAATGTTTTTGATTTCTTGTTCTCTTTGTGCAGGATCTTGATACATTGACAATACGCGGAGAATCAACTCTTTATCCTGGATGTTAGATTTAGAAACCAGTTCCTGGAAGCCTTCCCAGTCCTGTGCGGTATATTTAGCATCGATCGGAGCGTCGATTTTAGCTTTCTTCAGGTCTTTGCTCAACATCTTAGTTGTGTTGCTTTCACGATTTTCAGCCAGTGTAGTATTCAAGCTTACACCACCATCAGGAGAAGCGTATGCAGAAACTTCGATATTGCTGATCTTCTTGTTAGCAGCTTCGTTTACGTTAGCCACTTCTTTATTGAATTCTTTAGCAGTTTTCAACTCGCTTGAACGAATGTTAGCTTGTTGGATCAAGAACATGATGTTAGCGTCATGTTTTTCTTTGATGATACGTTGGAAAGCGTCTTCGCCCAATGCCGGGTTTGCGTTACCTAATGTATTGTTAACTAATTCAGAAGTAGAAATGACACCATCAGCTACTTTCACAGCAGGGATAGTAACCACTTTCTTACCGATAGTAGCTTTAAATTCGAGGTACAGTTCAGACTTAGCCATTTCAGGAACATAGTCGAAGGAAGTTTTCATTGTGTAGCTACCACCCATCTTGTAAGAGATAGTCTGGTCGTTACCTTCTACTTTTTCACCTTGGAAAGTCGCTGGTTGGCCTTTAGCTTCGCCACCATTCCATTTCAAAACCGGAGTTACTTCTACAACTGCTTTCTTGTTGAAATACTTTTCCGGGAATTTGCCGTTAATGGTTGCAGGAACTTTACCACCTACTGCCTCCAGCACCTGCGGAGTAACAGTGAAGTAATCAGCTGATAATTCACCCATTTTTTTGCTGCAAGAAGAGAATAATGCAACAACCATTGCCATGAGTAAAGGCAAGTACAACTTCTTAGTCATTTTAGGTATAAATTAAATGTTTGTAATTGAAATATCGTCGTATTCACATACACCTTTCTGTCTAGTACAGAAAAAGTAACGCAAAGATATTAATTCTTAATATAAATATAAGGATAAGGGGTTGATTTTATCATAATTTAATGAAATTAGCGCTCTTTTTCTTTCCGGTACTTGATATTTCGGGGATGATGTTCAATGATCTCACTGCGAAGCATATTACGGTCGATATGCGTGTAGATTTCGGTTGTAGCAATAGACTCATGTCCGAGCATGCATTGAATAGCCCGCAAATTGGCTCCGCCTTCCAGTAAATGAGTGGCAAAAGAGTGGCGGAAAGTGTGCGGGCTGATATTTTTGATGATACCTGCCGTTTGTGCTAATTCTTTAATCATGTGGAAGATCATTATTCGTGAAAGTCCTTTGCCTCTCCGCTGGCTGACAAATACAAAATCTTCATATTCTTTTTTTACTTCGATCCGGTTACGGTCGGTGAAGTAGAGTTTTATCTCGTTAATGGCACGGGGGGAAATGGGTACAAGTCGTTGTTTGCTGCCTTTTCCTTCCACTTTGATGAAGCCCTCGTCGAAATAAAGATCGGACAGCTTGAGGTTGACAAGTTCTGATACGCGAAGTCCGCAGCTATATAAGGTCTCTAATATAGCCCTGTTTCGTTGCCCTTCGGCCTTACTGCGGTCGACGGCAGAGATAATCCGGTCGATTTCTTCCACCGTCAGCACCTCAGGGAGTTTGAAGCCTATTTTGGGCCCTTCCAGCAATTCGCTGGGATCAGCCTCCAAATAATCAGCCATAAGCAGGAAACGGAAGAATGATTTGATCCCTGACAGGATACGGGCCTGCGAACGGGGATGGATACCAATATCATGTAGTCCGGCTGTAAAACGTTGGAGATCAGACAGGCACACTTCCAGAACGTTGATGCCCTCCAAGGTCAGGAAACTCATCAATTTGTCCAGGTCTGTAAGATAGGCTTCCAGCGTGTTGGGAGATAAAGACTTTTCCAGTTTGAGATACTGCTGATACTTTCTGATTATCAGTTCCTGTTGTTCCTTCTTCTTCTTTTTTTCGTTGATTTCCATTTCTTTTTTCTACCTTTGCTCCGCGAAGATAGGCTGCACCTCAGCAGAATACAAATAAATTTGTTTCTACATTCGGTTTGCACTATCTTTGTGGCTTGAAATATTGTTCTTTGGATACAAAGGTATAAAAAAAGAGGATTACGCGATGAAGATACAAATTATTAATGGCCCGAATATAAATCTGTTGGGTAAGCGTGAACCTTCCATATATGGAAGCGTTACATTTGAAGATTATTTGGCTGAACTTCGCAAAAGATACACTGACGTGGAGATCGACTATTTTCAATCGAATATTGAGGGAGAGATGATTGACTGCATACAGCAGGTAGGATTTGACGTGGACGGGATTATTCTGAATGCGGGTGCTTATACGCATACTTCCATTGCTTTGCAGGATGCTATTCGCTCTGTGACGTCTCCGGTTATCGAGGTGCATATCTCCAATGTACATAGTCGTGAGTCTTTCCGGCATGTGTCGATGATTGCTTGTGCCTGCAAAGGGGTGATTTGCGGCTTTGGACTGAACTCATATAGGTTGGCGCTGGAGGCATTGTTAGAAAATAAATAAGGTATAATATATAATAGGTAGAAAGACTATGTTATTGAAACAGACTAAGATTGTGGCTTCTATTTCGGATAGACGTTGTGATGTGGATTTTATAAAACAGCTCTTTGAAGCTGGAATGAATGTGGTGCGTATGAATACTGCGCACGCCAGCCGTGAAGGTTTTGAAGCTCTGATTGCAAATGTACGTACCGTGTCCAATCGTATTGCGATTCTAATGGATACGAAAGGACCGGAAGTCCGTACGACTGCCAATGCAGAACCGATTCCATATAAAATAGGTGAGAAAGTAAAGATTGTAGGTAATCCGGAACTTGAAACTACCCGTGAGTGTATTGCTGTTTCATATCCCAATTTCGTACACGATTTGAATATCGGTGGTACGATTTTGATTGACGATGGTGATCTGGAACTGGAAGTCATTGATAAAACCGCTGATTATTTGCTTTGTGAAGTGAAGAACGAAGCTACTTTGGGAAGCCGTAAGAGCGTGAATGTTCCGGGTGTTCGTATCAATCTTCCTTCCTTGACGGAAAAAGACCGTAACAATATCCTTTATGCTATCGAAAAGGATATTGATTTTATCGCTCACTCTTTCGTGCGCAATCGTCAGGATGTACTTGATATTCGTGCGATTCTAGATGCTCATAATAGTGACATTAAGATTATTGCCAAGATTGAAAATCAGGAAGGCGTAGATAATATTGATGAGATACTGGAAGTAGCCGACGGCGTTATGGTTGCCCGTGGTGATTTAGGTATTGAGGTCCCTCAGGAACGCATTCCGGGAATCCAGCGTGTGCTGATTCGTAAATGTATCCTGGCAAAGAAGCCGGTGATCGTTGCTACGCAAATGTTGCATACGATGATTAACAATCCTCGTCCTACTCGTGCGGAAGTTACTGACATTGCCAATGCAATTTATTATCGTACGGACGCTTTGATGTTGAGTGGTGAAACTGCTTATGGTAAGTATCCGGTGGATGCGGTGAAAACAATGACTAAGATTGCGGCTCAGGCTGAAAAAGATAAACTGGAAGAAAATGATATTCGTATCCCGTTGGATGAAAACAGTAATGATGTTACGGCTTTCCTTGCCAAACAGGCTGTAAAAGCTACATCTAAGTTAAAGATACGTGCGATCATTACCGACAGTTATAGCGGACGTACAGCACGCAATCTGGCTGCTTTCCGTGGCAAGTATCCGGTATTGGCTATTTGTTATAAGGAAAAGACGATGCGGCATCTGGCTCTTTCTTATGGTGTGGAAGCGATCTATATGCCGGAACTCGCAAACGGGCAGGAATACTATTTTGCAGCCCTGCGCCGCCTGTTGAAAGAAGGACGTTTGCAGCCAACGGATATGGTAGGCTATTTGAGTAGTGGTAAAGAAGGTACGCAAACTTCCTTCCTCGAAATAAATGTGGTGGAGGATGCGTTGAAGCATGCGGAAGATACCGTATTGCCTAATAATAACCGTTATCTGTAAAAAGAACAGGCTGTATGCAAGAGACTGAATCTATTGACGAATATATTCTGCAACATATTGATCCCGAAAGCGATTATTTGAAAGCGCTGTATCGGGATACGCACGTAAAATTGCTTCGTCCCCGTATGGCTTCCGGGCATTTGCAGGGGCGGATGTTGAAGATGTTTGTGAAGATGATTCGGCCTCGGCAGATACTGGAGATCGGGACGTATAGCGGATATTCCGCTCTTTGTCTGGCAGAAGGTTTGTCGGAGGGCGGAATGTTGCATACCTTTGAAATAAATGATGAACAAGAGGACTTTACCCGTCCGTGGCTTGAAAAATCGCCATTTGCAGATAAAATCCGTTTCTATATAGGTGATGCCTTGGAACTTGTTCCCGATTTGGGCGTTACGTTTGATCTGGCTTTTATTGACGGTGATAAACGTAAATATATTGAGTATTACGAAATGACGTTGGCTCATCTTTCCGAAGGAGGATATATGATAGCTGACAATACGTTGTGGGATGGTCATGTGTTGGAACAACCCCGTAATACGGACGCCCAGACCATCGGCATTAAGGCTTTTAATGATCTTGTAGCCAAAGATGAACGGGTGGAGAAAGTAATATTACCCTTACGTGATGGGTTAACGATTATAAGAAAAAAGTAAAGGAGTAGATTTATGGAAACAACTAGACAGAATAAGATATCCCGCTTGTTGCAGAAAGAACTGAGTGAGATATTCCTGTTGCAGACAAAGGCGATGCATGGGACGTTGGTATCGGTTAGTGCTGTGCGCATTAGTCCGGATATGAGTATTGCCCGTGTTTATCTCAGTGTTTTTCCTTCTGAGAAAGCAGAAGAAATGGTGAAGAATATCAATGATAATATGAAATCCATTCGTTATGAACTGGGTACTCGTGTTCGTTATCAGCTACGTATTATCCCTGAACTGAAGTTCTTTGTGGATGATTCGTTGGATTATATCGAGAAGATTGACTCATTGCTGAAATGAAATAATTCATTGCAGAGGTGAATTTCCCCTTCTATATAGCCCGGCGTTATCTTTTTTCGAAAAAGAAACATAATGCTATTAATATCATATCCGGCATTTCTGTGTGCGGAGTGGCCCTTGCTACATTGGCGTTGATCTGTACACTCTCTGTTTTTAACGGCTTTCAGGATATGGTGGCCAGCTTTTTCACCGCTTTCGATCCGCAGTTGAAAATTGTGGTTCGTGAAGGGAAGGTTTTTGACGGGCAAGATGAACGGATTCGCGCTGTTTGTGCGCTTCCCGAAGTGGCTGTATCTACAGAAACGCTCGAAGAGAATGCAATGGTACAGTATAAAGACCGTCAGACTATGGCTGTTTTGAAGGGTGTAGAAGATAACTTTGAGGAATTGACCGAGATTGACAGTATACTTTATGGAGCCGGTGAGTTTCTCTTGCATGATTCGATTGTGAATTACGGGATTATGGGAGTGGAACTCGTGGCCACTTTAGGTACAGGATTGGAATTTGTCGATCCGCTTCAGGTTTATCTTCCCAAACGGAATGCCAAAGTAAATATGGCAAATCCCGGTGCTTCCTTTAAACGTGACTATCTTTATTCTCCCGGAGTGGTGTTTGTCGTGAATCAACAGCTGTATGATGGTAAATATATTCTTACCTCTCTTGATTTTATCCGACAACTGCTGGATTATACCACGGAGGTTTCTGCGATAGAGCTGAAATTAAAATCCGGTGCAAACGTCTCATCTGTACAATCTAAGATCGAAAAAATGTTGGGAGATGATTTTGTTGTTCAGGACCGTTATCAGCAGCAGGCGGATGTGTTCCGTATTATGGAAATTGAGAAACTGATCTCCTATCTATTTTTGACTTTTATCCTTATGATTGCCTGTTTTAATGTGATCGGTTCTCTTTCTATGCTGATACTGGATAAAAAAGATGATGTTGTAACATTACGCAGTCTGGGGGCTAATGATAAACTTATTTCCCGGATATTCTTATTTGAGGGACGTCTTATTTCTCTTTTTGGTGCTATCTCCGGTATTATTCTCGGATTAATTTTATGTTTTGTCCAGCAGAAATTTGGCGTAATTTCGCTAGGTGGAGGCGGTGGTACTTTTATCGTGGACGCCTACCCTGTCAGTGTTCATGCGTGGGATGTTGTGCTTGTCTTCATAACCGTTCTGACTGTCGGATTCCTTTCTGTGTGGTATCCGGTACGCTATTTGAGTAAAAGACTTTTATAGTCGGATGCGGAACTTCTCTTGTGGAAACTTTCCTATATTTGAAAACTTTTAAAGCCTTATTATTTTTGTAATTGATGATATACTTGTATATTTGGCTCGATTTTGTTAATTGAAAAAGTAATTTGTACAACAGCTGAAGAATTTAATAGGGAAGTTAAGGCAGACATGATGCCATTCGT
>USPQ01000013.1 GCA_900556625.1 uncultured Bacteroides sp. | reverse complement strand
TTATGAAAACAAATCTTAGTTCTCAAATCAGTCTCCACCGGGTCTCCCCCAGATATTACAGACCGGAGAATGCTTTTGAAAAATCGGTCTTGACAAGACTAGAAAAAATTCCTACGGACATTTACGAATCTGTAGAAGAAGGCGCTAACTACATTGCACGCGAAATAGCACAAACCATCCGCGAAAAACAAAAAGCGGGACGTTTCTGCGTATTGGCTCTTCCGGGAGGAGATTCTCCCAGACACGTATATACGGAACTTATTCGTATGCACAAGGAAGAAGGACTCAGCTTCCGTAATGTGATCGTATTTAATATGTACGAATATTATCCATTGGCTCCTGATGCAGTCAACAGCAATTTCAACGCTTTGAAGAATATGCTGTTGGATCATATCGACATCGACAAGCAGAATATATTCACTCCCGACGGAAGCATTGCCAAAGATACAATCTTTGAATATTGCCGTCTCTACGAACAACGTATCGAAAGTTTCGGAGGCATTGATATTGCTTTATTGGGTATCGGCCGTGTGGGTAACATCGCATTCAACGAACCGGGTTCACGCTTGAACTCTACCACCCGTCTGATTTTATTGGATAACGCCTCGCGCAATGAAGCATCCAGAATTTTCGGAACAATGGATAATACTCCGATCAGTTCTATCACGATGGGAGTAGCTACCATTCTCAGTGCAAAGAAAGTATATCTGCTTGCATGGGGCGAGAACAAAGCAGCTATGATTAAAGAATGTGTGGAAGGTGCGATTACCGATACTATTCCTGCTTCTTATCTGCAAACTCACAACAATGCACATGTAGCGCTTGACCTTTCGGCAGCCATGAATCTGACACGCATCCAACGTCCGTGGCTGGTAACTTCCTGCGAATGGAATGACAAGTTGATCCGTAGCGCTATTGTCTGGTTGTGCCAGTTGACAGGCAAACCGATTTTGAAACTGACCAACAAGGATTATAATGAAAACGGTCTGAGTGAACTGTTGGCTCTTTATGGTTCTGCATACAATGTAAATATCAAGATCTTCAATGATTTGCAGCACACCATCACCGGATGGCCGGGCGGCAAGCCGAATGCTGACGACACTTATCGTCCCGAACGTGCAAAACCCTACCCGAAACGTGTGATTATTTTCTCTCCCCATCCTGATGATGACGTTATCTCTATGGGTGGAACTCTCCGCCGTCTGGTAGAGCAGAAACATGAAGTACACGTGGCATACGAAACTTCCGGCAATATCGCTGTAGGTGATGAAGAAGTAATTCGTTTCATGCACTTCATCAACGGATTCAACCAGATCTTCAACAATAGTGAGGACCAGGTTATCAATGAAAAGTACGCAGAAATACGTAATTTCCTGAAAGCGAAGAAAGACGGTGATATGGACAGCCGTGACATACTGACTATCAAAGGTCTGATCCGTCGCGGTGAAGCCCGTACTGCTTGTACATATAATAACATTCCATTGGAACGTTGCCACTTCCTTGATCTGCCTTTCTACGAAACGGGTAAGATTCAAAAGAATCCGATCAGCGAAGCCGACGTAGAAATCGTACGTAACCTGCTCCGTGAAGTGAAACCTCATCAGATTTTCGTAGCCGGTGACTTGGCCGACCCGCACGGTACTCACCGTGTATGTACGGATGCAGTATTCGCTGCCATCGACCTTGAAAAAGAAGAAGGTGCCAAGTGGCTGAAAGACTGCCGTATCTGGATGTATCGCGGCGCGTGGGCCGAATGGGAAATTGAGAACATTGAAATGGCAGTGCCTATCAGCCCGGAAGAACTTCGCGCAAAACGTAATTCTATCTTGAAGCATCAGTCGCAGATGGAAAGCGCTCCTTTCTTGGGTAACGATGAGCGTCTGTTCTGGCAACGCAGCGAGGACCGTAATCGCGGTACAGCTGCATTGTATGACAAATTGGGCTTGGCTTCATACGAGGCAATGGAAGCGTTTGTTGAATACATTCCGCTATAAGGAAAGAAGGTATTCTTGATTAAGAGAATATAAAACAATAAAAGAAGAGTGGGAAGTGGGATACTTCTCGCTCTTTTTTGTTTATTTTTGCGGAGTAATTCACCACAGAGGAAAGGAGGACACAGAGGACTTCATAAATAAAAGAATTATGTAGTTTCCACATTTACCCCTCTGTGTCCTCCTTTCCTCTGTGGTGAGTATAAAAAAGCAGCAAGTATGAAGATAATAGTGTTTTTCCTATGCCTTACATTGGGAGTAAATCTCCTTTCTGCTCAGGACATTGAAAGGAATGTAAAAGAACGATTGACAGATTATTTCGGCAGATATACCGTAACGGCGAAAATCAGTACACCTAAGCTGAAAAGTGTTGATATAGATTATGAACGCAAAACCATTGCTATCCATGCTTCGGAAAGTTTTGCTTATCAGCCTTTTCGACCGGAGACTGTAGAAGCTGTTTACAATCAAGTGAAGGAGCTGCTTCCGGGACCCGTCCACTACTATCGACTCACTATCTTTGCAGATGGAAAGCCCATTGAGGAACTTATCCCGAATATTTATCGGAACAAGAAAAAGGATAAGGAACGGATGTCCTTGAAAACCGATTATAAAGACGAAGCGTGGGTAAAGAACATTTCACGCCCCAATGAAATATCACGAGGATTGCAAGACCGCCATATCGCAATCTGGCAAAGTCACGGCAATTATTTCAAGAACGACAAGAATGAATGGGGATGGCAACGTCCCCGTCTGTTTTGCACAACGGAAGATCTGTTCACACAGTCGTTTGTCCTTCCGTACGTAATCCCGATGTTGGAAAACGCAGGCGCAATCGTTTACACTCCCCGCGAACGGGATACTCAGAAAAATGAGATCATTGTGGACAACGATACACCTAATGCTTCTCTTTATCTGGAAGTAGGAAGCAAAAAAGCACATTGGGCTACTGCTCCAATAAAAGGATTCGCTCAAAAGAAGGCGATTTATAGAGATGGAGAAAATCCCTTCACAGACGGGACCTGCCGCTTTATTCCGACCGAAAGAAAGAAGAAGAAGAATAAAGACCAGGCTTTCGCCGAATGGGTGCCTACCCTACCGGCAAAAGGAGAATACGCGGTTTATGTCTCTTACCGGACATTGCCTAATAGCGTGAGCGACGCCAAATATCTTGTTTTCCACAATGGAGGGGTGACCGAATTCAAAGTGAATCAAAAGATAGGCGGAGGCACTTGGGTTTATCTGGGCACATTCGAGTTTGACAAAGGCAATAACGATTATGGCATGGTAGTGCTAAGCAACGAGAGTAGCGAGCACGGCGTAGTATGCGCAGATGCGGTACGTTTCGGAGGAGGAATGGGAAATATTGAGCGAGGAGGAAAGACAAGCGGTTTGCCCCGTTATCTGGAAGGGGCACGCTACTCTGCCCAATGGGCGGGAATGCCATACGAGGTATATGCGGGGCGGAAAGGTGAAAATGATTATGCGGATGACATCAATACACGCTCCAACACAATTAATTATTTATCCGGAGGTTCTGTCTATAATCCGCAACAACCCGGTTTAGGTATTCCTTTGGAAATGACAATGGCGCTGCATAGCGATGCGGGATGCAGCAAAACGGATGAGCTGATCGGCTCATTGGGAATATACACCACTGATTTTAATAATGGAAAACTGAACACAGGAATCGACCGGTATGCCTCACGGGATTTAGCCGATATTCTACTCACTCAGATTCAGAAAGATATATATTCAAGTTATAATCTGTCTTGGACACGACGCAGTATGTGGAACCGCAATTACAGCGAGACGCGTCTTCCGGCTACTCCTTCTACCATTATCGAATTACTTTCCCATCAGAACTTTGCCGATATGCAGTTGGGACATGATCCGAATTTCAAGTTTACGGTGGGACGTGCCATCTATAAAGGTATCTTGCAGTTTGTTGCCGGCCAGCATGACAAAGAATATGTAGTGCAACCTCTTCCTGTCAGCAATTTTGCTATCCGCTTCGGAAAGAAAAAGAATACGTTGGAGCTTTCGTGGAAAGGTGAAAACGATCCGCAAGAACCCACCGCACAGCCACGTGAATACATTGTATACACACGCATTGGCTATGGCGGTTTCGACAACGGTACATTAGTCAGCAAGACGTCCCATACCGTCAAAATAGAACCGGGACTCGTTTATTCCTTTAAAGTAACTGCCGTAAACCGGGGTGGTGAAAGCTTCCCGTCCGAGATACTCTCTGCTTATAAGGCCAAACGCGAACGGGAAAGAGTATTGATAATCAATGGATTCGACAGAGTCAGCGGACCGGCTGTCATTAATACGTTTGACAAAGCAGGATTCGACCTGGAACAAGATCCCGGAGTTCCCTATTTATCAAACATCTCATTCAGTGGAGCGCAAATAGGATTCGACCGGGCACAGGCCGGGAAAGAAGGAGAAGGCAGTCTGGGATATAGCGGAAGCGAGTTGGAAGGAATGAAAATAGCAGGTAACACATTCGACTATCCTTTCATTCATGGAAAAGCGATTCAAGCCGCTGGCAAATATAGTTTCGTGTCATGCAGCGACGAGGCTGTGGAAAACGGTACAGTCACACTGGAAGATTATCCGGTTGTGGACTACATTTTGGGAATGGAGAAAGAAGATCCGGTCCATAAAGTATACTACAAAACATTTTCTTCGGCCATGCAACGGATCATCACCAGTTATTGCCAGTCGGGAGGAAATCTATTTGTCAGCGGTGCATACGTGGGAAGCGATATGAGTGGAACACAGGGGAACCGGGAATTTACGGAGAAGATCTTAAAATACGGTTATCAAAGCAGCATGACGGACAAGAGTTCAAACCGCATTAACGGGTTGGGACGTACGATTACCATACCGAGAGCACCTAATGAAACCAGTTATGCCGTCCCTGCTCCCGACTGTATCGTTCCGGTAGATACGGCATTTTCTGTCTTTACATACGTTCCCGGCAACCAAAGCGCAGGTATCGCTTATAAAGGAAACTACCGTACCTTCGTATTGGGATTTCCTTTTGAAAGCATACAATCGGAAGCCGACCGGGCAACTATCATGGCAGGTATACTGGGATTCTTTACGCAGAGATAAAAAATATCCCTTTTTTTAATCTGCTTTTCATTTTAAGTTCTATCTTTGCTACTATAATAACCCTTAAAACTAGAAAAGATGTATACTATACAAGCAAATCCCAGCGGTACACGCAGCATAGAGGTCTCTAATGAGAATCTGAGAACGATCGAGAAATATGCATTGTTCCGCCATCTCATTGATAGTACCGGCATTGTAGACGAAGCGGTTTTGGACAAGTTGAAACTAAACATCCGTTCCCTCATCGCCAGTCAGGAAGAAGACAGCAAGGACTTGCTGGACCTTTGTATTGATGTGATTTACCACAATAATATGAAGGCATTCGGCTTGCAACAGCTTATCAAGCTCTATCTGACGTGGCTTTCCAGTCCGGAAACGGAAGAAGAGGAGGCATAATGATTACAGTAAATACTTGCGGAATCACAGCCTATAGTCCGCTGATTCCTGCAATAAAAGCGATGTGTAATGCGTCTCCCGGTGAAACACTGGAGATTATCATGAACCATGCCGATGCGTTTCAGGACCTGAAGGAATATCTGTCCGAACAAGGCATCGGTTTCCGCGAAATTTATGACGGAGAACAAATGACAGTACAGTTCACCGTATAATGCGTATCTTTGCAGCATGAAAGAATATCGATTGACTGACTGGTTACCTACTACCAAAAAAGAAATAGAACTTCGCGGATGGAATGAACTGGACATCATCCTTTTCAGTGCGGACGCGTACGTAGATCACCCTTCCTTTGGTGCAGCCGTTATCGGCCGCATTCTCGAAGCGGAAGGTTTGAAAATAGCCATTGTACCCCAACCTAACTGGCGCGATGACTTGCGCGATTTCAAGAAGTTGGGGCGTCCGCGCCTGTTCTTTGGCATTTCCGGCGGGTGCATGGACTCGATGGTAAACAAATATACCGCCAACAAACGATTGCGTAGCGAAGATGCGTATACACCGGACGGGCGTCCGGATATGCGGCCGGACTATCCTTCTACTGTTTACAGTCAGATTCTCAAGAGACTTTATCCGGATGTTCCTGTCATCTTAGGAGGAATTGAGGCCAGCATGAGGCGGTTAAGCCATTATGATTATTGGCAGGATAAGGTACAGAAAAGCATTTTATGCGATAGTGGAGCGGACTTGCTTATTTATGGAATGGGCGAAAAGCCGATTGTCGAATTAACCCGTAAAATAAAAGGTTTGCTGCCGACGGAAGACGCTGTATGCACTGTCAACGATTTAAAAACAATCATCGGAACGATTCCTCAGACAGCCTATCTTTGCCGTGCCTCTGAGTGGACTTCCGATACGGAAGATATACAACTCTATTCGCATGAGGAATGCCTTGCAGACAAAAAGAAACAGGCAAGCAATTTCCGGCATATCGAAGAAGAGTCCAATAAATATGCGGCTTCACGCATCACGCAAGCTGTCGGAAACAAAGTCGTAGTCGTCAATCCTCCTTATCCCCCGATGAGCCAGGAAGAAATTGACCGTTCTTTCGATTTGCCCTATACCCGTATGCCTCATCCCAAATATAAAGGGAAGCGGATTCCGGCATACGATATGATAAAATTCTCCATCAATATCCATCGGGGATGTTTTGGCGGGTGTGCATTCTGCACCATTTCCGCACATCAAGGAAAATTCATCGTCAGCCGCAGCAAAGAATCCATTCTGAGGGAAGTAAAAGAGGTAACTCAGTTACCGGACTTTAAAGGATACTTAAGCGATTTGGGTGGTCCTTCCGCCAATATGTATCAGATGAAAGGGAAAGATGAGTCTATCTGTAAGAAATGCAAGCGTCCGTCCTGTATCCATCCGAAAGTCTGCCCGAACCTGAACTCAGACCATCGTCCGTTATTGGATATTTATCACGCGGTAGATGCCTTGCCCGGCATTAAGAAATCATTTATAGGCAGCGGGGTACGTTATGACTTATTATTGCATCGTAGTAAAGATGAGGCCATCAACCGCAGTACTGCCGAATATACCCGCGAATTGATTGTCAAGCACGTTAGCGGCCGACTGAAAGTTGCTCCGGAACATACAAGTGAACGGGTATTATCCGCAATGCGCAAACCTCCTTTCGAGCAGTTTGAAACATTCAAAAGGATATTCGACCGAATCAATAAAGAGGAAAACCTGCGCCAGCAACTGATTCCGTATTTTATTTCCTCGCATCCCGGATGCAAAGAAGAAGATATGGCGGAACTTGCCGTTATTACCAAACGGCTGGATTTTCATTTGGAACAAGTGCAGGACTTTACCCCCACTCCTATGACAGTAGCCACGGAAGCATGGTACACCGGATACCATCCCTACACGCTGGAACCGATATTCAGCGCCAAGACTCAACGGGAAAAACTGGCACAACGTCAATTCTTCTTCTGGTACAAGCCGGAAGAACGGAAACATATCATTAATGAATTGAGACGCATCGGACGGGGGGATTTGATAGATAAGCTATACGGAAAAAAGAGATAGCTCCTTAAAAAGGGGCTTTACCCGGATCCTGTCTAGTATCAAAAACAGCTTCCACAAGAATCTGTTCTTCAAGCACCCTATAATACACCTTAAAGTAATCACAATGAAAAACACGTACGTTAGGTATAGAGGTAGCTTTATACATATATGGGTATTTGGCAACTAACTTTAGCACATCGTTTATCATTGTATAGATGGAACGGCTATATTTTGAATTTCCATTTCTAACATAATAAAAAGTAAGAATCTGTCGCAAAACGATTGTAGCAGTTTCCGTCCACACAATCTTTAATCCAGCCATTGTCTCACTTGCTTGTCAACCTCTTCTTGAGTATACAACCGACCTTCTTCATAATCTTTTTCCGAACGCATTATAATTTCCCGTTCGTATTCTGTAGGAACACAAAGACATACATCAGAACCGGCCCTTTGATAAGCAGCTACCGGATCATTTACCTGTTCCGGCTTTTCATTTTCCTGTGATTTATATTTTGCAGCCATATCTCTCATATTGTTTATTATAAGCCCAAAGATA
Source organism: uncultured Bacteroides sp. (assembly GCA_900556625.1). Lineage (GTDB taxonomy): Bacteria > Bacteroidota > Bacteroidia > Bacteroidales > Bacteroidaceae > Bacteroides. The sequence goes on along the minus strand of USPQ01000013.1, from coordinate 45,506 downwards.
GACAGACTTTCCTCAAAAAACAAACTTATTCAGTTTAATCTCACTAAAGGAGGCAATTTATTAAAGCCCATTCGGTTGTAACGCAACAATCTCCTGCAATACGCTAACCGCTGTCTCCACATTCGACACATCTTTAATCAGCATACTCCGTTTCCCGTTCTGCTCGCGAAGATCGCAACGGCGGGTATACTTCATCATATAATCAATCACCTTTCCGAAAGCCTGGCTCTGATAGAACGGGCTATCCGGATTGGACACAAAGAACAATGTCATGCGTCCACCCTTCAAGAATATCTTCTCCGCTCCCAAACGTGCCGCCAACCGGCGCAGAGGAACGATACGGAGCAATTCTTCCGTTTCCGGCGGAACAGGTCCGAAGCGGTCTTCCAGACGAGAACGGAAAGCTGCAACGTCTTTGTCCAATGTCAGACTGTCCAATTCGCGATAAAGCAACATACGCTCACTGCTACCGGTCACATAATTCGCCGGTAATAACAATTCCAAATCACTTTCCACCTGACATTCATCCACAAATCCTTCACCGCTGATCTGCCCTTCCCCTTTGATTTCCTCCGCATACAAATCTGCAAATTCATCGTTCTTCAGTTCATGAACAGCCTCACTGAGAATCTTCTGATACGTCTCATATCCCAAGTCGGCAACAAATCCGCTTTGTTCCGCCCCCAACAGATTACCGGCTCCGCGAATATCCAAATCCTGCATGGCAATGTGAATACCGCTTCCCAAATCGCTAAAGTTCTCAATCGCTTGAAGACGCCGCTTTCCCTCTGCGGTAAGACTGCTTAACGGAGGAGCCAACAGATAACAGAACGCTTTCTTATTGCTACGTCCTACCCGCCCACGCATCTGATGAAGATCGCTCAAGCCGAAATTCTGCGCTTGATTGATTATAATCGTATTTGCATTCGGGATATCAATACCGCTCTCAATAATGGTAGTCGCCAAAAGGACATCATAATCATAATTGACAAAATCCAAAATAATCTTTTCCAATTGCGCCGGCTCCATCTGTCCGTGACCGATAGCCACACGGCAATCCGGAATGTGACGCTCAATCATCGCTTTCAGTTCCGGCAAATTAGCTATCCGATTATTGACAAAGAACACCTGACCGTTACGGCTCATTTCAAAATTAATCGCATCCGTAATCACCTCCTCATTAAAGGTATGCACCTCTGTCTGAATCGGATAACGGTTAGGCGGAGGCGTAGAGATAACACTCAGATCGCGCGCACCCATCAGCGAGAACTGAAGCGTACGGGGAATCGGAGTAGCGGTCATTGTCAATGTGTCCACGTTCACTTTCAGCTGCCTCAACTTTTCCTTTACAGAGACTCCGAATTTCTGTTCTTCATCAACAATCAGCAATCCCAAGTCTTTAAATTGGACGTCTTTTCCCAAGATGCGGTGAGTACCTATCAGTATATTGACATCCCCCTCCTTCAATCCTTTCAATACTGCCTTGGATTGTGCGGCCGTACGTGCACGGCTCAAATATTCCACCCTGCAAGGCAATCCTTTCAAGCGGTCGCGGAATGTCTGGAAATGCTGGTAAGCAAGCACCGTAGTCGGCACAAGCACAGCCACCTGTTTATTATCGGCAACCGCCTTGAAAGCCGCACGGATGGCAACCTCCGTCTTTCCAAATCCCACATCCCCACAGACCAGACGATCCATCGGACGATCACTCTCCATATCCGCCTTGACATCAATTGTCGCTTTGCTCTGGTCCGGCGTATCTTCATAAATAAAGGAAGCTTCCAACTCACGCTGCAAGAAACTATCCGGACTATAAGAGAAGCCCTTTTCCTGGCGGCGCTGCGAATACAGCTTAATCAGATCACGGGCAATATCTTTTATCTTACTCTTTGTACGCTCTTTCAGTTTCTCCCACGCACCCGTGCCCAATTTATTAAGTCGGGGAGCCTCTCCCTCTTTTCCTTTGTATTTGGAAACTTTGTGCAAAGAATGAATAGAAACAAATACCACATCATCATTCTGAAAAACCAGTTTCAGGACTTCTTGCGTAGTATCTCCATTCGGAATACGCACCAGACCGGAGAAACGTCCGATACCATGATCCGTATGCACCACATAATCGCCCGGAGTAAACTGGTTCAATTCTTTCAAGGAAAGGGCTACCTTTCCCGAACGGGCTTTATCACTCTTCAGATTATACTTATGGAAACGGTCGAATAACTGATGATCTGTAAACACACACAGCCTCAACGTATTATCAACGAATCCTTCGTGAATGGTACGCTCAACAGGAGTAAATTGTATCTTATCACCACGATCCTCAAAAATAGCCTTGATACGATCCGTTTGCTTCGTGCTGTCGCTACATATATAAAGCAGATAACCTTTCTCCAGATACTCTTTGAAAGAGGAAGCCACCAAATCGAAATTCTTATGAAAGATAGGCTGGGCGGATGTACTGAAAGAGACACTGGCTTCCGGCGTTCCGGTTGGCTTGTTACCAAATTCCAACCGACGGAAATCAAGAGCGCGTACAGTAAACTCACTGCCATCGATCAATTTTCCCTCCAACGTAATTCCCCCATTCTCTTCGGCCTCCTGAACGGCTATTGCCTGCGGAGTCAACGCCTCATCATGCACCACTTGGATTCGCTCGCGCAACCAAAGAAAGTCACGCATGGCGAGCACGGTTTCTTTCGGAATAAAATCCAGAAAAGAAGTGGTTACCTCTCCCGTCACTGCCAAATCCGGAACGATAGACACTTCCTTTTTCTTCTCACGGGACAACTGAGACTCCACCTCAAAGGTACGGACACTCTCTACTTCATCACCGAAAAAGTCAATACGATAAGGATATTCCGAAGCAAAAGAGAAAACATCGATTATGCTGCCACGAACGGCATATTGTCCCGGCTCATATACATAATCCACATATTCAAAACCATAACTATGCAACACATCCGTTATAAAAGTAGTATCCACCTTTTCACCCACACTCAGTTTCAAGGTCTTATTGCTCAATTCCTTACGGGATACCACTTTCTCAGCCAACGCATCGGGATAAGTGACGATACACAATCCTTTCTCTCCTTTCTGCAGACGGCTCAGCACCTCCGTACGCAAAATCTCATTGGCTGCGTCTTTCTGTCCGTACTTGATGGAACGCCGGAAAGAAGATGGGAAAAAAAGCACCGTTTCCGAGCCTAATATCTGTGTCAGGTCGTGATAAAAATACCCGGCTTCTTCAAGATCACCCAAGATAAACACAAACGGGCAACCACCCTCTTGCACCAATACAGAAGAAAAAAGGGAAGCAGCAGACGCATACAGTCCTCCACAAAAAACAGTTTGAACAGAAGTGTCCTTCAACAAACGCTTCATTACTGCCGTATTGGGGTGGGCAGCATATTGTTGTTGCAACTCAGTTATTGTCATACCTATAAAATTTCACCGCAAAAGTACAAAAAAGATTGGGAGTACATACTTTAAAAATGGAAGTATTATCAAGAAATACACAGTAAGAATTACCGAGCTATGGGCTCAGCGCCATTGAGACGTGGGCTGAGTCTCGGTGAAGCGTGGGCTCAGTATCGCTCAGGCGTGGGCTTAGTATCAGTCAGGCGTGGGCTTAGTATCAGTCAGGCGTGGGCTTACCTCCCGTAAGGTGTGGGCTTAATTCCGTGAGGTACGGAGTTATCCATAATGAGCCGCAGAACACGTTAAATATTCCTTAGTTCATCTATAACTAAAGGAAAAGAACTACTTTTGTTCTTAAATATTATAGTATCTATATGCAGACATCAGACAGCATTGTAATTATTCCTACTTATAACGAACGAGAGAATATCGAAAATATTATCCGTGCCGTTTTCGGACTTCCCAAAGTATTCCATATTCTGGTAATAGAAGACGGTTCGCCCGACGGAACGGCAACTATTGTAAAAACCCTGCAACAAGAGTTTCCCGAACGCTTGTTTATGATCGAGCGTAAAGGGAAGTTAGGATTAGGAACCGCCTACATCACCGGATTCAAATGGGCATTGGAACATACATACGAATATATCTTTGAGATGGACGCCGATTTCAGCCATAATCCGAACGATTTGCCCCGTCTGTACCAGGCCTGTGCGGAACAGGGAGGCGACGTATCCATCGGTTCCCGGTACGTCAGTGGGGTAAACGTAGTAAACTGGCCGATGGGACGTGTGCTCATGTCCTATTTCGCTTCCAAGTATGTGCGGTTTATCACGGGAATCCCCGTGCACGACACTACCGCCGGATTCGTCTGCTACCGTCGCCAGGTATTGGAAACGATAGATTTAGACCACATCCGCTTCAAAGGATACGCCTTTCAGATTGAGATGAAATTCACGGCTTATAAGTGCGGCTTCAAAATCATTGAAGTTCCGGTGATATTCATCAATCGCGAATTGGGTACTTCCAAGATGAATAGCAGTATCTTTGGAGAAGCCATATTCGGTGTGATTAAATTAAAAGTAAATAGTTGGTTCCATAAATTCCCGCAAAAGAAATGAAACGTACACTGATTCAAAATGCCATTATTGTCAACGAAGGAAGAACTGTTCCGGGTTCGGTTGTGATTGAAGACGAGAAAATCGCCGAGATATTGGTTGGTGAAGAAAAAGCGTCTGCCCCCTGTGATGAAATAATAGATGCAACCGGATGTTATCTTTTGCCGGGTGCCATTGACGAGCACGTACACTTCCGCGATCCCGGTCTTACCCATAAGGCGGATATTATCACCGAAAGCCGTGCTGCTGCGGTGGGTGGCGTCACCTCAATCATGGATATGCCGAATACCAATCCACAGACCACCACTTTGGAAGCTCTTGATGAGAAATTCGCTTTATTAAGCGAGAAATCCGCCGTCAACTATTCCTGTTATTTCGGAGCAACCAACAACAATTACACTCAGTTTGCAAAGTTGGACAAACACCGTGTCTGTGGCGTTAAACTGTTCATGGGTTCAAGTACCGGTAATATGCTGGTAGACCGGATGGCCAGTCTGCGCAATATCTTTGGCGGTACCGATTTGCTTATCGCCGCCCATTGTGAAGATCAGGGAATCATCAAAGAAAATACGGATAAATTTAAGAAAGAGTACGGAGAAGATGTCCCGCTGTCCCTTCATCCGCTCCTACGTTCGGAAGAAGCCTGTTACCGTTCTTCGGAGCTGGCGGTGCAATTGGCACGTGAAACAAATGCCCGCCTGCATATCATGCACATCTCTACTGCCAAAGAACTCAGTCTGTTCTCAACCGCTCCTCTGGCACAAAAACGAATCACGGCAGAAGCCTGTGTTTCTCATCTGCTTTTCACAGAGGAAGATTACCGGACACTGGGCGCACGCATCAAATGCAACCCCGCCATCAAAACAGCAAAAGACCGGAAGGCCCTGCAGGAGGCAGTCAATAGCGGTTTGATAGACGCCATCGCAACAGACCACGCTCCGCACCTACTAAGCGAGAAAGAAGGAGGAGCATTGAAAGCAATGTCGGGAATGCCAATGATTCAGTTTTCACTAGTCAGTATGCTGGAACTAGTGGACAAAGGAGTATTTACAATAGAGAAAGTGGTAGAAAAGATGGCTCATGCTCCTGCCCAAATGTACGAAATACAGAATCGGGGATTCATCCGGAAAGGTTATCAGGCAGACCTTGTGTTAGTACGTCCGGACAGCAATTGGACGGTAACGGCAGACTGCATTTTAAGTAAATGCAAATGGAGCCCGTTGGAGGGACATACATTCAATTGGAGAGTAGAAAAGACTTTTGCAAACGGGCATCTGCTATGTAATAACGGAGAGATAGACGAGAACTATCGTGGACAAGAGTTAAGGTTCAGATAGTAAGTGAATTTCTCAAACAGAAAAACAAGCCACATTATGCAACCTACAGTCTTATCTTATAAAATACATACGGTCGCCCCCTACATCAACTGGATTTACTTTTTCCACGCATGGGGGTTCCAACCGCGTTTCGCAGCTATCACCAACATTCACGGATGCGATGCCTGCCGTGCCGTATGGCTGACCACTTTTCCGGAAGAAGAACGGAATAAAGCCTCCGAAGCCATGCAGCTTTTCAAAGAGGCCAACCGTATGCTGGATCTGCTCGACAAGGATTACGAAGTAAAGACAATCTTCAAGCTCTGTAAAGCAAACTCCGACGGAGACAATCTGGTGATTGAAAAGGAACAAAACCAATACATCACGTTTCCTTTACTCCGCCAGCAAACACCTAAAAGAGACGGCAGTCCATTCCTTTGTTTAAGTGACTTTGTGCGCCCGTCATCTTCCGGCATAGCCGATACGATCGGCGCTTTCGCCGCTTCCATCGATGCGGATATGGAAGGGCTTTACGAACAAGATCCCTACAAACATTTGCTTGTCCAAACTCTTTCCGACCGTCTGGCTGAAGCTGCTACGGAAAAGATGCATGAGTATGTACGAAAAGAAGTATGGGGATATGCGAAAGATGAGAATTTAAGCATTGAGGATTTGCTAGTTGAAAAATATCAAGGTATTCGTCCGGCGGTCGGTTATCCGTCTTTGCCCGACCAATCCGTCAATTTCCTATTGGACGAACTATTGGATATGAAACGGATAGGTATCTCACTGACCGAAAACGGAGCAATGTATCCTCACGCGTCCGTCTGCGGACTTATGTTCTCACATCCGGCTTCCGAATATTTTTCAGTAGGGAAGATTGGAGAAGACCAACTCGAAGATTATGCCCGCCGCCGGAATAAGAGTGTGGCAGAGATACGCAAATTCCTGGCTGCCAATTTACAATAACGCTCATGAGGGAACAGTCGGCAGAAACAGACAGGCCTGTTGAACAAGAATTCTTGTCAGTCATCCGTGAATATGAACGGGTGATCTATAAGGTGTGTTATCTGTACGCCAATCCCAATGCCCCTCTCAACGACCTTTACCAGGATGTTGTGCTGAACCTTTGGAAAGCCTATCCAAAATACAGGAAAGAGTGTAAAATATCGACATGGATTTATCGTATTGCCCTCAACACCTGCATCAGTTTTTATCGCAAGGAAAAGAATATACCGGAAATTGTCAGCCTCACCAAAGAGATTGACTGGAGTATCGAAGCGCATGATCCGGTCAATGAAATGCTGAAACAGCTTTACCGGATGATCAATCAATTGGGGCAACTCGACAAATCCATCATCCTGCTCTATCTCGAAGAGAAGAGTTACGAGGAGATTGCGGAGATTACCGGACTGACGGTAACGAATGTGGCTACCAAGTTAAGCCGCATCAAAGACAAACTAAAAAAAATGAAAAAGGAAGACTAAAGATATATGGAACTGGAAGAATTGAAGAAATCCTGGAATGCACTCGATGAGCACCTGAAAGACAAAGAGCTCATTAAAGAAGAGGAACTTTCGAAATTGCTGGGACATACCGGCAAGGGCATTCATGCCATTGCCAATCTGAACATAAAGCTGATTCTGATTTCCCTGCCGATACTGATCCTGTTCCTGGCGGAAGTCCTGTTGCACAACAGGCTGAACCCTATCTATATCATTATCCTTCTAGCCTGGATTCCCGCACTTTGCTGGGATATCGTCACTACCCGCTACCTCCAACGGACCCGAATAGACGAAATGCCTTTGATAGAAGTAATCAGCCGTGTCAACCGCATCCACCGATGGACCATCAGAGAGCGTCTGTTTGCCATCTTTTTCCTTCTGGTATTGGCTGTTCTTTCATTCATTTACTGGCAAGTATGGCAATACGGTATAGGCATGATTTCCTTTTTTGTCTTGTTATGGGGAGGCGGTCTAGGACTGATCTTATGGATTTACCGCAAGAAGTTCCTAAACCGTATCCACGAAATCAAAAAGAATCTGAACGAATTAAACGAATTCAGATAATAAAGAGGAAAGAGTGTGCTTATCCTACAACACTAAGCACACTCTTTCCATTCACTTTCTTGTGTACCTGCACTTGAACGGAAATCCGTTCGCTCATTTCCTGCACATGAGAGATCACGCCTATTTTTCTTCCCTGCATTTGCAGTTGCTCCAATGCTTCCATAGCCGTACGCAGGCTTTCCGCATCCAAAGATCCGAACCCTTCGTCTATAAAAAGCGACTCCACCTTCAAATTATTGCTGGATAAAGATGACAATCCCAATGCCAATGCCAGCGAGATTAAGAATGATTCGCCTCCGGAAAGGGAATAAACCGTTCGTATCTCATCACACATATCACAGTCGACAACCTGCAAGGCCAATGTACCGGGAACCTGTTGCAATTTATAGCGTTTGGAAAGATAAGACAAATGTTTGTTGGCATGAAGCAATAACAGATTCAAGGTATAACTCTGCGCTATGACTTTGAATTTTGCTCCATCCGCACTGCCAATCAGCTTATTCAACTTTGCCCAACGGTCGGCAACCGATTGTTTCTCTGAAAGTTCTTTTGCTATCTGCTCCACCACCGCTTTATTCTTAGCCTGCTGCAACAAACGGGCTTCAATAATGGAAAGGCTGCGTTCCGTATTCAGATTCTCCTCCTGTTGTTTCTTTATTGCTTCCGGAAGCTGTTCGGGGAATTCAATTTGCTTCTGCCGCACTTGCAACTCTTCAATAGACGAAGCAATCTGTTTCAGCTCTCCTTGCAAGCCGGAAAGTCCGTTTTGAGCCGTCTCTACCTCCTTACGGGCTTTCTCCAACGCCAGATTCAATTCTCCTTCCCGCCTTGCTACGGCGGCTTCCGCCTCATCGGCACTCTTTCCTTTCAATAAGCCCGAACGTTCCCGACGAAGTGTATCCAATGCTTTCTCTATCACCTCAAAACGCTTTTGTTCGGCAATCGCGGCATTCTGTAATAGCACCGACTGTTCATTGGCAGCCGATACCTTTTGCATGGCTAAACGGCATCGGGAAACATTCTCACGCAAGGCTTCATAATGCGAACGCAGCTTCTTTATCTCTTCATCACCCCGCTGCCATTCCGCATACAGATTACGGTATTCTAAAATAAGCTTCGCCAGTTCTCCCAAGCGTTGTTGTATCTGTTCCTCATTTCCGGTGTCAGCGCTTTCTTTTTGGAAAGCCGACAATTGTTCACGTACCTGCCCCGCAATCATCTTCTGATGTGCCAAATCACGTTGCAAGGCAATGCTCCGGTTGTTCACCTGCTGATAAACCGCTGTTGCCGCATTATACTCCTGCTCCATATTCCGGAAAAGAGTATCCACCACTTCCTGTTCCCGATGATACGGATGCGAAGTACTACCACAAACCGGACAGGCTTCTCCTTCCTCCAACTGCCGCCTCAAAGCTTTCACATCCTTCCCTACCGCCATGCGGGCGTTTTCATAAAGACGTTGTACTGTTTTCAAGGCAACTTCCCGTTCCGAAAGCTCCTTCGAACAATCTGCCGCCTCTTTTTCCAAATGCTCTATTTCCGACATCGCCTTCTTCAACGCTTCCGTCAATTGCCGGATATTCTGCTGACGTGCCAATTCTTTCTGCAACTTGACCTGTTCGTCAGCTAACGACGGATATCCGAAAGCATTCAACCGCTCCAGGCGTTTTTCGTTCGTTTCTATTCCGGCAGACAAATTTCCCTCTTCCTGCCGTAACGTTTCTTCCACCTGTTCAAGCAGCAGACTGTCTTCCGTCCCTGCAACATTCAATAGACGGCGTAAGGTCTGATAAGACAAATGCAACTGTTCCTCAACCATCTGTTTTCTCTTGTCCTGCTCCCGCACCTGCTTGCGGGCTGCCTGCAATAGTTGTTGAGACTGTATATAACCCTCTTGTTGGGACTGTATCTGCACATCCAGTTGACGGGCTCGCTTCAAGTCCGGCTGTATAGCTTCCCATTGGGCTTTGAAACGAACCAAGCCTTCCTCCTGCGAGGCCAATATGTCCAAAGCGGTCTTTAGTCTGGCCTGTTCTCCTTGTTCCTCTTTCTGCTTCTTTGTCCGGAGCTCCTCTTGCGTCTTCAATGAACGGACAACATTCAACTGCGCATTCTGTTCCGCCAGCAATTTGATTCCTTCCGAACGCTTTTCAGCCAACAACTCTTTTTCTTTCTGCAAGGCAAGCTGTTCCTCTTCCGGAATCAATTCAATCACACTCATCTTATTATGAATCAAAGCTACCTCTTCCTGCGCTGCCTTATTCCGGGCAAACACTTCCTGCGAAATGAAAGAATACACTCCGGTCCCCGTCAGTTTTTCAAGCAACTCCGCCTTAGCCGCTCCTTTAGATTTCAAGAAAGTGGCAAAGTCATTCTGAGCTAACAATACGGTACGGGTAAACTGCTCATACGTCAACCCGATCAACTCAACCAACTGTGCCAGCAACTCCTTCTTCGTCCCTTGAAATTCTTTCCCCGTATCCAGCTCCTTCACCTCCATCATTTGCGGCTGCAAAGAGCCGCTCACTTTATTCCGTGTACGTCTCACCGACCAACAAGAGCGGTAACGGTGTCCGTCTACTCCCAGAAAATCAACTTCTGCATAACCGTCACTTGTGCCACGACGCAACAGGTTACGCACATCGGACTGATTAATCCGGTTATCCCCTACATCCGCCAGATTCACACTTTCCACCGAAGCGGCGAAACGGGGCGCTTTATCATACAACGCCAGACATAACGCGTCCAACAAGGTTGACTTTCCCGCTCCCGTAGGACCAGAAATAGCGAATATACCAGCCGAGCACAATGGCTCAGCGGTGAAATCCACTTCCACCGTCCCTTCAATGGAAGTAAGATTCTTCAATCGTATAGCTAATATTTTCATCTTTCCTCCTCTTCTTTACGGGTGGCAGCCAAATAGGCTTCTTGAAACAAATCAACCAAATCCTCCGGCATTTCTGACTGATAAATCTTCTCAAATGCAGACTGTGCAATCTGCAACGGTGACATCTCCTGTAATCCTTTTTTCCAGTCTGTCTCCTCTTTCTCCACATTTTCCGCACCGGTACGGTAAAAAGAGACAATGCGTGCCAGGCGATAATTCTTATCCGCCAGAACATCCTCTATCTCCTGCCGGAGCATGGGTTCGGGCTCTTCCAGCAAAACCTTCACTTCCAGATAGGGAGCGGTTCCTTCCGTCTCCGGCAATTCGCCCAACATCTCCAATATCTTTTCAGGCAATTCCGGCTCACCGCTCGGCACACTTATCAAAGGTATTGATTTCGGACATTCTATCCGTCGGATGTCTACCGCACACCCTCCGTCAAAAGCCACCATTACCACTCCGTGATGATAATGCCTTTCGGCAAAAGACATCGGAATCGGACTTCCCGCATAGCGTACATTCTCCCGGCCGGATACCCGTTGCGCTTTATGAATATGTCCTAGAGCCGTATAAGCGATCTGTTCGGGAAAAGCCTCCGGTGACACGCACTCCAGTCCGCCTATCACTGTGCGTTCACTATAATCCTTTTCTGCAATCTCCGAACCGGTAGCTTGCAGATGACCTATGGCAAGAATGGCCTGATTCGGCTTACGGCGTTTCCACAACTTTCGCAGAAGCTGCGTATAAAGTTCACGAACCCCTTCCGAATATGGATTCCCCTCTGTCTGCACTACCGGATAGTCTCCTTGACGCAAAAAAGGAACCGCCATACAAAGTAATTCAACTTCTCCCTGCCGGTTCTTCAGTTCCACGCATAGATGATCGTAATCAACCGCTCCGACTTCCAACTTACGTACCACTCCCCTGACCTCTGTTCTCATAGCCTGCAACAAAGGTAAAGGAGCTTCCAGACGTGCCGCCGAATCATGATTTCCGGCAACAATCACAATTTGCAGATTGGGATTCTCCGCCGTAACCCGGTATATAAACCGATAATATATACTTTGGGAAGCAGCCGAAGGATTGGAAACATCAAACACGTCTCCGGCTATAATCAATGCATCAATCTCCTGCCGGAGGATTTCTCCCGCCAGCCAATCTAAAAACGCCTCATGCTCCTCTGTACGGTCATAACCGAAGAACGTTTGCCCCAAGTGCCAATCGGCAGTATGTAATATACGTATCATATTTTTAACAGCTATCTCTAATAACGAGAGACAAAAATAACACAATCGAAAAGATTATATGGTATCCGCATCTCTTTTTTACAATAATCATGTATATTTGCAATGTAAAAATCCAACCCTATGAAGATACTTTATTATATTTATCAGATTTGCATCGCTTTACCTATATTATTAGTGTTGACTATCCTTACGGCACTCGTCACCATCGTAGGTTCTCTTTTGGGAGGAGCCCACATCTGGGGATATTATCCGGGAAAGATATGGTCACAATTAATCTGTCTGTTCCTGCTGATTCCCGTAAAGATTCAAGGGCGTGAAAAGTTGCATGATAAAACTTCCTATATCTTTGTACCCAACCATCAAGGCTCATTCGACATATTCCTGATCTACGGTTTTATCGGAAGAAACTTTAAATGGATGATGAAAAAAAGTCTGCGTAAACTACCGTTCGTTGGAAAAGCCTGCGAAAGCGCAGGGCACATTTTTGTAGACCGGTCCGGTCCGAAGAAAGTGTTGGAAACGATCCGGCAGGCGAAGGACTCTTTGAAAGACGGAGTATCTTTGGTCGTTTTCCCGGAAGGGGCTCGTACTTTCACCGGACACATGGGGTATTTCAAGAAAGGAGCTTTTCAATTGGCGGATGACTTACAACTGGCAGTAGTGCCCGTCACCATTGACGGCTCATTTGAGATCCTTCCGCGTACAGGCAAATGGATACACCGTCACCGCATGATTCTCACGATTCATGAGCCTATTCCGCCTAAAGGAAAAGGTATGGAAAATATCAAAGCGACTATGGCGGAAGCATACGCCGCCGTTGAAAGTGCTTTACCGGAGAAACATAAGGGAATGATAAAGAACGAAGATCAAGACCGATAATAGAGAAGTTATATTCACTTCTTTACCGAAGCATTTTCTTCCAGACGCTTGTGCTCTTCTATCAGTTTCATATTCTCTTTCGCCTTCGAAAGAAACTCTCTTACCAACTTATTGCTTTTAAAAGAATAAGGAGCGTCTTTTATGATGTCATCTATCTGCGGAGTCATAATAGGATAAGGCAACGAACTGCAAAGCATGATAAACACATTGGGTCCCAACACATTTTCGTAGTTGGTGGAAATGAAAGTCTTCACATATTGATTCATCTCTTTCATCAGCGAATCTCCTTCCACTGCCAATTGTGAATGAATCTCATCCAAATCACCTCCGTCCATCACCATACGGGTTTCTTTCTGTTCCAACTCTCCGATACTTTCCTCCAGTCGGTTCCTTTTCTCAATAAACTCGTATAGTGCCGTATTCAAAGGAGTACCCACCGCTTTGATATCCGAATTACTGATGTTTACCTTGATTTTTCCATTTTCCAGCACAATCGGCATGATGCTTTCATCATCCATATAAAGTGTCACCATCTGTACGGAATCTACTTTGCCTTTCATGGAGAACAGACCGTGCGCTACCTCAGCAGAATCCAGTTTCACCCATTCACCATCACGTAAGGACTTAAGATACAGCATTTTTCCATCCAGGCTATTCACAGAAGATGTTCCTTCGATCTTGTACTTATTAGTGCAGGAAGCCAGAAACGGGAGCAAAAACAATAAAGATAAAAGTTTATTCACGTTCGTCTATTCATTTGATTCTGCGTGCAAAGGTACAACCGATTCATTTTTCAGAGAAACATTTTATCAATATTTAAATCTTGTAAGTCTCTTTTCTTTAATAATCCTTATAAACATATGGAGAAGGCTTTTTTTTTCATTTAGTTTATCTAATTTTGCAGCTATGAAAACATCAACTTACGCCCCTTTTGCCAAACCTCTCTATGTGATGGTAAAGCCGGTAGGTGCCGTATGCAACCTGGCTTGCGACTATTGCTATTATCTGGAAAAGGCAAATCTATACAAAGATAACCCGAAACACGTAATGAGCGATGAGCTTCTGGAAAAGTTCATCGACGAGTATATCAACTCACAAACCATGCCACAGGTGCTTTTCACCTGGCACGGGGGAGAAACACTGATGCGTCCGCTTTCTTTCTATAAAAAGGCTATGGAACTGCAAAAGAAATATGCACGCGGACGTACCATTGACAACTGTATTCAGACGAACGGAACAATGCTCACCGATGAATGGTGCCGGTTCTTTCACGACAACAACTGGCTGGTAGGAGTTTCTATCGACGGACCACAGGAGTTTCATGACGAATACCGTAAAAACAAAATGGGCAAACCTTCCTTCGTGAAAGTGATGCAGGGTATCAATCTGCTGAAAAAACACAATGTAGAATGGAATGCAATGGCCGTTGTCAATGACTTCAACGCTGACTATCCGCTGGACTTCTATCACTTTTTCAAAGAGATAGATTGTCATTATATACAGTTTGCTCCTATCGTCGAACGTATTCTTCCGCATCAAGACGGACGGCATCTCGCCTCTCTTGCCGAAGACAAGGAAGGAAAATTGGCCGATTTCTCCGTCACTCCGGAGCAATGGGGCAATTTCCTGTGTACTCTTTTTGACGAATGGGTGAAAGAAGACGTAGGCAACTACTACATACAGATATTCGACTCCACTCTGGCAAACTGGATGGGTGAACAGCCGGGAATATGTACGATGGCAAAAACTTGCGGACACGCCGGTGTTATGGAATTCAACGGTGATGTATATTCGTGCGACCACTTCGTTTTCCCCGAATATAAACTGGGAAACATCTATAATCAGACATTGGTGGAAATGATGCACAGTGAACGCCAACATCACTTCGGCAACATGAAATACCAATCTCTCCCCACCCAGTGCAAGGAATGCGAATTCCTGTTTGCCTGCAACGGAGAATGTCCGAAGAATCGCTTCAGCCGTACATCGGAAGGCGAACCCGGCTTGAATTATCTGTGCAAAGGATATTACCAATTCTTTAAGCACGTAGCGCCTTATATGGATTTCATGAAGAATGAACTAATGAACCAACGTCCGCCTGCCAATATCATGGAAGCTTTGAGAAGTGGAGAGTTGAGAGTGGAAAAGACAAAATAAGAATCATAAATATTTTAATTATCAGCATTAAAGAATGAATAGACTAAAACTTTATTTATTGGCGCTGACTGCGCTAATCGTATGTTCCGCTAAAGCGGATGAAGGTATGTGGTTATTGCAGCTAATGCAACAGCAGCATTCCATAGACATGATGAAAAAACAAGGTTTGAAACTGGAAGCGCAAGATTTATATAACCCCCATGGAGTTTCCCTAAAAGACGCTGTCGGTATCTTCGGAGGAGGCTGTACCGGAGAGATTATCTCACCGGAAGGATTGATCCTGACCAATCACCATTGCGGATATGCTTCCATCCAACAACATAGCAGCGTTGAACACGATTATCTGACGGATGGTTTCTGGGCTACTTCCAGAGAGATGGAACTTCCTACTCCGGGATTGAAATTTACATTTATCGAACGTATCGAAGATATCACTGATATTGTCAATGCTAAGATTGCTGCTAAAGAAATCACTGAGACTGAATCATTCAGCGGTGCGTTTCTCCAGAAACTGGCAGAAGAGCTGTATGCAAAAAGTGATCTGAAAGACAAGAAAGGAATCGTGCCACAGGCACTCCCATTCTATGCCGGAAATAAATTCTATATGTTCTATAAGAAAGTATACCCGGATGTGCGTATGGTGGCAGCTCCTCCTTCTTCTATCGGTAAGTTTGGCGGAGAAACAGATAACTGGATGTGGCCCCGTCATACCGGTGACTTCTCTATGTTCCGTATTTATGCGGATGCCAACGGAGAGCCGGCAGAATACAGTACAAGCAATACTCCCTTGAAAACAAAAAAACATTTGCCTATTTCTATCAAGGGCTTGAAAGAAGGAGACTATGCCATGATTATGGGATTTCCCGGAAGTACAAGCCGTTATCTGACCGTATCGGAAGTAAAAGAACGCATGGAATCGGAAAACGAACCGCGCATCCGCATTCGTGGAGCCCGTCTAGCTGTTTTGAAAGAAGTAATGAACGCCAGTGACAAGATCCGTATTCAATATGCCAACAAATATGCAGGTTCCAGCAACTATTGGAAAAATTCTATCGGAATGAACAAGGCTATTATCGATAATGATGTACTGGGCACAAAAGCGGCACAGGAAGCCAAATTCGCTGAATTTGCCAGAAAGCAGAACAATACCGATTATGCGGAGGTAGTGAAGAAGATAGATGACTTGGTAGCTAAGACAGCTCCTCTCAACTATCAGTACACTTGTTTAAGAGAAACGTTCTTCGGAGCTATCGAGTTCGGAAGTACCCTGCTGTCCAAAACTCGGGAAGCATTGGTAGAAAAGAACGATTCTTTGATTAAAGTACGTATCGAAGCTCTGAAAGAGACATATGATGAGATTCATAACAAAGACTATGACCACGAAGTAGACCGTAAGGTGGCCAAAGCATTGTTCCCTCTTTATGCGGAAATGATTCCGGCAGAGCAACGTCCGTCTATCTACAAACTTATCGAACAGAAATATAAAGGCGACTATAATAAATTTATCGATGACATGTATGACAATTCCATTTTTGCCAATCGTGCAAACTTCGAGAAGTTTATCAAGAAACCGACTGTAAAAGCTATTGATAACGACCTGGCTTTGCAATATTGCCAGTCCAAATATGATTTACTCGAACAACTCATAGGACAGTTGAAGGATATGGACAAGGAATTGGCTTTATTACACAAAACCTACATCCGTGGTTTGGGTGAAATGAAATTACCTGTTCCTTCTTATCCGGATGCGAACTTTACAATCCGCCTGACTTACGGTAACGTGAAACCTTACGACCCGAAAGACGGTGTACACTATAACTACTACACTACTACCAAGGGTATTCTGGAAAAGGAAAATCCGGAAGATCGTGAGTTTGTCGTACCTGCCAAGTTGAAAGAGCTGATAGAGAAAAAGGACTACGGCCGTTATGCTTTGCCGAACGGTGATATGCCGGTTTGCTTCCTTTCAACCAATGACATCACCGGAGGTAATTCAGGCAGTCCGGTTCTGAATGAGAACGGAGAACTGATCGGTTGTGCATTCGATGGAAACTGGGAATCGCTGAGTGGTGATATCAACTTTGACAATAACCTGCAACGTTGCATCAATCTGGATATCCGCTATGTCCTGTTCATCTTGGAGAAATTAGGAAACTGCGGACATCTGATAAACGAAATGACAATTGTAGAATAAATGAAAAAACAAATCCTATTTGCAGTCTTTTCATTGGCAACGCTCAGTATCCACGCCGACGAAGGTATGTGGATGCTGACCGACTTGAAAACACAGAATGAAGTTGCCATGCGCGAGCTTGGACTTGAGATTCCTATTGAAGAGGTTTACAATTCCAACGGTCTTTCTTTGAAAGATGCAGTCGTACACTTCGGAGGAGGATGCACGGGAGAGGTTATCTCTTCCGAAGGATTGGTACTGACTAACCACCACTGTGGTTACGGAGCCATCCAGCAGCACAGCAACGTGGAGCACGACTATCTGACAGAAGGCTTTTGGGCGATGAACCGCGATGCGGAGCTCCCTACTCCGGGACTGACCGTTACTTATATCGATCGGATTCTTGATGTGACGGATTACGTCAACGAGCAGTTGAAAAAAGATCCGGATCCTGACGGAATCAATTACCTGTCCCCCAGCTATCTTAGTAAAGTAGCGGAACGCTTTGCCAAAGCTGAGAACATAGAAGTTACTCCCGCTACCAAACTGGAGCTCAAAGCCTTTTACGGCGGGAACAAATATTATATGTTCATAAAAACCGTGTACAGTGATATCCGTATGGTCGGTGCCCCTCCTTCTTCCATTGGAAAGTTCGGAGCGGATACCGACAACTGGATGTGGCCGCGCCATACAGGTGACTTTTCGCTGTTCCGCATTTATGCGGACAAGAACGGAAAACCGGCAGCATATTCGAAAGACAATGTACCGTTAAAAGTGAAGAAGCATCTCACCATCAGTCTGGCCGGTGTACAAGAAGGTGATTTTACCTTTGTCATGGGATTTCCGGGACGTAACTGGCGATACATGATTTCCGATGAAGTGGAGGAACGAATGCAAACAACCAATTTCATGCGCCAACATGTACGTGGAGCACGTCAAAAGGTACTTATGGAGCAAATGCTTAAAGATCCTGCCGTACGTATTCATTATGCCAGCAAATATGCGTCATCTGCCAACTATTGGAAAAATGCAATTGGTATGAACGAAGGTTTGGTACGGCTCAAGGTTTTAGATACCAAGCGTGCACAACAAGAAGAACTCCTGGCACGCGGTCGTGAAAAAGGAGATGACTCTTACCAAAAAGCATTCGATGAAATCCGTTCCATTGTAGCTCATCGTCGTGATGCGCTCTACCATCAACAAGCCTTGAATGAAGCATTGGTGACAGCTCTTGACTTCATGCGTATTCCTTCCACTATGGAATTGGTAGCTGCCTTGAAATCGAAAGACAAGGGGCAGATAAAAGAAGCGACTCAAAAACTGAAAAAGGAAGGTGAAAAATACTTCGCATCTGTTCCTTTCCCCGAAGTAGAACGGATGGTGGGAAAAGAAATGTTGAAAACCTATGCTAATTATATTCCGGCAGAACAACGGATCAATATCTTTGAAATCATCAATTCACGCTTCAAAGGAAGTATAGATGCATTTATCGACGAATGTTTCGAACATTCCATCTTCGGTAATCCCAAAAACTTTGAGAAGTTCATCAAAAAGCCAAGCCTATATAAGATAGGATATGACTGGATGATATTATTCAAATACTCCATTACCGACGGCATACTGAAAACTGCTATCGCCATGAAGGAAGCGAATCAGAATTACAATGCAGCCCACAAAGTATGGGTAAAAGGTATGATGGATATGAGAAAGGATAAGGGAAGTCCTATTTATCCGGACGCAAATTCAACTTTACGGCTAACCTATGGTCAGGTACTTTCTTACGAACCGTTCGACGGAGCTGTTTATGACGCTCACACAACCCTCAAAGGAGTGATGGAAAAAGAAGATCAAGGCAATTGGGAATTTGTAGTTCCTCAGAAATTGAAGGAGTTATACGCAGCCAAGGATTATGGGCGTTACGGTAAGAATGGTGAAATGCCCGTTTGCTTTATTGTAAACACCGACAATACGGGAGGAAACTCCGGCAGCCCGGTCTTCAACGGTAAAGGCCAGCTGGTAGGAACTGCTTTCGACCGTAACTTTGAAGGATTGACGGGCGACATTGCTTTCCGCCCGTCATCACAGCGCGCAGCCTGTGTCGACATTCGTTATACACTCTTTATTATAGATAAATATGCGGGAGCTTCCCACATCATTGATGAATTGACTATTGAGGAATAAAGAGCCTAAACAGTTATAAAGAATAAATGGATAATGAATGATGATTGAATCATCTGACTTCATTATCCATTTTTCTTTGCTCATTCCCCGTCAATCAGACAAAGCTTTCCACCATATACATTTCATCAGTTACCACATTCATTGTTTCTTCCAATTCAAAAATTATCCGCCGTTCACAGCTACGCACCCAAGAGGTAAAGTTCCGGTTCGGAGTATATCTTCCGGCGAAACGAAGCAACGATTCCAAATCAAAAGAATCACTGATAATTCCCGCACCTGCCCTCATCGCGTCATAGGCATTACAATCTTGTTCGATATGTGCCGGCACCATCAAGACAGGTTTTCCAAGATACATCGCTTCACAGATAGATTCAAACCCTGCCGTACTTGCATAAGCCCGGCAACCAGCCATTCCGTTGAGAAACTTGATATCATCAATCTGATAAAAACAGAGCGTCTCATCAACCTTTGTCACTTCCTCCGTATCCGCTTTATCCCAAAAGAATTTCAGCGGTATCTCCGGATGACAAATGTGAAACTTCTCCACACTATCGGAAAAACCTGAATTCACCATATATCCATGAATATAATTCCCCTCTTCCGGTTGGATGGACGTCACTTCCTGACGAATCAGAGGTGGTACTACAACTATCCGATGTACATCATCCTGTTCCATAGTTCTAAAAGATAAAGCTAGCTTCTTCGAAGCCCTAATAGCCGTCATCCGCGTAAAGAAACGTAACATCCATAGTTGAACGAAGTTCTTCTCCGGAAATTCAAAATCACGATGCAGAAATAAGTACTGATGTCCGATGCATACATACGGGACGGCAGGACGGAAAAAAGCGTATGTAAGTCCCGTCAAAAGTTCGTAGAAGTTAATGACAATCTCTGCACCCGTCTCCTTGATCCGCTGATTTATATAGCACATGCTACGAAAGTATTCCGGTATCTTCCGCAAATTATAAAAAACACTTTTCTTCAAACTCGGGCGTTTACTATCTGCTGCAGGCAGAAAGTTCGGACTAATAAAACGTTTCACCGGTGCATGAATACTCCGGTTGAAAAATCCCGGTAAGGTACGTGACGAACTCTTGCCCACCAGCACTTCCACCACTTCGTGCCCGTTACGCAGTAACATTTCTTCGAGGGTGATGGCTTGTGTCAAGTGTCCCCTACCCTCACCTTGAACAATAAATAAGAATTTCATAGGCTATCATTATTTAGTTCAACCTTTATTTCGTTTCGATACGCAAAATTCCTTGTTTCACATTACAATAAGATGTCTCTACAATTACTATTTTGTGAACAAAAACGGCATTTTTCCGTTATATATATAAAACAGAGTTTATATTTGCAGTCTTCAATGACTGACAGTTAATTTTAAGAAAGGAAAGATTTATGGAAAAGTTTGAAGATTTAATAAAGTTGCCGATGCCGGTTTTAGTAGATTTTTTTGCGGAATGGTGTGGACCCTGTAAAGCGATGAAACCTGTTTTGGAAGAAGTGAAACAGAATGTAGGTGATAAAGCGCGTATTGTAAAGATAGACGTTGACCAGCATGAAGAGCTGGCTACAAAATACCGTATACAAGCAGTACCGACCTTTATACTGTTCAAAGATGGAGAAGCTGTCTGGAGACATTCAGGTGTAATCCACAGTAGCGAACTGCAAGGGGTAATTGAGAAACATTATACATAAAAGACAGAATAACGAATGAAGAAAGTATTAGCAATGGTAGCTTTCGTCATGGTAAGCGTGATTATATACGCTTTCAATGACAAAGCTGAAACCAATCAAGGTAAAAAAGAAGTAACAGGTAACGGTGAAGTCGTCGTAATGAACAAGGAAATGTTTCTGAAAGACGTCTTCGATTATGAGAAATCAAAGGAGTGGAAATACAAAGGCGACAAGCCTGCCATCATTGACCTTTATGCTGACTGGTGCGGACCATGTCGGCAGACAGCTCCTATCATGAAAGAGTTGGCAAAGGAATATGCAGGGAAGATAATTATCTATAAAGTGAATGTAGACAGGCAGAAAGAACTGGCAGCCCTGTTCAATGCAACAAGTATCCCTTTATTCGTATTCATCCCCATGAAAGGAGATCCACAGCTTTTCCGTGGAGCAGCCGATAAAGCAACCTACAAAAAAGCAATTGATGAATTTCTATTAAAGTAAAATCAAAAGTGACGGTATCTCATAAAGATATCGTCACTTTTTTATATCCCCGCATTTCTTATTTAAAATATCCTACCGGATGATTCATCATGGGAATCTGACCGTCTTTTAGCTTTAGCACTTTCTTCAACTGATTGCCATCCATCGATGCACGTGGCACTGTAGCCAATTTAGCGGAAGAACAAAAGACAGAAATGTTCTGTGAAACGATTCCTGCATCCATAGCTCCCATCAACTGGTTACGGACATTCTTTGCATCTCCGAAACGAGAAACATCGCTGACCAGAACCAAAGAGACAGGCGCCGATTTCACAAAAGCCTGCCCACCTGCAACTGCGCTGCGATAATCTCCTTCAGCAACCAGAGTCAACTGATGATTTTGAGCATCATACAAATAACTTCCTTCCGATAAAACAACATACACATTCACATCCTGTTTGTTCAAAGCAGAAGGAGCTGTGCGTTTACCCGAGTCTTTGCGGTTAACTCCATTAGCAGCCCATAATAAATCCGAAAGATCCGACAAGCTCAAAGCCTTTGCAGCAAATTCCCGAGTAGAATGCCGTTCAGACAAGGCTTTCATTACCGAACCTGTACGGCCCAAGTTAGGTTTCGGCAACTTAATTACTTTTTCAGCAGCCAAAGCGACTACAGAAAACATCAAACAAACTAACAACAGTTGTACTTTTCTCATAATTGCGGCATTTAAAAGTTGATGAGCAAATATAAACAAAAAAGGTCTGCATTCGTATGAGAACACAGACCTTTTAAGAGTTATTATGAGGCTTGATTATTTATCACCGAAATAACGGTTGTACAAACCTTCAAAACCTTTACCGTGACGAGCTTCGTCTTTACACATTTCGTGTACAGTGTCGTGAATAGCATCCAAGTTCAAAGCTTTAGCACGGGTTGCGATACGTTTTTTATCTTCGCATGCACCTTGTTCAGCGTCTTTACGTTTCTGCAAGTTAGTTTTGGTATCCCATACACAGTCACCCAGCAACTCTGCAAATTTAGCAGCGTGTTCAGCTTCTTCCCAAGCGTAACGCTTGAAAGCCTCAGCTACTTCAGGATAACCTTCACGGTCAGCCTGACGGCTCATAGCCAGATACATACCAACTTCAGTACATTCGCCCATGAAGTGGTTGTTCAGGTCCTTGATCATTTCTTCATCACAACCTTTTGCAACACCGATAACGTGCTCATCAGCAAAAGTCAGTGCACCGCCTTCAGTCTCAACAACTTCAACGAACTTGCTGGCAGGAGCTTTACACAAAGGACATTTCTCAGGAGCTGCGTCACCTTCATAAACGTAACCGCAAACAGTACATCTAAATTTTTTCATTTTCTTCTCAATTTTAAATTAATTAGTCAATACGTGTTTCTTTATCTTTACTTAAGCAATTCTTGCAAATACCTTTATAATAATAATGAACTTCTGCTACCTGATGCCCCTCCATTTCCATACTTTCCACATCTTTCACCGCCTCGGGACATTGCAAATCATAAATATGTCCGCAACATTTGCAAAGGAAATGAGAATGGAGAGAAGTATCCGCATCAAAATTAGTATTTTTTTCATCAATTGTGAGCATCTGTGCCGCTCCCTGCTCCGAAAACAGTTTCAAAGTATTATAAACCGTAGTTTTTGAAAGCGTAGGCATAGATGGAGACAATGCGGTGTAAATATCATCCGCCGATGGATGGACAGGATATTCCATCAAGTATTGCATTATGGCAATGCGTTGTACTGATGGTTTGATATTATGATCTAATAATCGTTCGTATGGTTTCATCATTTAT
Organism: uncultured Bacteroides sp.; assembly: GCA_900556625.1. Classification (GTDB taxonomy): domain Bacteria; phylum Bacteroidota; class Bacteroidia; order Bacteroidales; family Bacteroidaceae; genus Bacteroides. The sequence continues at coordinate 22,078 of USPQ01000013.1, read as the reverse complement.
CCCTTCCTTTCCAAACTTGTATTCATTACAATTATAAATCTAATGCAAAGATAGAAACCCTTTATCTTATTTCCAAATAATTCATTACTTTTTTTATGACATGACCGGTATTATCAGATTTAATTATCCGTATCAACTTCAGTTTCTTCTACAATATCAGAAGGAACTCCGTCACAGCGTACATACTTAGACACATCTCCCGTATCATCTTTCACTGTCCAGACCATAGAACCAGAAGGTAGAAGATCTGTTACGATATATGAATTGTTCCAACGACCACCCAAACTGTAATCATACTTGCCACTCACAATATATCCCAACTCATTATCTTTTTCAATCTCGAATGTCCCGCTGAGAAAGCGGGCATACATACTATCGAATTTCTGATACATCTGAAAAGTTTTATCTCTGCGGATAAAAGTTATATAGCAATAAGTGCCTTCGGCGAGGGGCTCCCCGTTCCACTCCATCAACTGCCAGGTGCCGTTCAGATTGGCGGAAGTCACCTCCAGTGTCTCCACTTTTGCCTCATCTTCATCATCACAGGCCACAAAGCCAAGCAAGAGTATACATAATGGTATTATTCTGAAAAGAATTCTCATATTATAGTTTTTTAAAATGTTAATCAAAAATATTATTGTAAACGTTTGACAGTAACTTTGACCATGCGGTCCGTAATCGGCGCATCAATTCCTTCAATCATAAAATTGAACTGCCATCTGTCGTCCGGAGTATCGGGCAATTTACCGCCATCCACCGTGATCACCATATCCGCTTCCTTTCCCGGCTGTATTACTGCCGGTTCCGTATGAAAAGCAGCATACGGAGGAAGCATCAGCGCAGAAAGCTTCAAAGGTTTCTTTCCTGTATTAGCACATAAAATACGTTCTGCAGGACGGATACCGGAGGTCATTTCCGAAAAGGTAACCTGTTTGCGTTTCATGCGCAGCACCCCCATTACGGAAGGAAGGTAACTCCATTCGTCGGAGCAGACCACTTCACCTGTCAGCACCAGACGTGCAACAGGATGCCTATCCGATAACTCTGTATACACAAACGCGTATGTTTCTACTGTTCCGATACGGTTTTTAGGATTATACGCCAATGTCACCGCACTTTCCATCCCCGGAGCAAGCGCTTCCGGACTGAATGCCGCCGCCGTACACCCACACGAAGTGGTAATTTTCGTAATCCGCACATTTCTTCCGCTGACATTACGGAATGGAAATGTACAAGTCAAGGGAGCATCAGTATCGTACATACTGCCGATATGCATATGAAGAAAATCGAAAATGAATATTCGCCCACCCTCTTTCAGTAAAGGAGGATTGACCAACGAATCGACTGCCACAGAGTGATAGTCCGTTCCCTGCGCCCCCAGATAAGGGACAGGGAAAAAGGCCATCAGCCAGCAAAGCCAATAATATTTCCGTTTCCTGTTCATCTATCTGTCAAATCCAATTACATCCATCCGTTATCATTCGCATTGTTGCGGACAGTAATGGTGAAAGATTGTTCCTTGCCACCACTCGTTTTCAATGTGGCGTTTGTCATCCCCGCAACAATCCCTCTTACTGTCATTACAGTACCTTCAAAGGTAGCGACCGCCTTCGACGTATCATTAATGCTGCATTCGTACGTCAAATTTTCCCCATTCAGGAAATAACGTTTCAGGTCTATTTTCACGGTTTTACCGACTCCTACATACAAATTGGGCACTTTCATATCCGACCCGCTTCCTGCAATAGCACGCAGCAACGCTCCGGCATCAACCAGTTTACCCATTTTACCCCTGTAAAAAGGAAGTTCCATTTTAGTGGCCGACCAACCCGGAGAATCATGTACATAATAATAGGTCTTATAACCTTTATAATAAGAATCAACTTCTTTCGCCGTTTGCTTCATCAAATTGATAAACTCCTGTGCCTTGAAGTGACGACGTTGCTGCATGGCATACGACAAGCCTAATGCCGCCACTCCCGACACATGAGGACAGGCCATAGATGTACCTTCACTATAGCCGTAGGTTGCTTTACCTTCAACGACTAAAGTAGAAAGAATCATTCCCAAATCAGCATCTGTCTCATTACTGTCAGTACCTTCACCCGGAGTACAATGATATTCACTGTCCCCTCCCGGAGCACAAAAATCCACCTCCGCTCCATAGTTAGTAAAAGATGACGGTGTGTAATCAGCAGCGATAGAAGCAACCGACAGACATCCTTCATAAGCTGCCGGATAGGAAGACATATATGAATATTCATTACCGGAAGCAAAAATAGCCAGTCCTCCCTCAATCACTCCGTTAGGAGAACCTGCATTATGAATAAAATAATCCAAAGCTTCTTTTTCCAACGGATAAATTTCAGCCCATTCTTCATCACTGGCAGGTCCCGGCATATATCCCAGCTGAGGATTAGCGTAAGCGGAGTTATATCCCCAGCTGCATTGCAGGATTACTGCTCCATTGTCGGCTGCATACTTGATAGCTCTTGCTTCATTAACCATCTTGACCTGATCATCACCATCAAAAACCTGACAAGACATAATCCGTACGCCCCCTTTGGCTCTATTTCCTCCGGCAATGCCACAGACTCCTATGCTATTATCATTCACAGCTGCTATCGTTCCTGCCACATGAGTGCCGTGACCGGTATCTTCAGCAGCCTGCCAACTAATGTTCCCGTTGTTTTTCACAAAATTGTAACCATAACGGTCACCGTTATAACCATTATTGTCATTATCCCGGTCAGAACCAACTGTCTCTTGTTCGTTCACCCACATATTATCCGACAAATCAGGATGTTTCCACATGACACCTTCATCGAGTACGGCAACAATAATTTCCGGATCACCCGTACACAGTTCCCATGCTTCCTCACAATTAACATCAGAACCGACAATGGCAGGAGCTTTCTCTGTTACAAAATCATAATCTCCCCGATTGACATATCCCCATTGATGCGACAAAAAAGCATCATTAAACTTTAAACCGTTATCCGCTACCGCACGCGTTCTCATTCTGTTTAGAGTAGCTTCCGAGACCGGAACCGGTTTCTTCTTAGGGTTATAGGCACGCTGAATGGCAGGATTTATCTGAAGTTTGGAAATCTCGCCCAAAACGGACAATCTTTCCATAGCTTCCTTCAAATCCGTATCTTTATCAAAACGTACCAGATACCAAAGATGTAATCCCGCCTTACGGCTCTTTTCTTCAGTGCGCGGATCAACAGGAAAAACGCGTTCAAAATCATACGCTCCCAAGATAGAGAGTACCTCATCCGTTGACGGAATACCTGACCGGGTAGAGGCTCCCGCCGCACGTGTTTTCATCGTGCGGTCGAGAATTTCAGTCATTTCGGGAACGAACTTAATCAATAACTCCCCTTCAGCAGCCCCTTCCGGTATCACTATGTCCGGAGTGGCGGGAATCACCGGAGCATCATCGTTCAGTTCGTTGTCACTGCAAGCTCCCGCCAACAATGCAAACGCTGTGATTGCATAAATATATATTCTCTTCATATCCTATTCTTTGAGTTCATATTTTTCCTTTAATTTAGGGAAGGCTTTAAAATATGCGTCAAATGTAGACGGCACATTATCAAACCGTACCATTTTTCCCTCTGAATTCAATCCTTTTTCCATTTGATTGTATATCAACACTTCCGGATCCCATTCTATCAAATGAGGATGAAACAACATCCATTCAGGTAGATTACCGGTAAAAAAGTTCAGGTTGACACTAAGTTTTCTCATCTTAGGAAGAATTTTAGGTATATCGGCCCCTCCATTTATTAAATATTGAATGGTATCACCGCCAAATGCATCTACGTCTTCCTGTGAGTAACCGGTCACCCCGTCCTCTCCTATTTTAAAGTCAGGCAATGTACCTTCAATGAAATTATAAGATAACCTTAACTCCTCCAAACTATCCCATAAGAACAATCTACGAAGCGTGTTATCATCTTTGGTATTAAAGAATAAACCAATACCATCCGGGTATTTGACAAGATCATTCGCTTCTCGCAGGTCAGAAAGAACCGATCTTCTGTTACCGATCAGACTTAATGACTTCAATTTCGGGAAATTCTCCTTCGTAAGAATGGAAGGTACGGAATTAAAATTGTTACTGCCTAAATCCAATGTCTCAAGACGGTCTCCCAGTTGAACTAGATCATCGGAGAGTGCGACTAATCCATATGCACTTACAGTCAAAGACTTAAGATATCTTAAACTGCACACATCATCTTCCAGTGTAATACTCTTGGTTGCCGTATTGGTATTACCAAAGAAAGTCAAACTTTCAACATACGTCAGATAATGTATTTCGTGCGGAATAGATTCTTCCGTATTAATCATATTAAAAATCACAGAGCGTACACGCCCCACCACATTTTCACCCTTCGGGAGGTCTTTATCCCCTTCTTCCCATAATACGACATTATCCCAATATCTCATGTTTTCACCCGGATTCCAATTATTACCGACTTCAAGGCGTTCTCTGATTGTGAGCAATGCCAATGAATCACCCGAACGATTATCCTCAATCTTAGGTGAAGCCTTCTGAGTAACTGTCACTACGGCAGGCTGTTCCAAATTGTCATCAGCATTTTGAGGTTTAAAATGAATTTTGGCTGTACGAATATCAAAGTCCGGATTCATCATCCATTCCACACGGATTTTAGCCGTACGCGGACGAGAGCCACGATCCAAATTGACGGTAGGGTCCTTAGGCAAGGTGAGCCACTCCTTTTCCGGAACGGCATCATATTCCGTATTCATCTTAAACGCAACATTTGTGGTGACAGTCATATCAAAGTAACGTTTACTGTAATTGTCTGACGCTTTAATTTCCACATCAGGCTTTTCGATATAAATCATCTTGCCGTAACCGGTCTGATGTACTGTCATTACGCATGGTGCCTGTCCACGCGGGATAAAACGGATTTCCGCTTTACGCATCCCGTTAATCAAGGTAGAATCGATCGAAACCGTACACTCGGTAACACCGGAACCATTGGCAGGAGAGATACTCACCCAAGGTTCCGACGCACTGGCAGCCCATTCGCCTCCCGATGAGACGGTGAGCATATCCCTGCCACCGTCAGCACCCATCGTGATATCCTCTTTATCTATAGAGAATCCGGTAATACCACTATCGTCATCATCTTTACATGATGCCACAGCAGCCATATAGACGAATAATCCTAATGCTATTTTTACTAAATATTTCATTGATATTTTATTCTATATTGTTTATTTATCCAAATCAAGCGCATCACAACCACGAATATCCTGAGACTTATCATAAATCAACGTATATTGTCCTGCTTTGATATACGGGCAAACAGCGCTCATGTCAATCGATATATTGGGATTATCTTTGATTTCAAACACCAGGATAGTTGGTGAGATGGTATCCTCGATTTTCCGTAAATCGTTTGAACCGATACTGAACACCTTAAGACTCGGATTTTTATAAAGCCCCGTAGGCCATTCGCGCAGCGTTCTGTTACCATTATCGTCCCGTTGATGTCTGATACCGAATATTACCAGATAATTGATAGACAGCGGTTGAGTAGGGAATTGGGAAAAACTATTATAGCTCAAATCCAATCCGTACAATACCGGCATATTAATCACATAAAAATCATCTGTCAGTGCAGTCAATTTATTATAAGTTAAATCAAGGCTGGTAAGATACTCCAAAGATGTCTTTCCTTTCAATGCTCCCTTAGGAATGGTGGTCATACCGTTAGCAGAAAGATTCAAAGTTTGCATCGGTGACTCTTTCTCGAACAATAGTTTAGGAAATACCGTAAATTTGTTATGGTGTAAATTTACAGTAGAAGCATTAATGCCCCTATGCTCCTCACCATCCTCAAACTTATCTATCAGATTGTTGGAGAAATCTACCGTTCCCATCACATAATCGGACTTGGCATTGAAGATATTCGGAACTTCCGTCAACTGGTTATTCGTGCAACTGAATGTTTCCAGATCATTCCAACCAAAGAAATATTTCAATCCATTTTCCTCTTCGACACCCGGAATTTTTGTGATATTATTATTATCCAGATACACTTTCATCAACCTGACTTCCTTGCCAAAAGGATGTAATGTTTCAATTTCATTGTTAGTACAATCCAAAAGTGTCAGCTTTTTCATCTTTTTCAAGAGGTCATATGCAGGGAATTCCTTCAATTTATTGTATCCCATATATAACAACTGAATTTTATCCGCACATTTGGAATCGTCTCCGATAATTTCTTCCCAGTCCGATTTCAACTGCTCATCGGAAATACTTGTATTATGCGCCACATTAAGTGAAATCAATTCCGGTAAGCTCTTCAGCATATCCGTTGGTAACTTTTCCAAATAAGGACAGTTATAAATTTCTATGTCTGTCAAGGTAGTCATATCCTCCCATTTCCATTCATCCCGTTCTTCATAATAAGGAGAATCCGGACTTACGTCTATAAAGAGACCCTCACTGCGAACAGGTGAGTTGGCTATAAAGAATTGTTCAAGCTTCTTCAACCTCATGATAGCCTTAGATACACCAGTAACTCCATTTGTCAACGTGCCGAATTGTACATCTTTCGTAGAAATACGGCTGCTCTTAATGGGTTTCATATTCGGATTATCATTAATACCTTTACATAGAATGCCGGATAAATCTTCACGGGCATCTCTCGCAAGGAACTTCGTATCATAATCCATTCTCATAGCTCTGCGCTGTTCATCGCTCATGTTGACAGAGTATCCATCGAACAGATGTCCGCCGAGCTTTTCATCATGTGTTCCTAATGACAGAATCCTCAATTCGGTAAATTGTCCGATTTCATCAGGTACCGCCTTTTTGGCACCAAATCCGGCAAGCGATATAAGTGCCACACGTCCGTTATCCAATAACTGTACACCGGGCTGGTTTCCCCACAAGTCGATATCCTTATTGAAATTCCAGTTGACTCCCATCGGCGAAGATTCTCCATAATACTTCCAGTTCGGCCCATCCATCTTCTCCCAAATAGCTTTTAGTGCTATATAGTCTTTGATATACTCGGCTGTCTCGTTAAGACGTACAGGTACTTCGGCCTCACTTGTCAATTCATTGTCTTTCACCACAAATGACTCGGATGTCTGCACAGAAGCCACTTCCAATACGTTTTTAGCCTTCTTATCCGAATAGGCTGTATAACTGCTTATCTGATAAGTACCGGCTTTCAACCATGCCACCGTATCACATTCAGCATAAGATGTCTCCTGCCCTCTGTCTGTATATCCGTCAGCAGGCTTATCTGTAAAATCCTCCATGTATTTCACACGAACGCCTTTTATCTCCGTCAGCTCCTGAGTAAAAAGGTTTTTCACTGTAATATCTATTGCCAGGATATTGCTAAACGGGTAAGCCTCACTTTCCGCTGCACGGGTTTTTACGAAATTCTTCACCAATTTAAATGTGACCATGCCCCGTGAGACAGCGTCTACGCTCAATTTTTGCGTATGCAAACCGTCGGCAATAATCGTAAAGACATTGTTCTCTTCAGCGGGTCCGGCATACAACACATTGTCCAACTTGTCATACAAGTAATAACCAATAATTGTATAAGTCCCCGTGAGCAACTTCAATTTATCACTACGCAATCCGAACTCTGCATTTTCCGCATTATATGAATCCAGCAGTAAAGTCTGAGTAATAGTTGAACCATTGTATTGCATGACAACTTTCACTTTCTTCGCATCGTTCAGTTTATCCAGTTGATCGGTCACTGCACGAGTTGTCGTTCCCTTGTCTACAGATGCGCTCTTCAATAACTTAAACTGTACATATCCATAAGTGGATTGCAACGGTTCGTCATCATCAGAACATCCTGTTACCACAGTCATTGCCAAAAAACATGCAATGAAGGGAACAAAAAATAATATGGAATATAGTTTCTTATTCATCTATTCAATGATTAATTATAGTTGGGAGTAACAATAAGCACTTTCTTTGTTTCACCGTCTTTCTCAAACAGAATATGGAATTCCTCTGTTACTTCTTCTTCCCAAGCACTGATTGAAGTAGACGATGCTCCACCTTCACAAATTCCTTCACTAGTTATATCTTCACCATTACGTTTTACCTTTATATTCCAGTCAGTCTCGAAATCACCCAGCAAAGGATCAATTTCAATGGAAGCAGAAGGATATTCCACGGTATAAATCTCGCTTATTTCAGGATAGCTATCTGTTATGTCCGAATTCGTAACTTTCGTACAAACAGCTTCTTTCATACTACTCGTACTAGAATCAAAATAAGTCACTTTAAATGCCTGTGCCGCCTCCTGCTTTTTCTCTTTCTGCACAAAATTGATCAATAGATTACTTTGCTGATAAGTGTATTTGATATCCTGCTCGTATGTTCCCATATCCGTTTCTATCAGATTCTCCCATAAATCCTCTTTAATTTCATCATATAGTGCCTGAGGCAATAGCAACACGTATCCTTCCCGTTCTTCGGAAGATTTATCAACTTTCAACCGCAAATTACCTTTTTCATCATCTTCAAGCTTCATCCATTCCACCCCATCTTCCGCTCCAATCTTCATCTGCGTCATTCCATACTCAATTACTTTCTGAATATATACCGGAACCACTTTGTCGTTCAAAGCCTGTACTGTATAGGGGATAAATTTATTATAAGTAGAGGTTGTTGAAGTACCGGTGCCTGCGCTACTTGTTTGTGTGAAAGTCTTGCCATCCAATGACACCTCCCAATTCCAAGGATTGGAATCAAGTATTTTAATACTTTTCGGATTCATACCTTTATATACCAAAGGGAACGAGTAAGGCATCACTCCATCTTCATCAACAAAAGTCAATGTACCATTTTGTGCATACTTTGCATACTGAGAGTTATCAACCACCTTCACCTCACCTTTTGTCATTTCATTTACATTACCCACAATTGCATTTCCGGCTATGTCCAACCACTCCGGTCTATTCGTTGCAGCAAAACGGAAGTTAGCTTTTATCTGGAAAGGTTTATAATCATCATATCCGACTTCTATTTCATGAATCTCATTGCCTTCCATATCATATATTTTCAATTCACGTACTTTACTATCACGTACCACATCAGCAACAATCGCCTTATTTGCTCCTATCATCATAGTCAGGCGGGCAACAGTAGGTACATCGAAAGACATAGCTTCATCTGTTATCTTCAATATAACGGTCTGTTTTCCGGCAGTTCCCGACAAAGAATAATCCTCATGATCATCATTCATAAGCCGACACCATGTAGCCGAAGAAGTCAGCTGCCAGTCAGCATTTGTTTCAAAGTTCAACTCTTTTACATCATTAGGAACACAACTGACGGTTTGTTTTTCGGGAAAAACCGATTTTTCAGCATCATCATCGTCATCCGAACAAGCACTGATACATAATGCCATGAATAGAACCGTGAAGCAACTTCCCAAACAGAATTTCCGCATAGGTGCAACCACGCTTTTTTGTTTAAGCTTTCTCATATCTCTATTTTTTATTATTATTTTAATGAATTATTGACGCCCTCTTCGATAAGAATCTGCGCTTCGTCATCACTGACCCATTTCACGGCATTGATGTAAGTTCCGACTTCATCTTTTCCGGCCGGCATCCCCGGCACATGCAATGTCATATATTGAAAAATGAATCTCTCACAAGTACTATAATAAGACACATAATATCCCGATTGATATGCCCATACTTCCCAATCACCATAAATCGTATCAAAAGCGTCAGTAGTAGAGGCAAAAGGCTGATCTTCCATCTCAATCAGCGGATTAAGTAAATCGTCAGTAGTGAATTTCACTTTAAGGTCATATCCTTTGTAGAAATAATCTTTCATAATGATCGTATTTTCCTCTTCAGGATCGACTACGGTACGAATCAGCCGCTGGCTTACACTCTGCATATACGAACTAAAATAAGTGGAATTTACAATTAAAGCATACCCTTCGAACAGATGAATATCGAACGGACACACTTTCTGCAGAATCACTTTCGTTTCAGTTCCGTAAAGTTCCCACTTCGATTCTTCTTTACTGACCAGTTGAAGAACCATTCCAAGTGAATCAGTAATCTCTATATTATCATAAATACCACGTATACGGACATTCGCCATGCGCTCACCCGCCTTGATGGTCACCGTGTTTGATTCGAGGGAAAAATGCCGTCCTTCCACCGCATTCGTCTTTTTATCCAAAATCTCCACTCCCAATGTGCGGTCATAGCTGCAAGCCTCAGTGGCCGCTACCGGTATATCAAAATACTCCTCGTTATTTTGTACCGGAAGTACGGTCAATGTATCGGAGAACATGATATAATCGGGACCGCTATACTTAACATAATCGGTGTTGCAGCCACAGAATCCAAGCGCAAAAGCGAATATGACTGATAGTCCGATAAAAATCTTTTTCATGTTTATTGGTTTTAAAACTGATTATTTATTGCTTTCATTCGGCTGGATATCAGATCCCGGTGCATCCAACTCATTTTGAGGAATGGGCCATACAAAACGCGGGTCGTCCTTCTCTACTTTCAAACTGCTGCCGTTATTCAATGACTCACTTTGCGGTTTTCTTTCAAAGCCCTTGTGCCAACGTTTCAAATCTTGAAGACGGAACCCTTCCATATAAAGTTCCTTCACACGCTCCTCCTCGATAACTTCCAACGCATTCTTTTCAGATACACTCACTCCTCCGCTATATGAAGAATAACGCGCAGCACGTAATGTTCCAAGATCCTTGCCTGCATTTCCATAATCCGGCGAGTCCTTGAAGCAATATGCTTCCGCACGAATAAGATATTGTTCCGACAACCGGAAAGGTTTCGGCATAGAAACGTGGCGAATATTATAGCTTTCCATAAGTACGGAATTTCCCCAATATTTCTGGAGCAATGACCATTGCAATGCGTGTGGATATCCGGTAAGATAAGTCTGGAAAAATATTGAAAAACGGAGATCATATGGATCGTATAATTCCAAAGCCCATTTCGCAGGTACATAATCAGGACGTACTGTCGAATAGTCATAATTAAAGAATATAGTACCTAAAGCTCCCCCATAAGAAGTAGATGTAAAGCCCACTTTCCAGATTATTTCAGTCGAAGCATCGTTCGTCCACATATACTGGTAGAAACTCTGTCCGGTATTTCCATATTGTATGGATGCGCTCGAAAGCACATAGTAACCGCTATCAATGACTTTAGTCGAATACTTGATTGCTTCGGTATAATGTTTCATATATAAAGCAATGCGGGCACGGAGAGCATAAACCGTATATTCATTAATATATGTAGTACTGTAGAGGTCATCTTTCGACACCTTTTTTTCATCTATTTTCAAGTATTCTGCAGCCAATTCAAGATCATCCAAAACAAACTGGTAGGAATCCTTCAAGGAAGCACGGCGGGCATTGTCTACCGAATCATAATGAGAAGTGAGCACTACGCCCAACTCATTTTCTGCTTCCGCATCGCTTTCGTATGATTTACAAAACAACTTGATCAATTCGGCATAACATAACGCCCGTGCAAAAAGGGCTTCGCCGTGAATCATTTCCAATTTGTCAAGCGCATCATCATCCGTTGTGCTTTGTTGCACACTCGGAATGTAATCCAACAGGAAATTACAACGATTGATAATGGCATACAAAGCTCCATATACGGCTTCAATGTCTTCATTAGTAGCTAATATATTCCAACGCCACAAATCACCGTATTGATTGGAATATCCGGTGACTGCATACACCAAATCGGTCTGCAAATCAGGCAGCAACGTCAGACGTCCGCTATAAAGCGAAGCATCCTTGAATGCCGCATAAATGCCAATAATTGCCTGATTGGCATCGTCCACTGTCTTGATAGCCTGACCGGCCTGGATAGCATCGTCAGGATACTTGTCCAAACATGATACGAAGCCGGTGCCCAAAGCTATCAACAACAAATAAATCTTTATCTTACTCTTCATTGTTTTATAGTTATATGTTTAGAATGAAACTTCCAGACCAAAAGTGAACTGGCGGGTTGAAGGATATTGTGCCTGATACATATTACTTACCCCTTCAGGATCGAGCTCCGAGAATTTGGTGAATGTGAGCAGATTTTGTCCTTGCGCAAACACCCGCAAATGTGTCAGGAAATTAGTCTTCTTGAGCAATGTCTGAGGGAAGTTGTAGCTAAGCATCAAATTCTTCAATCTCAAAAAAGAAGCATCTTCCAGAAAACGGGAATCCATCTGCGGAGTAACTCCATAACGCGGTATATCCGTCACATCACCCGGCTTCTTCCAACGGTCATAAAGCAAGCGGTTGGATTGGTTGTACGTCTCGAACAGTCCATTGCCTTCATCCAGATAACGGTCATTATTGAACACCCAGCGGTCGGCCACCCAACTGAACTGCGCAGCCAGTGAAATTCCTTTCCACGTCAATGTCGTGCCGAATCCACCTTGCCACGGAGCCACAAAGCTCTTGCCGGTCATCACTTTATCGGAATCCTTGAATTCAGTTGTAATCTCACCATCTTTGGTATACCACAATGCGTCACCATTAGTAGGATTGACTCCGGCATAACGGTTGATATAGAATTCGGTAGCCGAATGCCCTACCACATACTTAAGATTGGAACTTGCAATTTCGTATTCGTCCACACCGCTATAAAGTTCGGTAATCTTATTCTTGTTGTATGAGAAGTTCGCGTTCAGGTTCCATGAGAAATCTTTTGTACGGAGTATATCACCGTTTACGGTAACTTCCACACCCCGATTGACCATTGCACCGATATTATCCCAACGGCTACCCGAACCATTCACTGCATAAGACTGCGGAACATTCATCAGCATATCTGTAGTCTTCTTATTATATAACTCAACGTCCAGGTTTACCCGGTTCCAAAAGCCCAGATGTAAAGCCAAGTTAGTGGTCCATGTTTTCTCCCAGCTCAAATCGGGATTACCGCTTTGTGCGGGATAAATACCTGTTTCGCCCATATAGTCCATTCCGCCTTTCACCAAAGACTGCCATGCATAATAGCCGATGTCCGAATTACCGGAAGTACCTGTACTAAGGGCCAGACGCGTAGTTGTCAACCAGTCATACTTCTTCAGAAAATTTTCCTTCTTCATATCCCACATCAATCCCACAGACCAGAAAGCTCCCCATCTGTTGTCCTTGCCAAAACGGGAAGAAGCATCCGTACGTACTGAAAAATCCGCATAATAACGACCGGCATAATTATATTCGCCTCTTCCGAAGAAAGAGAGGTACGAATAGGAGTAAACATTTCCTTCTCCGGTATCCGACCATGAAGTGGCCAGTGTACCATTTGAAATATTGGTAAGAAGGTCATTATTCTGTCCTCTCATGGAAATGGAGAAACCTTCCGACTGGGCATCCACCCCTTCCTGTCCCAATAAGAAATTGAAATCATGTTTTTCCTCCAACGTAAAATGGTAGTTGGCGGTATTGGTAATCGTCAGACTGAGCCTGTCATTGGAGCTACGACCGGCATTACCCGAGCCATTATTGGTGGAGAAACTGGGGAATGATTGTCTGAACGCCGTCATGTGTGCATAATCTGCCGCAAACTGTGACTTTATAGTCAGCCCTTTAATGGGACTCACTTCGGCATATAAAGTAGACAATACTTTGTACTTCTTATAGTTAACGGGGTTATTCTGCATCCAGTCGACCGGATTCTGATTGGTGCCCGTCCAACTTCCGTCTTTAGTGGAAGCAACCGAACCGTCTTCATTATAAGGATTCCAGTAAGGCATCATGAAGTGTGAAGCGGAAATAGGTGTTACAGAAGTATATTCTCCAGTCTGCGCCTGCTCTATCTCTTCATAAGACACTGTTGAAGTAGTGCCGACTTTGAGCCAATTACTAGCTTTCACATCTGCATTTGCACGCAGATTATAACGTCTGAACCCTGATCCCTGCGCAATTCCGTCCTGATCGAAAAAGTTACCCGACACATAATAATTCAAACGATCGGTAGCACGATTGACGGACACTTCATAATTCTGCAACATGGCTTTGTTATTGAACACCACGTCAAGCCAGTTGATATCCGTTTTGCGAAGAAGATCATAATCTTTTCCTTTATCCAGACCTACTTCCTTTTCAAAAAGAATACGCTCTTCCGTATTCATTTGGTTCCACTTATCCTGAGCCAATTGAGAGATACCCAGTTGGGTACGGAACGTCACTTTCGCCTTATCCAAAGCCAGTCCGCGTTTTGTTGTTATCACCACTACACCGTTTGCCGCACGTGCTCCATAGATGGAGGTAGAAGAGGCGTCTTTCAATACGGATATTGATTCGATATCACTCGGATTCAGTGTGTTGAAATCAGCACTGGACACCGGCACCCCATCAAGAATAAACAAAGGTGAAGTTCCCGAACTCAAAGAGTTGATACCGCGAATCTGAAATGAAGCGGCCACACTCGGTTCCCCGGATCCCGACATCACCATTAATCCCGGTGCCTGTCCCTGCAGTGCCTGGTCAAAGCTGGCGGCTGGTACATTTTCCATCTTCTCTGCCTTCACGGTGGATACAGAACCGGCTATGGTCCCTTTCTTACGTACACCGTAAGCCACCACCACCACTTCGTCTACCTGCTGTGCATCACTTTCCATCGACAAGTCAATACGAGTGGAAGCAGTGACCTGCTTGTCTACGGTTCTCATCCCGATATAAGAAAATTGCAAAGTGGCGGGAGATTTCGTCACTGTGATACTGTAATTACCATCCATATCGGTAATTACACCATTTGATGTCCCCTTCTCCAATACAGATACGCCAATCAAAGGCTGATTGTCTTCAGCCGAAAGAATGCGTCCCGTTACCCGATATCCGCCCTGCGCGAACAGCAACAGAGGAATATTCATCAGAGTAAAGAGCACAAACAAGAGAATTGATTTTCTCATCTTTGATACTTAAATTAAAATTAATGAAATTGATTTATTTTTATTGATTTATCAAAACAAAACAGAGAAGCTAACTTGGCTGATTTTTGATGTTGCGCCAAATTTCTAAAAAAGATTTTCGTGTTGCCACCGTGTGAGTCTGTTGTATGTTCATCTACCCTTAATTTATTTTCTCTACCAAGTAATATCGCTCGTTTGTTTAGTGTTACAAGCATCTATATTACTTAAATTTGGCTACAAATATAAATATTATAGTTAAATATAAGAAACAAAATGTCGTATATTTTATACCAAAATTCCACAAATATCTTTTTGACAGCTTATATTGTTAAAAATCAGTTATATCATTAAATAAGGCTAAACATAATTTATATTAAAAGACAGACAGACTATCTTTTTGACATACCGTCTAATTATGCAACCAACAGTATCATAAACCGTCCGAAAACCGTCCTTTTAAGGATTCACTGGAGAAACGACAATTATTCAAAACTATTTTCTATTTTTGCACCCATTATATATAAATAAGGTATAAGATGAATTACGGATTTGTAAAAGTAGCAGCAGCCGTACCGCACGTAAAAGTGGCCGACTGTAAATTCAATGTGGAGAAGATAGAAAGTCTGATTGCTGTAGCCGAAGGAAAAGGGGTGCAAATCATCCTGTTCCCGGAAATGAGCATTACGGGATATACTTGCGGTGATCTGTTCAGCCAGCAACTTCTGCTTGAAGAAGCCGAAATGGGATTAATGCAGATAATGAACAATACCCGCCAACTGGATATCATATCCATTGTCGGCATGCCCGTTATCGTCAATTCAACGGTAATCAATGCAGCCGTAACCATCCAAAAAGGGAAAATATTAGGTGTCACCGCCAAAACATACCTGCCCAATTACAAAGAGTTCTACGAACAGCGCTGGTTTACTTCCGCACTTCAATTAAGAACTGAGACGGTACGCCTGTGCGGACAAATTGTCCCGATTGGCGCCAATCTCCTTTTTGAAACTTCGGACACCACATTTGGCATTGAAATTTGCGAAGACCTCTGGGCTACCATCCCGCCCGGCTCCTCCCTCGCACTGCAAGGGGCGGAGATCATATTCAATATGTCCGCCGACAATGAAGGAATCGGAAAACATAGTTATCTCCGTTCACTTATCAGCCAGCAATCCGCACGTTGTATCGCCGGATATGTATTCTCATCCTGCGGCTTCGGAGAATCTACTACAGATGTGGTTTTCGCAGGCAACGGATTGATTTATGAAAACGGAACGCTTCTTGCACAAAGCGAGCGTTTCAGCATGGAGGAACAATTGGTTGTAAGCGAAATTGACGTGGAACGTATCCGGGCGGAACGAAGAGTGAATACGACTTTCGCTGCCAGCCAAGCTAACTTGGAAGGCAAAAGGGCGATTGCCATTGCAACGGAGTTTGTAAACAGTAAAGAGCTGAATTTAACCCGTAAATTCAATGCTCATCCTTTCGTGCCGCAAGACGATGAACTGCATGAACATTGTGAAGAAGTTTTTTCCATCCAAGTGGCAGGACTGACACAACGTCTCGTCCATACCGGAGCAAAGACTGCCGTAGTCGGTATTTCCGGCGGACTGGATTCAACACTGGCCTTATTGGTCTGCGTGAAGACTTTCGATAAACTGGGATGGTCAAGAAAGGGGATTCTCGGTATTACCATGCCCGGCTTCGGAACAACTGACCGGACTTACCACAATGCTGTCAATCTGATGAATTCATTGGGCATATCCATCCGCGAAATCAGTATCAAGGATGCCTGCATCCAACATTTCAAAGATATAGACCATGATGTAAACGTACATGATGTCACGTATGAAAACTCACAGGCACGCGAACGTACACAAATATTGATGGATATAGCCAACCAGACCTGGGGGATGGTTGTAGGTACGGGAGACCTGTCGGAACTGGCTTTAGGATGGGCAACCTACAATGGCGACCACATGTCCATGTATGGTGTCAATGCCGGTGTACCCAAAACGCTCGTGAAATATCTGGTACAGTGGGTGGCGAAAAATGGCGTGGATGAGGAATCCAAAGCTACCCTGCTCGACATAGTAGATACTCCTATCAGTCCAGAGCTGATTCCGGCAGATGAAAACGGGGATATCAAACAGAAAACAGAAGATCTGGTAGGTCCTTATGAACTGCATGATTTCTTCCTCTATTATTTCCTGCGTTTCGGCTTCCGCCCGTCAAAGATTTATTATCTGGCAAATATCGCATTCGGAGGGGTGTATGATGAAGAGACAATCAAGAAATGGTTATCCACTTTCTTCCGCCGTTTCTTCAATCAGCAGTTCAAACGTTCATGCCTGCCGGACGGTCCTAAAGTGGGAAGCATCTCCATCAGCCCGAGAGGAGACTGGAGAATGCCAAGTGATGCGAGTTTCGCCATGTGGCTTAAAGAAATAGAAAACTTATAATTCCTCCTGACAGAAATTTCATTTTGGCAGGCATTTTGTCTGTGACATTTTTGTATTTATTCTAAGTATTATAGAGGAAGAAACAAAAATGTCACAGTACTATATAAATACACTATGTTACAACGTATTAATCTCAAATATAATGCTTCCGCCCAATCATGCAACAGTCAAAGCACCCCCTTACTAGATGGAAGTTCGAAATGATAAATATCTCTCTTAATCGCCATCTTCAAGGCACGTGCAAGGGCTTTAAAGATTCCCTCTATCTTGTGGTGCTCATTCTGTCCTTCCGCTTTGATATTCAGATTCATCTTTGCAGCGTCGCTCAATGACTTGAAGAAATGAAGGAACATTTCTGTAGGCATTTCTCCTATTTTCTCGCGTTTAAACTCCACATTCCACACCAGCCAAGGACGTCCGCCAAAGTCCAGACAAACCCGGCAAAGACAGTCATCCATCGGCAAAGCATACCCATAGCGTTCAATCCCTCTCTTATTTCCCAAAGCCTGATAGATACATTCGCCTAAAGCAATGGCAGTATCTTCAATTGTATGATGTTCGTCCACTTCCAAATCTCCTTTCACACGAATGACCAGATCCATGCCGGAATGTTTACCAATCTGTTCGAGCATATGGTCGAAAAAGCCAAGACCGGTAGAGATGTCACAAGCACCGTTCCCATCCAGGTTCAAAACCACATAAATATCTGTCTCTTTTGTTGTACGGCGTACTTCCGCTTTCCGTTCTCCGGCAAAAAGAAATTCGGCTATCCGGTCCCAGTCAGTCGTTGCAAGGGCACAGATTTCTTCCAATCCTTTTCCTTTCAGTGTTTCGGTCGAATTCTGCAGATAAATAGCCCGACACCCCAAATTACGAGCAAGCTCCACATCAGTAGGACGATCACCGATTACAAAACTTCCGGAAAGATCGTACTCCGGATTATTCTGATACTTCGCCAGCATTCCGGTACGCGGTTTACGGGTGGGCGCATTGTCTTCAGGAAAACTACGGTCTATCAGAATCTCATCAAAAGTAATCCCCTCTCCTTCCAGTGTTTTAAGCATCAGGTTATGGGCAGGCCAGAATGTTTCTTCCGGAAAAGAAGATGTACCCAGTCCGTCCTGATTGGTGACCATCACAAATTCAAAATCGAGTTTGCTGCGGATAAAACCCAAATTACGGAACACTCTCGGATAGAATTCCAGCTTTTCCAATGAGTCAAGCTGATAGTCGACAGGAGGTTCGATCACCAAAGTGCCATCTCTATCTATAAATAATACTTTCTTCTTCATAAATTATCCCTGATAGTTTTTAAGGGCGGACAACAGCGTGTCATTCTCTACACGGGTACCGACAGTTACACGTAAACAGTTGCAGCAAAGTGAAATATTGTGCCGATTGCGCACTATAATCCCTTCCCCCACCAGATAATTGTAGATTTTCACCGCATCCGTCACTCTTGCCAGAAAGAAATTCGCATCAGATGGGAACAGTTTAATGGTACAGGAAAGTTTTTCAAATTCCGCTTCCAGATAATCACGTTCTTCCTTCAACGTCTTCACCCAACGCTCTATCTCATAATGTTTATGCAACATGGAAATGGCCTGCTGCTGAGTCAGCTGATTGACGTTATAGGGGTATTTGATCTTGCTAAGAATATCTATAATTTCTTTGGAAGCAAAAGCCATTCCCAAGCGGATAGCAGCACACCCCCAAGCTTTGGAGAATGTCTGGAACACGACAAGATTGGGATATTTATCCAACTCTTCGAGGAAAGACGGAGCCTGGGAGAAATCATTGTAAGCCTCATCCAACATCACTAGTCCTTCAAACCGGTTCAGCAGTTTTTCTATTTCAGAACGAAGCAGGTCATTTCCTGTCGGATTATTAGGTGAACAAAGAAAGATAAGCTTGGTGTGCCCATCGGCAGTTGCAAGCAACTTGTCGGCCGAAAACTGGAAGTCGTCATCCAACAATACTTTCCGGTATTCAACATCGTTCACATCAGCACAGACCTGATACATTCCGTAAGTAGGGTCGATAGCCACTACATTGTCTTTACCCGGTTCGCAGAAAGCACGAAAAACCAAGTCGATGGCTTCATCACTTCCGTTTCCGAGAAAAATATGTTCGGGAGCTACTTTTTTGATTTTCGACAACAACATTTTCAGCTCGCACTGCATAGGATCCGGATAACGGTTGTGAGGCGTATTGTACGGATTCTCATTTGCATCCAGGAAAACAGAAGCGGTGACTCCTTTATATTCATCACGTGCCGAAGAATAAGGCTTTAATTTCCAAATATTCGGCCGGGTTAACTCTTGTAATGTTTTCACTTATTTAAATTTTAAGTTATGAATTTTGAATTGCTTTGAGACGGACAGTTACGGCATTTTTGTGCGCATCCAACTGTTCGTTAGCCGCCATCACTTCAATAGCAGGACCAATGGACTTCATACCTTCCGGCAGAATCTCCTGAAACGTAATTTTACGGATAAAACTATCCAGGCTCACACCATTATATGCCTTGGCGTATCCATTGGTAGGTAACGTATGGTTCGTTCCCGAAGCATAATCACCGGCACTCTCGGGAGTTAACGAGCCTAAGAAGACAGAGCCAGCATTTGTTACCCGCCCGGCTACTTCCATATAGTTTTCCGTTTCTATAATCAAATGCTCCGGTGCATATGCATTGGTCAGCTCCAACGCTTCATCCAGATCCTTCACTAAAATCAGCTTACTGTTCTCCAATGACTTGGCAGCAATTTCATGGCGGGGCAATCCGGCTAACTGACGCTCCACTTCTGCCATCACCTCTATTTGAAGCTTCTCGGAAGTAGTAATCAATATAGCTTGGCTATCTATTCCGTGTTCTGCCTGTGACAAAAGATCTGCTGCCACAAAAACGGGATTGGCAGATGCATCAGCCAAAACTTCCACTTCTGAAGGACCGGCGGGCATATCAATCGCCACATCACGCAGACTCACCAATTGTTTGGCAGCTGTTACATATTGATTGCCCGGACCGAAGATTTTATAAACCTTAGGTACGCTTTCCGTTCCATACGTCATAGCAGCGATAGCCTGTACACCTCCCGCCTTGAATATTTTGCTGACTCCTGCCAGTTGCGCGGCAAAAAGAATAGCCGGATGGATATCTCCATTCTTATCGGGAGGCGTACAAAGTACAATCTCCTTACATCCCGCAATTTTAGCGGGAACGGCAAGCATCAGTACTGTTGAGAAAAGCGGTGCTGTCCCCCCCGGAATGTAAAGACCGACCTTCTCAATACCTACCGACTTTTGCCAGCAAGTTACCCCCTTCATCGTTTCAACCTTCTTGCCGACAAAACGTTGGGAAGAATGAAACGTTTCAATATTTTGTTTAGCCAAGGAGATGGCTGCTTTCAATTCATCACTTACCAATGCTCCGGCCGCCTGTATCTCTTCTTGAGCGACAGCAAGAGCGGACAAAGTCACTTTATCAAAAGCGGCTTCATACTCCAGCACCGCCTTGTCACCTCCTTCCTTTACCTTATTTATTATAGAACGGACGGTATCAAAAAGGCTTTCGGTGTTGAGAGCAGGACGTTTCAGCAGTTCCGCCCACTGCTCTTTTGAGGGATATTTAATCAATTTCATGATTCACCACAGATTTTACACAGATTATTTATTTCAATCACATTACACGGTCTATCCCGATATATCACAGAATCATCTTTTCAATCGGCAGTACCAAGATACCTTCTGCTCCCAATCCTTTCAACTTTCCGATGATTTCCCAGAAACGTTTTTCATCAAGTACTGTATGTACCGAACACCAGCCTTCTTGTGCCAACGGCATTACGGTAGGACTCTTCATACCCGGTAATACGGCTATGATTTCTTCCAGTTTATCTTTGGGAGCATTCATCAACACATATTTCTTATCTTCGGCAGTTTTCACCGCATTCATGCGGAACAACAGTTCTTCGAGTACCGCTTTTTTCTCATCGCTCATGTTCTTATTGCCAATCAACAAGGCTTCCGATTTCATCACGACTTCCACTTCTTTCAGCCGGTTGCTGACCAAAGTGGAACCTGAACTCACGATATCAAAAATCGCATCGGCCAATCCAATGCCCGGAGACACTTCAACCGAACCGGTAATCACGTGAATCTCAGCATTTACCCTACTCTTTTTCAAAAAGTTGCGAAGGATTACCGGATAAGAGGTGGCAATCTTCTTTCCTTCGAACCATGACAATCCCGGATATTCAATATCTTTCGGCATGGCCAATGACAAACGACACTTGCTGAATCCCAGACGCTTGACGATTTCAGCGTCCTCCTCTTTTTCCACAAACTCATTCTCACCGACAATTCCCAGGTCAGCCACCCCCGTAGCCACTGTCTGCGGAATATCGTCATCACGGAGGAAAAGTACCTCAATAGGGAAATTGGAAGATTGCACTAATAAGGTGCGTTTCGTTGTGCTCAACTTGATATCCGATTCTTCTAAAAGCGCCATTGTCTCTTCAAAAAGACGTCCTTTGGCTTGTACTGCGATTCTTAACATGACTTTACCTATTATATTTTATTAGTTGCAATTCATTTTGAGTAAAATAAAAAAGGCTTACCGTATTCGGCAAGCCTTCGTTATCGTTATATA
>USPQ01000012.1 GCA_900556625.1 uncultured Bacteroides sp. | reverse complement strand
AATACGTTTTTTCTTCTATAGAGAATTAATTAAAAGAGAATGTTTAGAGAGAGAAATTATTTTTTATCCTTGTTTACTTTTTCTTCCACCCAACGGAATAGAAATTCCAACAAATCCATTAACAGTGTTAGAGTTCTTTCCTAAGAACATATAGTCGGTTCCGAGGAACAACGGCCCTAATTTCAGACCAAGACCGAAAGATTTTCCTGCTGACTGAATGGCAGAATAGCTAAGTGCAACGTTAAACCAGCTTTTCGGACGATAATTTGCAGAGAATGTCAACTCTGTAAGAGCGTCAGGTTGTACAAAACGAGTGGTAGACAATACACCAACAGCTAATTTGTTATTGAAGAAACCGTATTCTGCACCCAACACCAATGTAGAAGCCAGACGGGACTTACGAGATTCTTTTGCATCACCTACTTCGAGTTGCAACATATCATAGTCGAGTACATCACCGTTAGTTACACGATCCATATACCCTTGAGTATCATCCTGCAACTGCTTTACTGCATTCATCACAGATGTTTCAGGATTAGCGGGATCGACCATTGCTGCATAAGTACTTCCTTTAATATCAATAGGATCCGGATTGGCTGACGCAATCTTCGTACTTGATTTTGACCAAGAGATAAAACCTAAGTCAAGAATAGATGCAGATACAGTCAGATTATCCAATATTTTATAAGAAGCACCCAAATCAATACCAAAACCGTAACCAGCGATACCCAATTTGCCACTATCAAATTCGAAGTCTGTTACATAATCCTTACCCTCTTCTTCTTGTAATTCCAAACCTTTGAAAGAACTCTTCAATTCTGCACCAACATTCAAATTTGCATGGTAATTATCAAATTTTGCTTTCAATTCAGTAGCTTGTTTAATAGCTTCTTCTGGGCTTAAGCCACTCCAATAATTTCCATCTGACCACTTTGCAATCTCTGCATCACTGGGCAGATTAGCACTCATTGCCACATTTTTGAGTTTTAACTCCATATTACCGATACCCAACAAAGCTTTCACTCTGGCACCGACTGTCAAACGACTGTTAATCTGACGTGAGAGTCCTAAACCAATTTCAGTATAAGCATTGATATTCAATTGCTGACCACTGATATCATAGTTACTGTTTCTCCAGTTTTCTTCAACAGTCTCCATCTCATTCAGGAAAGTAAACATAGATTTAGTCAAGTTCGCACCAATATCGGTACGAAGGCCAATGTTGAACGACCAGAAGTTCTTTCCTTTGTACCAACCGGCAGAAAGGATTTCCGTACTAAAGTTCACATTCAACTTATTGTTATCTTTCAGCCGGTTCATGAAATCCGGTTTCGTATAGAAATCATCTCCGTCATCAATAATATCAATAATATCCTGATATCCTAATGAAGTAGACCCCACAGTTGCATTAACTGCACCAATCACCGGAAGATTGAAGTAACCTTTAGTCGGCGTCAAAGCCGGATTCAGCTGTTGACGATAATGCGTACCTTCCATAAAATAAGAAGTACGCAAGAACTGTGCATTTGCAGGAAGTGCACAAACTAACATAATGAAAAATACCCCAATGAGCTTAGTAGAGCTTAGTAGCTTGTTCGTTGCCATGATTTTAAACTTTTTAATTCTTATTATTGTTTGCAAATATATAGCATTTCAATAACAATTAAAAGCACGAAGCAACACTTTTTTAGCCTAAACAGAACAATTCAAGCACTAAACAGGCTAAAATCGTGCTTATACTGCAAAAAAATGTAGAAAATATAATTTAAGAAAGGAACAACGGGAATTAAAAGTCCAAAGAAAGTTGTTCACCTCCCAACAAATTGAACGTCATCCGATGATAAGGAGTTGTTCCATGTTCGGCAATGGCGGCACGGTGTTTTTTGGTAGGATACCCTTTATTACGGTTCCAGTCATAATAGGGATACTCTTCGTGGAGACGGTTCATATAATCATCACGATACGTTTTGGCCAGAATAGATGCAGCAGCTATCGAAAGGTATTTTCCGTCGCCTTTGATTACCGTGGTATGCGGGATACCGGGATATTTATTGAACCGGTTTCCGTCAATGAGCAGGTGTTCGGGACGGGTGGACAGTTGATCGACAGCACGATGCATGGCCAGGAAAGAAGCACGCAGGATATTTATCTCATCTATCTCTTCGGGTGAAACGATACCCACCGCCCATGCTATCGCTTCACGTTCTATTACCTCACGCAGGGCATAACGTTGTTTCTCCGTCAGTTGCTTGGAGTCATTCAGTAACTCATTCTTAAAATCTTTCGGAAGAATGACGGCAGCAGCATAGACAGAACCCGCCAAACAGCCGCGGCCTGCCTCATCGCACCCTGCTTCTATCAGATTCTCATTTAAATAAGGTAATAGCATCTTTATCGTTTTTATCTCTGCAAAGGTAAATGAAATAAAAAAGGAGACCTAGATTCCGGTCTCCATTTTCTTATCTTTTTAACACAAAATCCTTAGAACAGACTCCAGGCAACCGTAAGTCCTGCCATTACAATGGCTACCATGCTCATAAGCTTTATCAATATATTCAAGCTCGGACCGGAGGTATCTTTAAACGGGTCGCCCACCGTATCGCCCACCACCGTTGCCTTATGAACCTCACTTCCTTTTCCTCCGAAATTGCCTTCTTCCACATATTTCTTTGCATTATCCCAGGCACCACCGGCATTTGCCATAAAGATAGCGAGCACGAAACCGCTGCTCAAACCACCGATCAACAAACCAAGCACACCGGGAACACCGAAGACAAGTCCCGTAAAGATAGGGGCAATGATAGCAATCAATGAAGGAACCACCATTTCGCGCTGTGCCCCCTTCGTAGAGATTTCCACACAACGTTCGTAGTCCGGTTCGGCTTCTCCCGTCAGGATACCTTTTATTTCACGGAACTGACGGCGCACTTCGTCCACCATGTGTCCTGCCGCACGTCCCACGGCATTCATGGTCAGCCCGCAGAACAGGAAAGCCATCATAGAGCCGAGGAACATCCCCGAAAGTACCTTCGGATTCATCAGGTTCACTTCATAATAGTTCATGAAGTCAATGAAAGTAGCATTTGCCACACTGATTGTATTTCCGTCCGAGAAAGTCAGATCCATATTGCCGAGACGAGTCAGTCCGATACGTATTTCTTCAATATAAGAAGCGAGCAAAGCCAATCCCGTCAAGGCAGCAGAACCAATCGCAAAACCTTTTCCGGTTGCGGCAGTCGTGTTTCCGAGAGAATCGAGCGCATCGGTACGTTTGCGGACTTCTTCACCCAAACCGGACATTTCCGCGTTTCCGCCTGCGTTATCCGCAATCGGGCCGTAAGCGTCCGTTGCCAAAGTGATTCCCAGCGTAGAAAGCATACCGACGGCAGCAATGCCGATTCCGTACAACCCCATACCGATATTGGCAAAATCGCCGGCAGCAGCCAGTAGATAAGAAGCAATGATACCCACCACAACTGCAATAACGGGGATAGCCGTAGAAAGCATTCCCAGACCGATACCGGAAATGATGACCGTAGCAGGTCCCGTCTTCCCGCTTTCACTCAACTTCTGAGTAGGACGATAGGATTGAGAAGTATAATATTCAGTAGAACGGCCTATCACAATGCCGACAAGCAGGCCGACGACCACCGCACAGGAGATCCAAACCCAGTTCTGCAACTGCAAAAGCCACAGGATAAAGAAAGTAGCAACGACGATAAGTACAGAACTGAGGTTTGTACCGAACGCCAGCGAACCAAGCAGATCTTTCATCTTCGCATTCTCTTTGGTACGGACGGCGAAGATACCTATAATAGAAAGGATAATCCCGACAGCCGCGATCAACATCGGAGCAATAACCGCTTTGAACTGCATAGCCGTGTCCGAAGAATGAATAAAGGCGGCAGCACCAAGCGCGGCAGTTGCCAGGATCGAACCGCAATAAGATTCGTACAAGTCGGCTCCCATGCCGGCCACGTCACCCACGTTGTCACCTACGTTATCGGCAATAGTGGCAGGGTTGCGCGGGTCGTCTTCGGGGATTCCGGCCTCTACCTTACCTACAAGGTCGGCCCCCACATCGGCAGCTTTCGTATAGATACCACCGCCGACACGGGCGAAGAGTGCCTGAGTGGAGGCCCCCATACCGAAAGTAAGCATGGTGGTAGTGATTACACAGAGTTTATGAGTCGGTATCAGTGCGTCAGCAGGAATCACTTCGTTCAGCAACAAATACCAGAAAGAAATGTCGAGCAGGCCGAGACCGACTACGACAAGTCCCATTACCGCACCGCTCCGAAAGGCAATCCTCAATCCGGCATTCAGCGAACCGCGTGCCGCATTGGCTGTACGGGCTGATGCATAAGTTGCCGTTTTCATCCCCAGAAAACCGGAAAGGCCGGAAAAGAAACCACCCGTCAGGAAAGCGATAGGCACCCAAGCATTCTGAACGTGGAAACCGTAGGCCATGATTGAAAACAAAATGACCAGCCCCAGAAACACCCAGCCTACAATCTTGTATTGCTGTTTCAGGTAAGACATAGCGCCTTTGCGCACAGCAGCGGCAATTTTTATCATTTGGGGAGTACCTTCACTCTCCTTCATCATTTGCTTATGGAAGTAATAAGCAAAGCAGAGGGCTAACACGGAAGAGACCGGAACCAGCCAGAAAAGAATGCTATCCATAGGATTAATTTTTAAAGGGTTTACGGAGGCTAAAAGTATGAAAATCAAACGAAAAAAGCAAGTAAGTAAGATTATTTTTTGAACAGTAGATGTACTCACTTTAATTGCCATGTCATTCCTCCCTTTCCGGCAAGCAGCTTGTCGGAGGGTTTGTTAAGTGGGACTTTATGGGAAGGGAAGCCGGTATAGTTCGATTGGAATACCGGTATAGTTAGGTTGGAGCACCGCTTTAGTTAGTCTGCCACGGCTGTGGAGAGTATTCGTCACACCCGTGGTAATATCTCGTCACGCTTGTGGAAAGAACTCTCCACGGCCGTGGCAAATTAACTAAAGCGGTATTCCGACAGAACAATACCTACCGGATAACAGATGTATAGCGGGTGTATAAGCTATGTTTAACGGTGACTTATTTACCGTAGAATTTAGCATCAGCATCAAAATCTGGCCCGTACATCATAAATTATCATTATCTTTGAGCGTTTTTATGCCTGTAAGCTAACTAATACCCAATAATTATTATTCAAAACAACATGAAGAAACTATTTCTACTACTAATGGCTTTGTTTACCTTGGCACAAGTGAAAGCCCAGGAAAAGAGTGTTATCCAAATCTCAACGGACAACACAGACCTAATCCTTCAAGTAGCCCCTAACGGCCGACTTTATCAGGCTTATCTGGGTGACAAACTACTAAATGAGCAAGATATCAAGCACTTTTCGCCTTATGTAAAAGGTGGCAGTGACGGCAGTGTTTCTACACGCGGCTGGGAAGTCTATCCGGGTTCCGGTGCCGAAGACTATTTCGAACCGGCTGTGGCTATCACTCACAGCGACGGAAATCCAAGTACGATTCTCCGCTATGTATCTTCCGAGCAGAAGGCCGTGACAGGGGGAACAGAGACAATTATCAACCTCAAAGACGACCAATATCCGGTAGAGGTAACTCTGCACTACATCGCTTATCCGAAAGAAAACGTCATCAAGACATGGAGCGAAATCAAGCACAACGAGAAGAAACCCGTCACCCTGTGGCGCTATGCTTCCACAATGCTCTATTTCTCCGACTCCAAGTATTTCCTAACCGAGTTCAGCAGCGACTGGGCCAAAGAAGCTCAAATGAGCAGCCAGCAGTTACAGTTCGGAAAGAAAGTAATCGACACCAAGTTGGGCAGCCGTGCCGCCATGCATACACATCCGTTCTTCGAACTGGGATTCGGACAATCGGCACAGGAAACACAAGGCCGCGTGATGCTGGGTACGATCGGCTGGACCGGTAACTTCCAGTTTACATTCGAAGTAGACAACGTTGGTAACCTGCGCGTAATCCCTGCCATCAACCCTTATGCATCTGATTATGAATTGAAAGCGAACGAAGTATTCACGACTCCCGAATTTATGTTCACTTTCAGCAATAACGGAACGGGCGAGGCCAGCCGCAACCTTCACGCCTGGGCTCGCAACTATCAGCTGAAAGACGGACAAGGTGACCGCCTCTCCCTACTGAACAACTGGGAAAACACTTACTTCAAATTCGACGAACAACTCCTTTCCGAACTAATGAAAGAGGCCAAACATCTTGGGGTAGATATGTTCCTGCTCGATGACGGCTGGTTTGGCAACAAGCATCCGCGCAACAGCGACAATGCCGGACTAGGCGATTGGGAAGCAATGAAATCCAAACTGCCCGGCGGTATCCCTGCTCTTGTGAAATCCGCTAAAGAAGCCGGAGTGAAGTTCGGCATCTGGATTGAGCCGGAAATGGTCAACCCGAAAAGCGAACTCTTTGAAAAGCACCCCGACTGGGCTATCACCCTGCCGAACCGCAAGACTTATTACTATCGTAACCAACTGGTTCTCGACCTCAGCAACCCGAAAGTGCAGGACTTTGTGTTCGGCGTAGTCGACAACATCCTGACTGAGAATCCGGAAGTTGCCTATTTCAAGTGGGACTGCAACTCACCGATCACCAACGTCTATTCT
Organism: uncultured Bacteroides sp.; assembly: GCA_900556625.1. GTDB lineage: Bacteria > Bacteroidota > Bacteroidia > Bacteroidales > Bacteroidaceae > Bacteroides. The sequence continues at coordinate 47,753 of USPQ01000012.1, read as the reverse complement.
CCCTACCTGAAAAACAAACAGGGACAACTTTATATCGACCATGTACGCGGCATATACAATGTACTCAAACGTGTGAAAGAGAAATATCCCAATACACCGATGATGCTCTGCTCCGGTGGCGGCGCACGTTGCGACTACGAGGCCCTGAAATATTTCACAGAATTCTGGTGCAGTGACAATACCGACCCGATAGAACGTCTGTTTATCCAATGGGGATTCTCACAAATCTTCCCTTCCAAAGCGATGTCTGCACACGTGACTAGCTGGAACAAGAAGACAAGCGTGAAATTCCGTACCGATGTAGCCAGTATGTGCAAACTGGGCTTCGACCTCGGACTGAAAGAGTTGAATGCGGACGAACTGACTTACTGCCAGAATGCAGTTGCCAACTGGACACGTCTGAAGAAAGTGATTCTGGACGGCGACCAATACAGACTGGTCTCTCCTTATGACGGCAACCACATGTCCGTGATGTACACCGCACCGGATAAGAACAAGGCTGTGCTTTATACTTATGACATTCATCCGCGCTATGCTGAGAAACTGCTTCCGGTGAAACTTCAGGGATTGGATCCGAGTAAGAGGTATAAGGTGAAAGAAATCAACCTGATGCCGAATAAGAAGTCGAATCTGGGCGCTAACGAGAAAACTTATTCCGGCGACTATCTGATGAAAATAGGTATCAACGCCTTCACTACCAATCAGGCTTTCAGCCGTGTGATTGAGCTGACTGCGGAATAAGAGACAACTTCCCATTTCGCAGGCAACCTGTCCTTCTCAAGAGGTTAATCAGGTTGCCTGCGAAAAATTTCTTTAAAAAAGTGAGGAGTAAAACCGACTTCTCCCATTATGGTAATGTCACTGCTTGATAAATAGGGCCAACAATATAAGCAGTAATATTAATTTTAATCCAAAGAACATTACCATGAAAAACTCCGGATATTGTTTAAGCCTCATCTGCCTCTTTATATCGTTGTGTCTATACGGATGTAAAGATAACGCGGAAGAAAGTATAACGGAAATCTTTGAAATCGCGACAGAGGATCTGATACAGAACTTCAGTAAAGATGCAGCAAACGTCAGCATCTCTATCACCACAAACTTAAACGTAGATAATTGGGAAGCGAAGGTTACTGATAAATGGCTCAGAGCCACACAATTCAAAAACAGTCTGAAAATATCAGTAGACGCCAATATCGGTTCGAACAGACGTACCGCCAACGTTAAAGTATCCTCTGCAACTAAACATTATACCATTACAGTCACCCAATATTCCGCCAGTGACATTGTAATCGAAGAAGATATACAGGTAAAACCCTATGCCGGTAAGGCGAGCGAAGAGGAAACGGACCCGGATCGGAGCATCGAGCATTCCTTTGATAATAAATTTATTGCCGACGGCGGAGTACCTTACCACAGTAAATGGGGACAATCGGCCGATTTCCCGGTTATCCTGGAATACTATTTCGAGGGTAATACGGATATTGATTATTTCATCTATCACACTAATTCAGGAAACGGCACATTCGGGAAATTTGACGTATATACGCAGACGAAAGAAAACACGGAATACGTGCATCAGGGAAGCTATGACTTCAATATGCGCAACTCTCCCTCCATTGCCTCACTCAAAACTCCGGTAAAAGCCACCAAAGTAAAGTTTGAGGTTCATAGCGGGAAAAACGGATATGTCAGTTGTGATGAAATGCAGTTCTTCAAAAAGAACAAGAAAAACACTCTCGAAGAACAGTTGCTGACTGTCTTTACAGACATTACCTGTTCCGAAATAAAGCCTGATGTCACGCAAGAGCAGATAGAAGCATTACCCGAATTCTTCATACAAACGGCATCGGCTTTAAAAGACGATAGTTATAATAAATGGGAAAAGGAATTCCGGATACGGGAATATTGTCCTTACAGCTCCGCCGACGAATGGGCGGATAAGCTGATGACGAGGAAATACGGAGATCTCGACAATCCTACAGGAATCTATGTGAACGAAGGAGATGAGGTAGTCGTACTGGTAGGAAACACTCACGGGCAAAGTATTTCAATCCAGAATATCGGGGAAGAAACAAGCAAAGGTTATGCACAAACTTCTGTCAACGGTGATATCTATCCCCTGAAGGAAGGAGTCAACAAACTGACAGCCAAGCAAACAGGTATGTTGTTTGTAATGTACAATACGAACATACAAAACCCCGATGCACAACCGATTAAAATCCATATCCCATTAGGCGGAGGCAAAGTATGCGGATTCTTTTCCTTAAAAGAGCATCAGACCAATGAGAAATACAAGGAGTTAATAGACAAAGCCGACTATAAATATTTCTGTGTCATCGGCAACGCCATCATCCTCTATTTTCATCATAAGCAACTGAAAGCAGCAGTGCCGTATGATATCCTGTCGTCTATCGAACTTTGGGACAATATGATCCAATGGCAACAAGAATTGATGGGTATTGAAGACGTATACCCCAAACAAATGAATAATCATATTTTTGCCATATCTCCCGAAGGCGGATATATGTGGGCTTCAGAAGGCAGGATAGGATTTGTATATACCGTTCTGGGGGATATCCTGCGCAAATCTTATCTTATGGCCTCCAGAAATTCCTGGGGACCGGCACACGAGATCGGTCATGTACATCAAGGTGCCATTAACTGGGCCAGCACAACAGAGTCCTCCAACAATTTATTCTCCAATTACACGATTTATAAGTTCGGTCAGAACTGCTCCCGAGGGACAGAACTGGCTGTACCGGAATATGCGGCTAACGTCAAGAAAGCCACATTGGTATTCAGAAGATGTGTAGAAAATAAAGCCTGGTGCGACTTTGGAACCGACTATCAGGGAGAGGACCCGGAAATGCATGCACGCATGAACTGGCAATTATGGAATTACTATCATCGCTGCGGATATAATCCCCAATTCTTCCCTACTCTTTTCAAATTGATGCGCGAAAACCGTGTATCAACCCAAGACCCGGGAGAAAATCAAATGATGTATGCCAGAATGGCTTGCCGGGCTGCTAACGAGAACCTGACAGATTTCTTTGAAAGGTGGGGGTTCTTTGTCCCGATCTCTATGAAGGTCAACCAATACGGTACGTACAATTACATTGTCACGGACGCCATGATTAAGGAAACGAAAGAATTTATGAAGCAGTTTCCGGCTCCCAAACACGCTTTCTACTATCTGGAAGACAGAAAGAAAGGTGACCCCGGACTCGATACGACTCCACCGGATGTCGGTTACTTCACTCAATTTGCAGAGGACATGAAAATCACCAAGCAAATTACTTATACTATATCCGGACATCAGGTGAATGTTCAAAACGGAGAACAGGCAGTAGCTTTTGAAATAAAAGAGAATGATAACCTGAAATATTTCGGTACTTCTTTCCAGTTTGAAATTCCCAATACTATTTCATCGGATCGTGTCAAATTATACGCTGTACAAGCGGACGGTGTACGAATCGAAATGACTCGTAAATAAAATCAATGATTAGTATGGCCCTATTAATCAACAGTATATATTTATAATCAATAACAATCTAAAAAAAACACCATGAGAAAAGTCTTACTATTCGTGTGCCTGTTAATGGCAGGAATGACAGTCAACGTAAACGCTGCAAAACAAAAAGCCAAGCACGTCATCTTAATCGGTATGGACGGTTGGGGGGCTTACAGTGTCTCTAAAGCGGATATCCCGGCTATCAAAAGTCTGATGACCAACGGATGTTACACACTTCATAGCCGGAGCGTACTCCCTTCTTCGAGTGCTATCAACTGGGCTTCCATGTTTATGGGAGTGGGAACAGAGTTACACGGATACACCACCTGGGGCTCGAAAACTCCGGAGATCCCTTCACGTGAGGTCAACGAACGGGGGATCGCTCCTACCATTTTTTCTGTCTTGCGCGAACAGCGTCCTAAAGCCGAAATCGGTTGTTTGTATGAATGGCCCGGAATCAAATACCTGGTAGATACGTTAGCCATGAGTTACCAATATCAGACTCCGGGATACGCCAAAGCTCCCACTGCCTTATGCGAAGCAGCCGAGAAGTATATTATTGAAAAGAAACCGGAACTGCTGGCTATCTGCTTCGAAGAACCCGACCACACCGGACATACCAAAGGGCATGACACTCCGGCCTACTATCAGATGTTGAAAGAACTGGATGGATATGTGGAACGTATCCTGCAAGCTATTAAAAAAGCCGGTATATGGGATGACACCATTATTATTATGACGGCCGACCACGGTGGTATCAAAACCGGGCATGGCGGCAAGACACTGAGGGAAATGGAGATTCCATTTATTATTTCCGGCAAGAATGTCCGCAAAGGCATGGAAATCAAAGAAAGTATGATGCAATATGACACTGCGGCAATGATTGCCTATATACTAGGGCTGAAGCAGCCTCAATCTTGGATTGGACGTCCAGTAAAGACGGTTTTCAAATAAGATCATTACTATAATAGTTACTTATATTACAAAAAGAATATGGATACTGCAAATCACACAAGACGGAGAAAGTCCGGCCATGTTTTCTTGCAGTATCCATATCACATAAATATCCGTTCAAACTAGTCTTCTTTTTATAGTAAACAGAAATCATCATTAGCTCTCCGATATAATTTAATTTATTTTTTATACTTTTGCCACATGTTGCTACAAAATACAACAGTTGTTAATCATTCTAGTACAATTATAACAAAGTACACAGAGTACACGTGTATGAAGGAGAGTAAAATGCATTATCAAACTAAAGAGGATGCGGAATTATGGGTTCTGCTAATCAAAGGAGACAAGCTGGCTTTAGAAATAATGTACCGGCGTTACTTTCCGCACCTGTTGAATTATGGACATACAATCTCCACAAACGAAGAATTAATAAAAGATTGTATTCAGGATCTCTTTGTCAACGTATTCAACAACTCTAAATTCCGCCCCATAGACCATGTCAAATCTTACTTATATACAGCCCTTAGAAACAATCTCGTATATAAGATGTCCTCGATGAAAGAGACGTACCAGTTAGAAAATGCAGAGTTTGAGATTCCATTGACAGATGATGAACTGGAAGGACTCTTTGCACACGACGATACTTATCTGGAAAGAAGCAAATTGCTAAAGGAGGCCTACCGGAAATTATCCGCCAATCAGCGTCATGCCGTTTATTTGTACTATATCAAAGAACTTACATGGGAGGAAGTTGCCGAAATATTAGGTATTACAGTGCACTCATCCATGAACCTGATAGGGAGAGCTATTGTCAAATTACGACGTTTATTTGAAAATAAATAATTTTTTTCCATAAAAGTGAGGAGTAAATTCGTTTTTCCCATTATAATAACAGAACAGTCGAATGATGAAAGAAGAAAAAGGAAATATTGAACAAATGAGCGAACGGTTGTTCCACTACCTTCGAAAGAGAGAAAGTTCCGCTTCCCAAGAAGCAGAAGACGAGGTATGGAGCAAAATCAGTAAGCAAATAGACAAGAAGAAGCATATTCCCGTCTATCGCTGGCTTATACCGGTGACAGCTGTTGCTGCTGCTTCTCTCCTGTTTGTATTCTGGCTGAATAATCAAGCTTATGATACGATTCATTCGGCAGATGTTCAAGAGTTTGTATCTGCTGCAAATACTCCGGAGAAACATATTGAGCTGATTACGGCTACCGGAACAAAGATAAAAGTAGATGAAAAAGCTACCGTGGCTTATGCACAAGACGGTTCTTTATTAATCGACGAAAAGAAAATCGCGCCCCGACAGAGTACCGGGGAAGGAGAAGAAGAACATCCCATGAACCAGATTATTGTACCAATGGGGAAACATATCAAATTACAATTGTCTGATGGCTCTCAACTGGATATTAATTCCGGAACGAAGGTTGTTTATCCCCAAAAGTTCAAAAAGGAATATCGGGAAATATTCGTCGAAGGAGAAATATTCATAGATGTGACTCATAAGGAAAGTAACATCCCCTTTATAGTAAAGACATCACTCTTTACTGTAAATGTGCTGGGTACTGCCTTCAACGTAAAAGCTTATAAAGAAGATACTAAAGCCGAAGTCGTATTAGTACGGGGAAAGGTGGAGGTAAAAGACAAAAAGGAACAGAATTATACGCTGATGCCTAATGAGCTGATTGCTCTGAATGAAGGAACATATACTGACAAGAAAAAAGTCAATGCGCTCGATTATATCAGCTGGATTGACGGCATTCTGACATTGAATAATCAGGCACTAAGTATAGTATTAGAGCAGTTACACCGCTATTACGGAAAAGAAATTATTTATGATACAGGTATAGAAACAATGCCGATGCACGGGAAACTTGATTTGAATGAAGGGTTACAGAAAGTATTGTCAACTATTGCCATAACGGCACCTGTTACCATAGAAGAAAAGAATAATATATATTATGTCCACATGAGAAAAGAAAACTAATTATTAATCTTAAAAACATCGAATATGCCTATGATATGAAAACACACGAAAAATCCGAATAATATTCGTAGTATTATTCGGATTAGCTAAAAACATTACCTATCAACATTAAGTAGCGTTCTTAAAATTACAAAATTATGGAAAACTGTAAATTTACTACAAGCAGGAGTGTTAAAAGATACAAATTCCTGTTTGTACTGGCAATTTTTTTATCATCTTTCTTATCTGTCTATGCAGAAGACGTCTCTAACTATGTAGAGGAAAAAACATTCACATTCAGTTTCGAGAATGTACCTCTAAAACAAGTACTGAGCCATATTGAGAAAAATAGCGAATTTATCTTCGTCTATTACGGAGAAACCATTAATCCCAACCGTAAGGTATCTATTAAAGTAACGAACCAACCAATTCGTCCGGTACTCGACAAACTATTTAAAGGTATGTCGGTAGAATATACAATAGACAACAGGCAGATTACACTCAAAAAAGTAGCTCAAAAGAAAGTTCAACCGCAAAGTTCTAAAAGAAAAACAATACAAGGATTTGTATTGGATAAGGACGAACAACCGATCACCGGGGCAACTATTAAAATTAAAGACAGCACGACAGGTGCTCTGACGGACATTGAAGGTTTCTACAAGCTTGAACTTGAGGAAGAAAATCCGGTCCTGATAGTCTCATTTATGGGATATATCACCCAAGAAGTGAAAGTCGGGAAGAAGAGTATACTCAACATCCAACTGGAAGAAGACACTAAGGCATTGGATGAGGTTGTAGTCACAGCCTTTGGTATCGGGCAGAAAAAGGAAAGTCTTGTCGGAGCTATCCAACAGATACGCCCGGAACAGCTAAGAGTACCTTCCTCACGTTTATCTTCTTCTTTTGCGGGACGTTTATCAGGAGTTATCGCCGTACAACGAAGTGGCGAACCGGGAGCAGACGGCGCCAGTTTCTGGATTCGTGGTGCTTCTACATTCAGTGGCGCAACTGATCCTCTCATCATCCTGGACGGTGTGGAAATTGACGCAACCCAACTGAACAATCTCGATCCTGAAGTAATTGAAAGCTTCTCAATACTAAAAGATGCAACGGCAACAGCACTCTATGGAACAAGAGGAGCTAACGGAGTGATGGTAGTCACGACAAAGAATGGGGAAAATCTGAAAAAGCCGATCATTAACTTTAGAGTGGAAGGGGCTATATCACAGTTGACAAATGTTCCTAAAATGGTAGACGGTATCACTTATATGAGATTATACAATGAGGCACAGACACGTACTCCCGAGACTACCGATATCTATTCGGACGAAAAGATTAATGCTACAATAGACGGTGTCAATCCTTATATGTATCCCAACATCGATTGGTACAACGAGATGTTCAAGAAAAACACTTTTGCCGAACGGTTCAACTTTAATATCCGTGGCGGAAGCAGCCGGGTAGATTATTTTATGAGTGCAAGCGTCAAGCACAGCGACGGTAATCTTAAATCACTCAGTAAAGACTTCTACTCCTTCAACAACAATATCAATGTCTACAACTATGATTTTGTCAATAATCTGAATATCAAGGCAACCAATACAACTAAAATATCGCTAGGACTAAATGTGTCGGTACGAGACTGGAGCGGGCCTTATAGTAGTGCCGGAAGCGTATTCTCAAGTGCACTCAATGCAAATCCGGTAGACTTTCCGATCCGTTTCCCCGGCCAGGAAGATGACACTCACATCCGTTGGGGAGGAAGATCTGGTGCTCCGAACGGAAGTTATGTCAATCCTGTCGCCGATTTTGTATCCGGTTATAGTTCCACGTACTCTACAAGTGTAACAGCCAACCTGCGTTTTAATCAGGACTTGAAGATGATTATGAAAGGACTGAAACTGAATGCTATTGTTTCATATTACAACTATTCATATTCTAAAGTGTATCGTTATTGCAACGTCAACCAATATGAGACTTCCATGTATAATCCACAAGAAGATACATACGACTTAAACATCATCGGCAACGAACAAAGTACCGAGCTTAAAACCGGAGGTTCCAATAGCGGTAACCGTAGATTATATCTACAAGCCAGCCTGGATTATAACAGAACATTCAATGACGTGCACAAAGTCAATGTCATGTTCCTATATAATCAAGAACAGAATGACGTTAACAACCCTTCGGACTTGCTGACATCCTTACCTAGAAGGAAACAAGGTATAGCAGGACGTTTATCTTACGGATTTGCCGGCAGGTACTTAGCCGAGTTCAACTTTGGCTACAATGGTTCTGAAAACTTCCCGAAGAATAAGAAGTTCGGTTTCTTCCCTTCAGTAGCAATCGGATACAATCTGTCTGAAGAGAAATTCTGGGAACCGCTCAGAAACATCATCCCGCAATTTAAAATAAGAGCATCGTGGGGGCTTGTCGGTAATGACCAGACAGGAGCCGGACGTTTTACGTTCCTTGAGAACCTTACTAACTCCGGAGCCGGATTCACAACCGGGACCGGTAACCAGACACACACCAACTCCGGTCCTGTATGGAAAAGATATGCCAATCCGAACCTGACATGGGAGGTTGGTGAGAAATGGAATGCCGGTATTGATGTGAGAATATTGAAAGGATTCAGTTTCTCTGCCGACATTTTCAAAGAAGTGAGAAAGGAAATCTTTATGGATCGTGGAACAATTCCGACACTCATGGGACTTGGTAATGTTACAGTTCAAGGAAATCTCGGAAAGATGCGTAACTGGGGAATAGATACCAGTGTAGACTACAACAACCAGATTAACAAAGACTTGTTTGTCTCTTTCAAGGGAACGTTCACCTTTGCTCATAATAAAATACTTGAAATGGATGAGCCGGAATTCAGCTTATATCCCAACCGTCTGAAAGTCGGCCATTCACTCAATACAATCTTCGGATATGTAGCGGACGGATTATTTACCGACGAAAATATGATTAACAATAGTTTGCCGCAACAATTTGCCAATCTGCCGTTAATGCCCGGTGATATTAAGTACAAAGATATTCCGAATGCATTAGGAGGTACGGACAATGCAATCAATGAATATGACAAAGTTGCCTTAGGTTATCCCAGTGTACCGGAAATTGTATATGGTTTCGGCCCTTCCATTAAATACAAAAATCTGGACTTCTCTTTATTCTTTCAGGGAACCGGACGCGTATCATTAATGATGAGCGGATTCCATCCTTTCACCAACGATAACAATACCGCCAAAAGAGGTATATTAGATTACGTAGCAGATGGATGCTGGACAACAGATAATCCTAATCCCAATGCATCATACCCCAGACTCACGACGGCATATAACACAAATAATAACCAGAATTCAACATTCTGGCTGAGAAACGCCGCTTTTTTAAAGCTCAAGAATGCGGAAATAGGATATAGTTTCAAGAATATGAGAATTTATGTCAGCGGCAACAACCTGCTAACATTCTCTAAATTCAAATTATGGGATCCAGAAATGGGAGGTGGCTCCGGTATGTCCTATCCTACTCAAAGAACATTTAATGTTGGTTTTCAGATGACTATTAACTGATAAATATATAATAAAATATGAAACTGAGATATATTTACATCATTGTATTATGCATCTTAACAAGCGGATGCAATTATCTGGATATAATGCCGGATGAACGTGCCAAACTGGAAGACTCTTACAACACTCCGTCCAAAACCGAAGGATTTCTCTATTCGTGTTATACTTATATGCCGATGAACCGTACTTCTCAAGATTCACAGCCGTACCAAAGCTGGTATCCGACAGCATTACTGACCGGAGGAGAAGTAACTACTTATTATAAAGCCAACGAACCGGAACAGTTGTTCACAATGGGGCTTTATAACCCGACTAACAATTCAATCGTTTCCCACCGTTGGTGGCCGACATGGAAAGGGGTCCGCCAATGCTATGAATTTCTGGATATTCTGGATAAAGCCCAAGTTTATACTGAAGCCGATAGGGAAATATATAGAGCAGAAGCTAAGTTTCTAATTGCTTATTATCACTTCTGTTCTTTACAGGCATTCGGTCCCACTCTCATCATCAGGAAAAAATATGATTTGGACGCCAAATTATCCGAATTACCGGCACGAAGTTCTTACGATGAAGTAGTAGCTTTTATTGATGAAATGCTGGACGAAGCAATGCCCGGACTGGTCGAGGCACACAATCCTATGTATTTCGGACGAGCTACCAAACATGTTGCACGCGCTCTCCGCTCCCGTGTACACTTATACGCTGCCTCACCTTTATTCAACGGAAACAGTGAGTTTTACAGTAATTTCGTTGACGAAAATGGGAAACATCTAATTTCACAGACATACGACGTCAAGAAATGGGAGAAGTGTGCGGAAGTGACATTGGATGCTATTCAGAACGCGGAAAAAGCAGGCTACAAACTATACGGAGATGTTGAAGCCGGAGCTCCAACCCAAGAGAAACCGGGATTCACAGACCAGACCGAAAGCGGAAAAGCTCAGCGCAGAGTCAGATATTGTACGATTGACAACCAGAACCTATGTGAAATCATCTGGGGAGATAATCGAGGCGAATCAACATACGGTGTACAAATTCGTTCGTCGGTGAGACAGACGAAACAGATCCCGTACACGCAAACCAACTCCACTGCACCGACCCTGCAGATGGTTGAACTCTTTTATACAGAGCATGGATTACCTATCGATAAAGACAAGACCTATGACTATGCTAACCGTTATCAAATAGCTTATCTGCCTGCAAACTTTGACGGGAATAATTATGAAGACAGGCCGAATGATCGCTCTATCAAACTACATTTTAATCGTGAACCACGCTTTTATTCATGGATAGGATTCCATAACGGCAACTACGAAATAGCACGATATAATGCAGCAGCACTTCCTTTAAACAAATCTTATGTACCCGGCGGATTAAGAATGTTGTTCAACGGAGCACATGGTTTCAAAAAAGATATGACGGTGCATTATTCGGTAACAGGATATCTTAACAAGAAGTTCACACATCCCGGATTCACTAATACCATTATCAAATATCCATTCCCCACATTCCGGCTGGCGGAACTGTACTTGAATTATGCCGAAGCCTTGATCGAGATTGGGGGAAGCAATAATCTCAAGATCGCTAAAAAATATATGGATAAAGTAAGGAAACGCGCAGGCATCCCGGGAGTAGATGAGTCTATTCAGAAATATGCAAATGATGAATGGAAAGGAAAAGAAAATGAACAGGAAACTTTACGCCAATTTGTCCGCCAGGAACGACAAATAGAATTCTATCTGGAAGGACAACGTTTTTGGGATTTGAGACGTTGGAAAATAGCTGAAAAACTGGATGAACCTTTCTTGTGCTGGAATATTGAAGGAGCCAGTGTAGAGGAATTCTTTAAAGCTCCACAACCCAACATGACATTAACGAATCATTTCTATAAATCACAATATCTGTTGCCAATCAGTGCCAGTGAACTGGAAAAGACTCCGCAAATCATTCAAAATCCATTCTATTAATATTCACCATGAAGAACAATCAACTTATGATTGGACTTGCTCTATTAGCTCCACTCTCTTCCTTTGCGGAAGAGAATGGAGCTAATAAGAAAAAGCCCAATATTATCTATATTCTTGCAGATGATCTGGGTATATCGGAATTAGGTTGTTATGGCCAGCAGTTAATTGAAACTCCTAATATCGACCGGTTATCACAAGAAGGAATGACATTCAGCAACCATTACTCCGGGACAGCAGTGTCAGCTCCATCGCGCTGTGTCCTCTTTACCGGATTACATACCGGGCACGCCTATATACGGGGGAATGACGAAATGGCTTCACGTGGAGATGTTTGGAATCATAAAGCTGTATTAGCTGATTCGACCCTGGAAGGCCAACGCCCCGTTCCGGCAGAAACGGTAATGATTCCGGCAGTCATGAAGCAAGCCGGCTACACAACGGCCTGTATCGGAAAATGGGGATTGGGGTATCCCGGTTCTGCCAGTACCCCAAACAAAATGGGATTTGACTTTTTCTACGGATATAATTGCCAAAGAGAAGCTCATACCTACTACCCTCCATTTTTATATAGAAACGAACATCGGGAATATCTGAATAATCCATTGGTAGTCCCCCACACCAAACTGGATAAAGGTGCAGACCCATACGAAGAAAAAAGCTATGCGAAATATACTCTCAATGAGTATGCACCGGACCTGATGTACAAAGAAATACTCAACTTTATCGACCTTACTAAAGATAACCCTTTCGTCTTATTCTGGACGACGCCCCTTCCCCATGTTCCCTTACAAGCACCGGAAAAATGGGTAAAGCATTATGTGAACAAGTTTGGAGATGAAAAACCATACACAGGCAATAAAGATTATTTTCCCTGCCGTTATCCTCGCGCAACCTATGCTGCCATGATGAGCTACTGGGATGAACAGATCGGAGGACTTATTAATAAACTTAAAGAACTGGGAATCTATGACAATACCATCATCATTTTTACCAGTGACAACGGGCCGACTTTCAATGGCGGAAGCGATTCTTTCTTTTTCGATAGTGCTAAACCATTCAAAAGTGAATGGGGCTGGGGCAAAGCATCGCTCCGCGAAGGAGGCATTCGTGTTCCGATGATTGCCAGTTGGCCTAAAAAGATAAAAGCCGGTAGTAAAAGTGATCTCATCTGTGCCTTTTGGGACATTATGCCTACTTTCTGTGAGATTGCAAAAGTAGAATGCCCGACTACGGACGGAATCAGCTTTTTGCCGGAATTACTAGGCAAAAAACAGAATAAACATGATTTCTTATATTGGGAATTTCCCGATAGCGGAGGCCAAAAAGCTATCCGAATGGGCAAATGGAAGGGTATTGTATTGAATATTTTTAAAGGAAACAGGAAAATTCAATTATATGATCTGGATTCTGATCCCAGAGAACAGACAGATGTTGCCAGATACCACCCGGAAATCGTGAAAAGAATGGAGGATATTATGAAGCAGGAACATATCGAACCGGAACTAGCTTCATTCAAAATGCCTCATTAGAACCTTAAATAAATCATTATTCATTCTGCTTATTCGGAATGAATAATGATTTATAATTTCAATGCCACCTATCTCAGTCATCCTCAATCTTTACGGCTGTACCGTTAGCAGTCACCATTAGCATACTGCCACTACCTCCTACTGTCTCGTAATCCAAATCAACACCTATCACGGCATTTGCTCCTAACTGAGCAGCTTGTGCCTGCATTTCCTGCAAAGCGGTATCTTTAGCTTTGCGCAATACTTCTTCGTACGCTCCGGAACGCCCTCCTACAATATCGCGGATACTTGCAAACAAGTCACGAAACACATTGGCACCTATGATTGTTTCTCCGGAAACGATTCCATAATATTTCACTATTCGTTTTCCCTCAATAATGGGAGTTGTTGTTATTAACATTGTCTTTTTCTCTTTAAGTTATTTGCAATTCTATATATTAGACGTAAACCGTCCTAAAAAAGTTGCAGCTATACCGTAATTTATTTACGATATAGCTGCCATTAATGTTAAAGAGAGAGAATTTATAATATAAGCATGGTCTCACGACCCTCCAGATATTCCATGAATATTTGTTTCTTTACTCATTAGACGCAAGAAAACTCAAATCACTGCACTTTGGGTATTCTTTTTTTAGTTAAAGAATAAAAAAATCGCTATTCCACAGAAATAGCGATTCATATCTTTAAAACATCTTGCTGACACGTTCAATCCCGGCCACCAATATATCAATTTCCGATTTCGTATTGTACATGGCAAACGAAGCCCGCACTGTCCCCTCTATGCCAAGGCGTTGCATCAAAGGTTGGGCACAATGATGTCCTGTACGGACGGCAATACCTAAGCGGTCGAGTAAAGTTCCGAGATCGAAATGATGAATGTCGCCGACAAGGAAGGATATCACCGCTCCATGGTCAGCAGCTTCACCGAATATACGCATAGTAGGAATTTCTTTCAGACGTTGCAGAGCATAAGTTGTCAGTTCATGCTCATGGGCGGCTATTTGCTCCAGACCGATACCATTCACATAATCGAGTGCTTTCGCCAGTCCGGTAGTTCCGATATAGTCAGGTGTACCGGCTTCAAACTTGAAAGGAAGTTCATTGAAAGTCGTTTTTTCAAAAGAGACATGCTGAATCATCTCTCCTCCTCCCTGGTAAGGCGGAAGGCGGTCCAGCCATTCTTCCTTTCCATAAAGTACACCGACACCTGTCGGACCATATATTTTATGAGCGGAGAACACGAGAAAATCGGCATCCAAATCCTGTACGTCCACTTTCATGTGAGGGATAGACTGAGCTGCATCAATCAGACAGGGTACACCGTGAGCATGTGCTGTTGCAATCATTTCCTTCACCGGATTCACCGTACCCAATACGTTCGACACATGCACCACACTGACAATCTTCGTGCGTTCGGAGAATAATTTTTCGTATTCGTCCAACAACAGTTCGCCTTTGTCGTTCATCGGAATCACTTTGATTGCAATACCTTTACGAGCAGCCAGAAGTTGCCAGGGGACAATATTACTATGATGTTCCATTACAGAAAGGATCACCTCATCCCCTTCTTGCATAAACTCGTCACCAAAACTGGAAACAAGCAAGTTTATGCTTTCCGTTGTTCCCCGTGTGAACACCACTTCACTCGTGCTGCGGGCATTGATAAACTGACGTACCGTTTCACGAGAGGCTTCGTGCAGTTCCGTAGCCTGCTGTGAAAGATAATGCACTCCGCGATGCACATTTGCATTGACGGAATAATACTCATCTACCAATGCATCAACCACCAGACGGGGTTTCTGAGTCGTCGCACCGTTATCGAAATAAACCAATGGCTTACCGTAAACCGTACGGCTCAATATCGGGAAATCCTCACGTATCTTTTGAATATCCATGTTTATTCGCTATTACTCATTTACAAATCGCACAACCCTGACATCTGTTCAACTCACCACGGAAACGTTTCTCAACCAACAGATGCAAGCGATCTTTCAGCGCATCCAGACGAATGGTATCAATCACTTCGTTGACAAACGCAAACATCAGAAGCAGACGAGCTTCTTTCTCGTTGATTCCACGGGAACGCATATAAAACAATGCATTCTCATCAAGCTGTCCCACCGTTGCTCCATGCGAACATTTCACATCGTCCGCATAAATCTCCAACTGCGGCTGCGTGTACATTCTAGCATCACGTGTAGCGCAAAGATTACGGTTTGTCTGTTGAGAATTTGTATGTTGGGCGTCAGGACGTACCAGCACTAATCCGGCAAATGCACCTATCGACTGATCATCGAGTACATATTTGAATAATTCATTACTTGTACAATTCGGAACCGCGTGATCAATACTTGTATTATTATCTATATGCTGGTTCTTATCAGCAATCGCCATTCCGCAAAGATTAATTTCAGCACCTTCTCCTGCCAGCAATACCTCCGTAGTATTACGGGTAGTGCCATTATGCAAAGTCATACCATTCAGCAAAACGTTACTGTTTGCTTCCTGCTTTACATATAAATTACTAATACGGACAGTACTTGTATGTGTTTCTTCCAACTCATACAAATCAAACACCGTATTCTCTCCTGCAAAGACTTCTATTACCTGTGTTGCAAGGAAGTTCACATTATCCATAGCATGATCACAAATCAGCAGACGGGCTTGTGCACCATCTTCCAGAATAATCAACACACGGCGGTTCACCATGAAATTGACATCTGCACGAAGAATATTCACCAACTGGATAGGTTTTTCCACTACTACATTCTTCGGCACATAGAAAATTACGCCATCTTGCGCAAAAGTCGTATTAAAGGCGGTCACACCATCTTTTGAAGTATCCGCCAGTTTGCCGTAATACTTCTTCACCAATTCGGGATGTTGCCTGGCCACCTCTTTCAAGCTGCCAAATATCACGCCTTCCGGCAAACGACTTTTGGGAAGGGCCTTGTCATAGAAAGCATCATTCACCACAAAATACAGGGCAGTGCTCATATTCGGCACATCGCACTTGAACACTTCATACGGATTGACCGGAATAGCCAAGCGATTCAGGTTCAAACCAAAGTCTGGTTCAAAATACTTGCTTACATCCGTATATTTGTACTTCTCCATTTTGCGGGTCGGGAATCCGATTCGCTCAAAATCGGCAAAGGCAGCAGCACGAGGCGCATTCAGCACTTCAGCGCTATGTTTGCAGATCATAGCTTCCGTCTGCGAGAAGAGTTCTATATATTGTTGTTCCGCATTCATCGTCATTCTCCTACTTCTTTCTTTATCCAATCATATCCTTTTTCTTCCAGTTCAAGAGCAAGTTCCGGTCCGGCAGTTTTCACGATACGACCTTTATAAAGAACATGCACGATATCCGGTTTGATATAATCAAGCAGACGTTGATAGTGAGTGATAACAATTGTGCTTGTTTCGGGAGTTTTCAATTTGTTCACTCCTTCCGCAACGATACGAAGAGCATCTATATCCAGACCGGAGTCCGTCTCGTCAAGAATGCTTAAACGTGGTTCCAACATCGCCATTTGGAAAATCTCGTTCCGTTTCTTTTCACCACCGGAGAAACCTTCGTTTACCGAACGGTTAGCCAATTTGTTATCCAATTCAACCACCGCACGTTTCTCACGCATCAGTTTCAGGAACTCGCTGGCAGTCAGTGCAGGCAGACCTTTGTATTTGCGTTGTTCGTTTACGGCAGCACGCATAAAGTTTACCATACTCACTCCCGGAATCTCCACCGGATACTGGAAACTAAGGAAAATACCTTCATGGCTACGATCTTCCGGACTCAACTCCAACAGATTCTTTCCATAAAAAGTGATTGAACCTTTCGTTACCTCAAAAGCCGGATTCCCCACCAGTACCGACGACAAAGTACTCTTACCGGAACCATTCGGTCCCATAATTGCATGTACTTCGCCCGGTTTCACCGTCAGGTTAATGCCTTTCAATATCTCTTTGCCATTAATGCTGGCATGCAGGTCTTTTATTTCTAACATAATCACTTTTATTTTTTATCCTACACTTCCTTCCAAGGAGATAGTAAGCAACTTCTGTGCTTCTACCGCAAATTCCATTGGAAGTTTATTCAATACTTCTTTCGCATATCCGTTCACAATCAGTCCGATAGCGTCCTCTGTCGGAATACCGCGCTGGTTGCAATAGAAAATCTGGTCTTCACTGATCTTGCTTGTCGTAGCTTCATGTTCCACTACCGCTGTCTCATTATGAATATCCATATATGGGAAAGTATGTGCACCGCACTTATCTCCCAACAACAAAGAGTCACACTGGCTGTAATTACGAGCGTTATCCGCTTTCTCCGCTACACGGACCAGTCCGCGATACGAATTCTCGCTGTGACCGGCAGAAATACCTTTGCTGACAATTGTACTACGTGTATTCTTACCGAGATGAATCATCTTCGTACCCGTATCCGCCTGCTGATAGTTATTAGTCACAGCCACAGAATAAAATTCAGCTGTCGAATTATCACCTGTCAGGATACAGGAAGGATATTTCCAGGTAATCGCCGAACCGGTTTCCACTTGTGTCCAGGAAAGTTTACTATCCACTCCTTTGCAGTTACCTCGCTTCGTCACAAAATTGTATACACCGCCTTTACCTTCGGCATCTCCCGGATACCAATTCTGAACCGTACTGTATTTCACTTCTGCACGGTCATGCACGATAATCTCTACAATAGCAGCGTGCAGTTGATTCTCATCCCGCATCGGAGCCGTACATCCTTCCAGATAAGATACATACGAATCATCATCCGCCACAATCAGCGTACGTTCAAATTGTCCCGTGTTACGGGCATTGATACGGAAATAAGTAGAAAGCTCCATAGGACAACGCACCCCCTTCGGAATATACACAAAAGAACCGTCGGAGAATACAGCTGAGTTCAATGCGGCAAAGAAATTATCACGGTAACCGACTACCGAACCAAGGTACTTCTTCACCAAGTCCGGATGTTCACGCACCGCTTCGCTGAACGAACAGAAAATAATTCCTTTTTCCATCAATGTTTCCTTGAAGGTAGTCTTTACTGAAACCGAGTCCATTACGGCATCAACCGCCATTCCACTCAAGGCCATTTGTTCTTCCAAAGGAATTCCCAACTTATTGAAGGTCTTTATTAGTTCAGGATCAACCTCATCCATGCTCTTCGGCCCTTCCTTTTTCTTAGTAGGATCAGCATAGTAAGAAATAGCCTGATAATCAATCTCCGGAATACGGAGATGTGCCCATGTGGGCATTTCCAGCGTCAGCCAGTGGCGGTACGCTTTCAATCGGAACTCCAGCAACCACTCCGGTTCGTCCTTTTTCGATGAAATCAAACGAATCACATCCTCATTAAGTCCACGCTCAATGATGTCTGTATGCACCTCCGTGGTGAAGCCATATTTGTACTTCTCCTGCGTTAGTTCCTTTACATATTTATTGGGTTCTTCTTGTTGCATCTTTATTCTCTAATATATATTGTTGCGTCATACTCTTAGCAGCAGGGAAAAAGATTCCCGCAAACGTTTCTATCGGATAATATAACAAAGATTCGCTCTTTTTTGTTGCACTAATTAACTTATTATCGCCATCCATAAACTCTATCAGACAAATCACCAGACTTGTTAACAATAGAAATTTAAGTGCTCCCAGCACACAACCGAGCCAACGGTTCAACCAATCCAGCGAAACCGCTTTCATTGCCTTTGTCAGCAACGAAGCCACCAATAAGAATATCAGTGGAACGGCTATCCAGATGATAATAAAAGCCAATACCTGTGCAACAGTCATCGAATCAGTCACCGTTGGACAAAGCTTTTCCGCTAAAGTGGTATACAAAGCCTTCGCCGCCAGCAAACCGACTATTAATCCCAGTATAGAAGCCAACTGACGAATAAAGCCTTTCATAAAGCCTACTATTGCGCCTGCACCTATTATAATAAGGATAATAATATCAATCGTTGCCATATTTCTCTATAAAAAGAAAAAAGAGGCACGGAGTTATAATTCACTCTGTGCCTCCGTTTATTCTTAATTCAGTACAAATTATAATGTCTGTTTCACTTCTATTTCTTCGAATGCCTCGATCATATCGCCTACCTTCATGTCGTTGCAGTTCACTAAGCTGATACCACACTCAAAGTTTGTACCTACTTCCTTCACATCGTCCTTGAAGCGTTTCAGCGCATTGATATTCCCGGTAAAGATTACGATACCGTCGCGAATCAGACGAGCCTTGTCGCTTCGTTTCACCTTTCCGGTTTTCACCATTGCACCGGCTACCAAACCTACTTTCGTGATATTGAACACCTCGCGGATTTCGATAGTAGCAGTCACCTGCTCCTTCACTTCCGGCGCCAACATACCTTCCATAGCAGACTTCACCTCTTCAATTGCATCGTAGATGACAGAGTACTTACGGATATCGACACCTTCCTGTTCAGCCATCTTAGCGGCAGCACCTGAAGGACGTACCTGGAATCCCACGATAATCGCATCTGAAGCAGCGGCCAGAGAAACATCCGATTCGGAAATTGCTCCCACGCCCTTATGGATGACATTTACCTGAATTTGTTCCGTAGACAACTTGATCAACGAGTCGCTCAATGCTTCCACAGAACCATCCACGTCACCCTTAACGATAATATTCAATTCCTGGAAGTTACCCAAAGCGATACGACGACCCAATTCATCCAAAGTAAGAATCTTCTGCGTACGCAAGCCTTGTTCACGAGCCAACTGTTCACGTTTGTTGGTGATTTCACGAGCTTCCTGGTCGCTTTCTACCACATGGAAAGTGTCACCGGCAGCAGGAGCACCGTTCAATCCCAGAATCAATGCCGGTTCAGCAGGACCCGCTTCTTTGATACGTTGATTACGTTCATTGAACATAGCCTTCACACGACCATAGCTAGTTCCGGCCAATACGATATCTCCGACTTTCAAAGTACCGTTAGATACCAATACCGTAGCTACATAACCACGTCCCTTGTCAAGTGAAGACTCGATAATAGATCCCGTAGCGTTACGGTTCGGGTTTGCCTTCAAGTCGAGCATTTCGGCTTCCAGCAATACCTTTTCCAACAAATCTTCCACTCCCATACCTTTCTTGGCAGAGATATCTTGTGACTGATACTTACCACCCCATTCTTCAACAAGGTAATTCATAGCAGCCAATTCTTCTTTAATCTTATCCGGATTTGCAGTCGGTTTATCCACCTTATTGATAGCAAACACAATAGGTACACCCGCCGCCATTGCATGGTTGATGGCCTCCTTTGTCTGCGGCATCACGTTATCATCCGCCGCTACAATAATAATCGCAATATCCGTTACTTTCGCACCACGGGCACGCATAGCGGTAAACGCCTCATGTCCCGGAGTATCAAGGAATGTAATACGGCGACCGTCTTCCAGCTTCACATTGTATGCACCGATATGTTGTGTGATACCTCCGGCTTCACCGGCAATCACATTCGCCTTACGGATATAGTCAAGCAATGAAGTCTTACCATGGTCAACATGTCCCATTACAGTAACAATCGGAGCACGCGGCTGCAAATCTTCCGGAGCATCTTCTTCTTCCACGATAGCCTGTGCCACTTCCGCACTTACATATTCGGTCTTGAAACCAAATTCTTCGGCCACCAGATTGATTGTTTCCGCATCCAGACGCTGGTTGATAGAAACCATAATGCCAATACTCATACAAGTAGCAATAACCTGGTTGACAGAAACGTCCATCATTGTAGCTAATTCATTAGCTGTAACAAATTCGGTCAGCTTCAATACTTTGCTGTCTGCCATTTCCTGATCTTCCAGTTCCTGCATACGGTTGGAAGCCATTTCACGTTTCTCCTTACGGTATTTGGAAGTCTTGTTCTTACCTTTAGTGGTCAGACGAGCCAAGGTTTCTTTTACCTGTTTTGCTACATCTTCTTCACTTACCTCCTGTTTGATAACCGGCTTTTTGAAACGATCCTTGTTATTGTTTCTTCTATTATTGTTGTTATTGTTACCTTGGTTATTACCACCATTATTATTACCGCCTTTGCCTTGCACATTCGGTCTCGGAGCTGCAAAGTTGGAAGTTGCAACGTTATTCACATCCACCTTCTCTTTGCTGATACGATTCCGTTTTTTCTTGTTACCGGCTGCATCCGCGTTATCTTTCGGTCCGCTCTTAGCCTGTTTGGCATCATCTTTACGGATTTCCTTGATAATCGCTTCCTTCATCAGTTTCTTCTGATCCTGGCGGATTTTCTCTTTTTCTTCACGTTCACGACGTTTCTCTTCCTTCGATTTCTTCTTAGGGCGAGTTGACTGATTCAATGCTGCAAGGTCAATCTGACCGATTACATTAATCTTTGCTCCCAGTTCCGGCTGACGGATCTTGAAAACCTCGTCTTCCTTAGGAGCGTCTTTTTCTTCCGAAACGACTTCTGTCGATGCTACTGCTTCCACAGGCTTTTCTTCTTTTTTATGTTCTTCTGCCTTCACAGGTGCTTCTACCTTCTTCGGCTCTTCCTTAATCACTTCTTCCACTACCACTTTTTCAACTTCTGCCGGTTTCGGTTCTGCTACAGGTTCCGGTTGTTTCACCACCACAGGTTCGGCCGGAGTTGGAGCAGGTGCCACCACCTCTTCCTTTTTTACTTCAGGCTCTTTCTTTTCGGGTTCTTTCTTCACTTCCGGTTCAACGACAGGGCGTTCCGCTACTATCGGACGTTCCACCACAGGACGTTCTACCACAGTTTCCTTTTTCTGTTCCGGTTCCTTTTCTACTTTATCAGTTTTACGACCGTTTAATTTATCCAAATCAATTTTACCGACAGGTTTAAACTTCGGACGTGCATCCTCAGGTACGACTGTCTTGATCACATCTTCCGACTTCGGTTTTTCCTGTTGCTTTTCGAAGCCTTCAATCGAAACCGATGCCTTATTACGATCCTTATTCTGACGTTCCTGAATGAAACGCTCCGATTCAAGTCTAAGGTTCTTATCCGTACTAAACTCTTTTACGAGTATAGCGTACTGCTCCTCGCTAATTTTTGTATTAGGATTAGCCTCAACGGTATACCCTTTCTTTTGCAGGAACTCAACTACCGTCGCGATTCCTACATTCAAATCTCTTGTAACTTTGTTTAACCTTATCGTCATATTTTAAATTTAATGAATAAATGGAGCGAAGAAAATCTCAATCGTAATTGCCTATTACTCTTGTCCTTGTTCCGGTTCTTCTTCCGGTTCTTCTTCTTCAAACTCCGATTTCAAAATGCGTATTACCTCGTCCACTGTCTCTTCTTCCAGGTCCGTCTTTTCAATCAACATCTCACGAGGAGCATTCAACACAGCTTTTGCCGTATCAATACCGATAGCCTTGATTGCATCAATCACCCAACCATCGATTTCGTCTCTGAACTCGTCAAGATAGATATCTTCATCAGCTACATTCTCATCCAACTCACGGAACACGTCGATAGTGTACTCAGTTAACATACTGGCCAGTTTGATATTCAAACCGCCTTTACCGATAGCCAGCGATACTTCTTCCGGTTTGAGGAACACCTCTGCTTTCTTCTCCTCCTCGTTCAAACGAATAGAAGAAATTTTCGCCGGGCTTAAAGCACGCTGTATAAACAATGAAATATTCGATGTATAGTTAATTACGTCGATATTCTCATTGCGAAGTTCACGAACGATGCCATGAATACGACTCCCCTTTACACCTACACAGGCTCCTACGGGATCGATTCTGTCATCATAAGATTCTACCGCAATCTTGGCACGTTCGCCGGGGATGCGGGCAATCTTCTTGATAGTTATCAGACCATCATTTATTTCAGGTACTTCCATCTCAAACAGACGTTGCAAGAAAACGGGAGAAGTACGTGACAAGATAATCTTAGGATTATTATTCTTGTTGTCTACGCGGGCAACCACTGCGCGTGCCGTTTCACCTTTACGATAAAAATCGCTCGGGATTTGTTCGGTCTTGGGCAGCAGCAGTTCGTTTCCTTCATCGTCGAGAAGCAACATTTCCTTTTTCCAGATCTGATACACTTCTGCATTGATAATTGTACCTACCTTATCTATATATTTATTATAAATACTGTCTTTCTCCAGTTCCAGAATCTTGGAAGCCAATGTCTGGCGGAGGTTCAGGATAGCACGACGACCGAATTTCGCAAAGATAACTTCATCAGTCACCTCTTCGCCTTCTTCGTATGAAGCGTCAATTTTCTGCGCCTCACTCAACGCAATCTGCATATTCGGGTTAGTCAAATCTTCATCGGCCACAACTTCACGGTTACGCCATATCTCGAAATCCCCCTTATCCGGATTCACGATCACGTCGTAATTTTCATCGGTGCCAAACATTTTCGCGATTACGCTACGGAACGACTCCTCGAGTACACTAACCATTGTCGTTCTATCGATATTCTTCAGTTCCTTAAATTCCGAAAATGTATCAATCAAGCTGATTGTTTCTTCTTTTTTGGCCATAACTATTTAAAGCTAATTAAGTATTTAGTATATTTTATTTGCTCATAAGTAAAGGTTTCGTCTTCTTCCACCAGCTTTGGTCGCTTGGATCCTTCGAGTTTCACCTTCTTTTGTACGGTTACCGTAAACTTCTCTTCATCGGCATCCTTTAGGATACCGGTCAGTTTCTGTCCGCCTTTGGTCATCACTTCCACTTCTTGTCCGATGTGGATGTAATACTGTTGCAGCACTTTAAAGGGCTGTCCTATACCGGCCGACCCTACTTCCAGTTCATAATCTTCCTCTTCACGGTTCAGTTTCGATTCAATGTAGCGGCTAAGCTCCACGCAATCTTCAATCCAAACGCCTTCTGCATGGTCAATTTCGACCACAATTTTGTCATCCGGGCTCACAGTTACCTCTACCAAAAAGTAATCTTTTCCTTCCAGCCACTCTTCAACAATCTGACAAACAGTTTTCTTTTCTATCATTTATTAGCTATTAAGAACAAAAAAAGGAGCTTAATTGCCCCTCCACCTTTCATCCGTTTTCGGTTGCAAAGATATAAATAATCTATTCGACTACAAAACATTAAAGAAAAAAAGTATGAATTAACAGTGCGATATTCGTATCTTTACGCCGCAATTAAAAAAAATAACAACTATGGCGCATCGTCTCAACACCAACAAACAGTTCATGGTCGGCAATGGAATCCTCGCTTTTGCCGTCATTTTTGTCGTAGTGATTTTCATCTATATGAGTATGCGACTGCAACAGAAGCAACAGGAAGAACGACATTTTATCGAAACATATACGATTAGTCTGGTCAAAGGCTTTACCGGCGATTCAATTTCTTTGTTTGTCAACGACAGTCTCATTTCCAATAAGACTATCATAGAAGAACCTTATACAGTGGAAGTCGGTCGTTTTGCCGAGCAGAGTGCATTGTTAATTGTAGATAACAAAACTGAATTAGTATCGACTTTCGACCTAAGCGAAAGAGGGGGTAATTATCAGTTTGAGAAAGAGGAAGACGGAATTAAGCAACTGGCGAAATAAACGGTAAAGCAAGATAAAGACAAAGGAACTCTTTTATATTTCTGTCCGATATTTCTTCAGTTCTCCCCGTAGAGCAAGAGCTTTTCCTTCCGTGAATTGATTCAGTAGAGACCAAAAACGTTCACTATGATTCATCTCACGGGTATGACATAGTTCATGCAAAAGCACATAATCAATCAAATAAGAAGGCAACAAAACGAGGTAATAGGATAAATTAATATCCTTCTTTGTCGAACAACTCCCCCACCGCCCCTGACTGGAATTTATCTTCACGCTTGCATAGGGCAATCCGCATTGTTTGGAAAGACGGTCTAAACGTGGAGGAAGAATACTTTTTGCATTCCGCCTCAACGATTCTTCAATCACCTTTCGTAGCCAACTCTGCAATTTCTCATCAGTAAAGTCCGCATTTGGCGGACAAATAATCTGCATACATCCCAATCGGGAATTTGCCAGAAACTGCTCTTTCTCTCCGGACACCAAAGACAACTTGAAATATTCTGCATCAATCTTATAATTCAAATCAATTAACGGACGATTCAATTGTTGACGAGAAGCCAGCAACTTACTACGTAAATCTTCAATCGCCCGTTTTACTTCTTTCATCGTTGTGCCGGAAGGGACTGAAACGTATACCGCATCACTCTTTGTACGAAAGACAAGACTTTTAGCACGCAAATTAACACGCACTATTAACCGTCCAAGTTCTTCATCTTCTATAATTGCTTCCTTCATCATAAGTCTCCTAATAACAGGTACAAAAGTAATAAAAAAAAGATTCTTCCACTCTTAGAAACATAAAAGGGCTACTGCATCTCGCGGTAGCCCATTTATTTAGTTAGTTTCATTATAAAAATTTGAGAGAATTGAAAACTTCACAGTTTCGCCTTCGTTGTTGTTTTAATTAAGCACACTAACTATATTATATGTTTAAAGCAAATGAAAATGTCTATTCGTTCATAACGTGCGCCTTATGATCAATCCTCGCCAAACTGTCAACGAGTGCCTGATCCGCTTTCACGTCATTCGAGATTGCGACCGACGGTGCGGTTACCTGCTTACCAATGGTATCTGCCGCCAATACACTTCCGTCATCTCCGGAGAAAGAATGTTGTGCCACATTCCCCAAAGAAAGGATGATTGCAATTACGGCAGCCGCCTTGAAGAGAGGAACGAAGCGACCGACCAGCGTCAAGCGTTTTGCTTTTACCACCACCGGCTCTACCTCTGCCAGAATACGCGCGTCAAAGTCTTCGCCCAGCCCTACCTCTTGCTGAACCTGTTGATAAACGAACAAGTTCTTATAACGGAGCAGATGAGCCGGAACTTCTTCCTTTGCGAAGAAGTCGCGCAATGTTGCTTCCTCCTCAACGGAAGTTTCGCATTGCCAGTATCGCTCGAGGAGCTGTTCTATATCCTTATAATCCATATTCGTCAATTTCTAAATACCTTTGTTTCACCTTTTGTCTGGCTCTGAACAGATTTACTTTTACCTGTTCTTCGGTCAGATTCAGAAGGGCTGCAATTTTTTTATAGCTTTCACCTTCAATGTCCCTCAGTTGCATGATAAGCCGCTGTTTTTCGGGAAGTTCGTTGACCAACCTATTGATGATGTTCATTTTTTCATCATGAATCATCCGATCGTACGGACTGTTTGCATCAGGTTCTTCCTCCATTTCGGGGGTGAGTTCCACGTTTTGAGCCTCTTTCTTCTGACTCCGGTCTATCGCAAGGTTCTTTGCCACTATCAGGCAATAGGCTTCAACCGATTCAAATTGCGACCACTCATCACGCTTGCTCCACACTCTTATCATGGTGTCCTGAACGACATCCTCGGCTTCTGCCCTATCCAGGGTGATTCTGAGCGCCAATCGAAAGAGTTTGTCCTTCAACGGCAAAATATCGTTTCGGAAGCTGATTTCTTGCATCTCTATAATAATGACGGGCTAGGATACGAAAAGTTACAGGCGCCCACTACTTTTTTTTGAATTATTTTTTTATTTTTGTTCCTCCATTATCGTTAATCGCTGACGCTAAGGTGATTATCACTTCCGACACCCCCGCATTTATTGCTTCAAAAGAGTTCTCCAACTTCGGAATCATACCGCCTTGAATAACGCCGTCGACTACGTATTGTTCGAATTCGGCACGGGTAATCTGCGGAATCACACTATCGTCATCGTTCTCGTCACGCAGCACTCCTTTCTTTTCGAAACAATACACCAACGTCACATCAAACAGTGCCGACAAAGCCTTAGCCGTCTCTCCGGCAATCGTATCCGCATTGGTATTCAGCATATTTCCCTGTCCGTCATGTGTCAACGGAGCCATCACCGGAACAACTCCTTTGTGTATCAAATCCGACAGTAAAGTTGCATCCACCTTTTCCACATCCCCAACAAATCCGTAATCCACATCCTTGACCGGACGTTTCACCGACCGGATCACATTCATATCCGCCCCGGTCAATCCGAGTGCATTCACTCCACGCGCCTGCAGTCCGGCAACAATACTCTTATTGACCAAACCGCCATACACCATAGTTACCACTTTCAATGTCTCCACATCAGTAATACGGCGACCATTCACCATTTTGCTTTCAATGCCCAGTTGTGCGGCAATCTTTGTAGCCGACCGACCGCCGCCGTGAACCAGCACTTTGTGTCCTTCAATGGCAGCAAAGTCATTTAACAACTGACGAAGGGTGGCTTCCTCTTCTACGATTTTGCCACCCACCTTAATTACAGTTAGTTTTTCTCTCATTTTTATTCTAAATACGTATATCCATAAAGTCCCGAACGGTAGTTGGAAAGGAATTCTTTTCCTTCTTCCAAAGAGATTTTGCCTTCCTTTACTGATTTCGTCACCCAAGTTTCGAGCGTACGAACCAGCTTCTTCGGATTATACTGCACGTAGTCCAATACTTCCGCCACCGTTTCTCCGTCAATAATCTGTTCGATATTATATCCTTTCTCGTTCACAGAGACATGCACTGCATTCGTATCACCGAACAAGTTGTGCATATCCCCCAAAATCTCTTGATAAGCACCTACCAGGAAAACAGCTACATAATAAGGTTCTGTTTTCTTCAGGCTATGTACAGGCAGATAATGAGCTACATTACGGGTAGAGATAAAGTTCGCAATCTTACCGTCGGAGTCACAGGTAATATCCTGCAAAGTAGCCGAGCGGTCCGGTTTTTCATCCAGCCGTTGAATAGGCATAATCGGGAATATCTGGTCTATCGCCCAGGAATCCGGCAACGATTGGAACAGTGAGAAGTTACAGAAATATTTATCCGCAAGCAGCTTGGACAATCCTCGGAATTCGTCAGGCGCATGTTTCAGGCCTTCGGCAATCTGATTAATCTCACGTGTGATCGACCAGTACAGGCGTTCAATCTGTGCACGGGTTTTCAAGTCGACAATTCCGTGACTGAACAAATCCAACGCTTCCTCACGAATCTGTTGCGCATCATGCCATGCCTCCAACATTTTATTCTGATTCAACGAATCCCAAATGCCATATAATTCCTGCACCAGTTCATGTGCGTCCGGAGCGATTACTTCTTCATCATCCCATTCGGGTAAAGTGGCAGTCTCCAACACTTCAAAGATAAGCACAGAGTGGTGTGCAGTCAATGCGCGTCCGCTTTCGGTAATAATATTCGGATGCGGGATACCATTCTTATCGCTGACATCCACCAACGTAGAAATCGAGTCATTCACATATTCCTGAATAGAATAGTTCACGCTGCCTTCGCTGTTGGACGACCGGGTTCCGTCGTAATCAACTCCCAGTCCGCCGCCGATATCCACAAATTCCACTTTGAACCCCATAGCATGAAGTTGGACATAAAACTGTGAAGCCTCACGCAAGGCGGTCTTGATGCGACGGATCTTCGTCACCTGACTACCGATATGGAAGTGAATCAGTTTCAGGCAATCTTTCAATCCCTTGCTTTCCATGAAATCGAGCGCTTCGAGCAACTCACTGGAAGTCAGCCCGAATTTGCTGGCATCGCCACCCGATTCTTCCCATTTTCCGCTACCGGAAGAAGCCAGTTTAATACGAATACCAATATTAGGTTGCACATTCAACTGCTTCGCCATTTTTGCAATCAGTTTCAGCTCATTCATCTTCTCCACAACAAGGAAGATACGTTTACCCATTTTCTGGGCAAGCAAAGCCAGTTCAATGTAACTCTCGTCTTTATAGCCGTTACATACAATCAATGAGTCAGAATCCGTATTAACAGCAATCACAGCATGCAGTTCAGGTTTAGAACCCGCCTCCAGTCCGAGATTGAATTTCTTTCCGTGGCTGATAATCTCCTCCACCACAGGGCGCATCTGGTTGACCTTAATCGGATAGATAATAAAGTTCTCCGCCTTATAACCGTATTCTTCGGCTGCCTGTTTAAAGCAGGACGACATCTTTTCAATACGATTATCCAGAATATCCGGAAAACGCACCAACGTGGGAGCCGCTACATCTCTCAGTTGTAACTCGTCGACCAACTCTTTCAAATCAACAGCTACCCCATCTCTACGCGGTGTAACAACAACATGACCTTTGTCATTAATACCAAAGTACGAGGTTCCCCAACCTGTAATGTTGTAGAGTTCCTCAGAATCTTCAATACGCCACTTTCTCATTTTTCTGTAATTCAGTGTTTTTAGTAAATAATTGGACGGCAAAAATACAGATTTATCTACATGTTGCCAATTAATTAGACATTATTTCTTTCAGTCGGTCCATATATCCGCTGTTTCCGTTACGGGCGTCATAGCGCCGTGCCAGTTCTTCAGCCTGCTGATAGAAATACCGGCGTAATTCGCTGACAGAGTAAACCCCGTCCGCGCGGTAAAGAGGGAACTCCTCCGGCAAAGCCAGATGAACCTCCGGACGCATCTCATACTTCAAGGCCTCCACCATATCACAGGAGAAACGATATTTCTTCAACGTATTGGTACGCAGGCTCCAGTCAATGCACCGTTCGGCATACTCCCAGCCGCGCTCCGGATTCGTCATCAAATAATAAGCGATAAACAGCCCCATATAGAGCAACAGATACTCGTCCTTCTCTCTTCCGGCCAACGCTTCTTCGGCACGTGTACACATATCGGCAGCAATATCCGGCTTACCCGCTTTTTGTGCATAATAAGCAAGCTTCAGGTAAGCACGCAGGTTAGCTTCATAGCAAGTCACCTGTTTGTTAATCAATGGCTGCGCCCGGCTATAAGCCTCATCAAACTTTCCCGTTTCCAGATAATAATCCAACATAAAGTTCAGTTCACAAGCCTCACACGACTGGTCGTCCATTTTCTCCGCCAGCATCTTATCAATATATTCCTTTGCCTTGTCATACTGCCTCATCCATGTGCATTCCACCGACCAGCGCTGATAAAAACTCCGCAAAGAATATCCGTTCCGCAAGATACGGGTCTTATAATCCTCCCCTACCGCTTCCACCTGTTCCATTGGAATCTCCGGAATATCAAAAGTCGAAGACCATATCCATTTATACTTCCACAGCAGATCATCCTCCTTGATTACATCCTTATGATTCTCATAATCATCCAGAATCTTAGAGAACACGGCAATCTCCTCAGTGTCCGCCGAGAGAAGGTTCAGTTCATAAATGAGGTCCAGCCTCATTTCCGTTGCCCATTCCACATCTTCGTTTTCATCAGCGATGCGGATAGCCTCTTTCAACAAATTAGCTTTCTCACGGGGATGCAGGTTTTTATTCTGTGCCTGCAACAGCAGTTTTTGTATTTCAAGTGTGTATTTCATACGCTTTCTTAATTCAGGAAATTTATAAAATCATTCATTTTAGCAGTCATCAATTCACTGAGCGAGTGGTTGAAAAGTTCCATTTCCTCACTGTTCACAGGATACTTACCCTGAAGGAGTGACTGTACATATAATATATGTACCACATGCTGAAACATTTTATTATCTCCCTGTATTTGCAGTAAAGTGCGGACCATTTCATTATCCGCATTAAATGTCAGCGTCGGAGGTATCTGCCTGGTCGTATTGACAGTCCCCAACACAGCCGCTAACGGATTATTGGTACTCTTGGTCGTACTCTCTTTCTCCTCTGCCACAAATATCACCGGAATATCCGCCGGAGTAAAGTGCTTCAACCGGCAGACGCAGCCAAAACGCTTTAACAACTCGTTCGCCTTCGCCTCAAAAGCCCGGAACTCTTTTTTGGCTTCTACCTCCCCAAACTGTTCCAGTAATCTCGAAGGGGATATTTCATCCAAAGTCAGTTCCGGATTCAGGCGGGCATACTTTTTCAACAACGTTTCATCAAACGTATAAGCGGCATTAACCACCAACCTTCCTTGTGCTCCGGCAATACGGCGTACCTGCCTGAAATCCTCCAGATTCCTGGTATAACAGATCACATTGTCCGTCGAACGGATACTCCCGAAGCTCCGTACCCCCTTATTCGTCTCAAAAGGAAGATAATCCATAAACAAACGAAGCAACTCATTATCTTCCGAAGCAATCGCCTTGATGTGAAAATGATGCACGTCCAGTATCTTATTAAACATAGCCCGGTTGTTCTGCACCAGTCCCCGCAAATAATCCTTGATAGCCATACCTATCTCCTTGCGGGCATCCTTCAGCAAATCATTGCTTACCAGAGACTCGCGTGAAGCGGTAGACAACAACCCATCCGCATTCACCAGACAACGGATAAAGAAAGCCCACTGCGGCAACAGGTTACAATCATCCTCGCTCAACAGCATACGCTTCAAATACACTTTGTGAGAGTTACGCACAGAAAACTGCGTCCGGAAAGGCAACACATAAAGCACTCCCTCCACCCGACCGCTTTCAGTCCGTATCCGAAAAACATCAAGCGCAGATGATTGAAAAACTTTCGCCCCGTAATCAAGGAGTTCCTTGCGGGTTGCCTTCGGGGCAAGCCATACAGGCGAAGGCGTATTCACCAACTCTTCCTCATCCTGATGATGCAGATAGACAGGATATGGCAACACCTCTCCATAGCCGACCAATATCTTCTTAAATGTATCATATTCAAAAAGATGCATCCAGTCATTCTTGGGATGCAATACCACCTGCGAACCGATAGGACGTTCTTCGGCGGATGACGTCAGTTCATACGTACCGTCCACCTTACCACACCAACAGACAGCCTGCCCGCCCATTGCCGACCGGCTCTCCACCTTGATCTCATCCGTCACTACAAAACAAGACAGCAAACCAATACCAAACCTTCCGATAAAATCATCCGCATCGGGCGTATCCCGTTTCGAGCTTTCCCCGATAACGGTAAGGAAACGATATACCTCCTCCTCTTTCAGCCCGATTCCATTGTCGCGGAATATCACCGTTTTGTCATCATTCAGAAAGACATCAATACGTCCTGCATAATTCTCGTCAATATTGCGCAAAGCTGTAATAGCATCCACACAGTTCTGCAACAACTCACGGACAAAGGTATTCGGATTACTATAAATATGCTCTGACAACAAGGCAATCATTCCTTTGAGATTGACTTGAAACAGATTATTCCCTTCTTTCTCCATGCCTACTTACTATTTTCTCCTCCTTCCGGTGATCTTAAGGGCCTTTTCGTTACCATTTTCAGCAGCCTTCTCGAACCACTCCATTGCTATATCATCGTTTTCTTCCACACCATTTCCCGTCAGGTAAGCGTTTCCTAGTTCAAATTGAGCCTTATCATTATTCTTTTCGGCAGCTTTCAACAGCCATTGCACAGCCGCTTCCGGGTCAGGCGTACAGCCTTCGCCATACATTTGCATCTTACCCAGATAATATGCGGCACCGATATTCTCATTACCGGCCGCATCCGTAAACCAGCGGTAAGCCTCCGCATAATTCTGCTTCACACCCACTCCGTTGTAATAACAAAGTCCGGTACGATACATACTCGTCACATTACCGTTATCCGCAGCCAGTGTATAATATTTAAAGGCTTCCGCCTCATTATCCTCTACACCGATACCCATTTCGTAACAGATACCCAGTCCTTCGTTATACCATTCGTATTCGGCAGCCTTCTTAAAGTAAGCAAACGCCTTTTCCGACTCGTTCAGACTATCATAATCATACAAATAATAATCCCCCATGCGCAGCATCGCCATAGGAATCTCATTCGCAACAGCCTTTTCGTACCATTCCACGGCTTTCTTGTTATCTTCCAAACAAGGACCGCACCCGAAGAAATAATAATCTCCCATTTTAAACTGGGCGTAACCATAATCCTGTTCCGCTGCCCGTGTCATATATTCCACAGCCTTTTGCGGGTTTTCCTCCACACCGTTACCGTTCTCATAAGCCAGCCCCAATTCAGTCAGACAGCGGGATTCGTTCTTCTCTGCCCCCTTTCCGAACCACTCGAGTGCCTTGTCCCAGTCCTCCTCCGTACCGATTCCCTGTTTGTAACAACGTCCCAGAGCAAAGATTCCTTCATTTTCATCCGCCATGGCAGCTTTTGTATACCAGGCAAATGCCTCCTCCGGCTTCGCCTCACCCAATACAGCTTTTTCCAGATAAAGACCTACGCGGAACATTGCATAAGGATAGCCTTCCTGTGCCGCTTTTTCACAGAGTTCAAAAGCCTTCTCATAGCTTCTTTCCACTCCGTTGCCATTCTCGTATAAGAATGACAGTTCTACCAATGCAAAACATGAACCCATTCCGGCCGCTTTCTCGTAATATTCTCTCGACTTCACCGCATCCGTCACACCGCTATATCCGTTAGCCAAGTAAAGCGCTGCACGGCAGTATCCGTCCACATTATCCAGTTCAGCTGCTTTCTCGTAATATTCCATAGCTTTCACATAATCCGGTTCTTCAGACAGAAAGCCACGTTCATACATCCAACCCAAACGATAGGCCGCATTTCCCGAACCCAGTTCGAGCGCCTTTTCCAGCAACTGTTTTGCACGACTCATGTCTTCTTCCACCAGGTCACCGTTGAAATATACATTCGCCAGTCCCTCGATACCTTCTATATAATCACCTTCCACACAACGTTCGAGACACATCAGCCCACGTTCCACATTCTTATAATCATCATTGTACAAGTAAATCAATGCCAACTCATACGCACTATACAACTCGCAATAAAGCATTCCCTTCTCCAGCCATTCTATTGCTTTAGGCAGATCAAGCCATTCCTCCTCCTGATAATTGTATCCCAGGAAGTTGGCGGCAGACCATACTCCGGCATGCCAGGCTTTCTCCCAAATTTCGAAAGCCAGTTCTTTCGGTTTACCCAGTTCGGGATAACGGAAATACAGAGTAGCGAGATTTTTCAGACTATATAGATTGGGAACGATTTCCAAAGACTTTTCATAACAGGCAGCTTCCTCGGCTATCTTGCCTTCTCCCCTGTCGAGTGCGTCTCCCATTGCCGCATACACATGAGCACGCAAACGGTCGCCTTCGGGCAGTTCGGCAAGCAAATCCTGCCGTATCTGCAACGCTTTCTCCTTGTTGCCCGTAAACTCTTCGGCAAAAGCGCGATAATGTTTCCCCCAAAGAATAGCTTCGGGTGAAGAAAGAGCCGCAAAACGTCGTTCTCCTTCTTCCTTATCCTGCTCACAATAAAACCCCATATACCGCCAATAGGCAACAGTCGCTTCCGCTTCACCCCAGCCCATATCGGCAGCCTTCTCGTAGCAAGGGAACAAATAGCTCATATCCCGCTTTCCATAGCGGGCCTCGGAGTACTGTGCACCTTTCTGCGCCCAACCTGCTCCGCTGAACACAGCCACACGTTCGCACACCCGCATCACCTTCTCCCACCAGAACTCATATTCTTCTTCGTTGAGATCGACTTCGACATTACAGTCGAATGCACTGAATATCAATTCAAAGAAACCTTCCGTCAGTTTCTCATCCTCCCGGGTGTCCAACGCATATTCGCATACAGCCAATGCTTCCCACCAGTTATCAGCATTTAATAATGAAGTAGATGTATATTTCGGGAACCATGCCGCAGCAGGTTTCCCAGAGGCTTTAATCCCGGCGGACAACTCCTCGAATTTCTCTTTCAAAGTTCCCATAACAGTCTCTTTATCTTCTTTCTTGTGTTAATAGTCAATAGAAAAATCTCGTAACGAGCGCCAAGGTACAAATATTGACTGAATGAACAAAAAAGAGAACCCAAAAAGATAAAGAGCAGATAAAAAGAAAAGGAAGAAACCATGTGGTTGACATGACTTGTGAAAGTAAAATAGCTTATAGTCCCAACAATTCCTGCAATCGTTGCACGGCTGTTTCGATCTGCCAGCGATCTTCCAGTTCGTCGGCATTGAAAATATATTGCGCCTGCGTGTAGAAAGGAGCCCGTTGTTCCAGCGCCCGGATGATAAACGCTTTCAATTCATCATCCTCTTTTCCCTGAAGTATGGGACGCTGTTGCTTGGCGATACGCAACCGTCTGAACAACACATCGGGATGAACATCCAGAAATACCGTCTTCCCCACCCGGTTCATAAATTCCATATTATCAAAAAAACAAGGCGCTCCCCCCCCCGTAGAGATTACCACATTCTCGAACTCGGCCACCTCATGGAGCATATTCCTCTCCAATTCCCGGAATCCGGTTTCACCACGTTCGGTAAACAGCTCTCCAACAGTTTTGTGAAAACGCTCCTCAATATACCAATCGAGATCAACGAACGGTACATTCATCTTACGGGCAAATGCCTTACCCAATGTCGTTTTTCCGGCACCCATATAGCCGGTAAGGAAGATACGAACCATAAATGACTAATTTTGCTCACAAAATTAGTCATTTTATTAAAATCCAAGTATTAAAAACGAAGTTATTTGAATACCCTCACCCGTTCTTCGAGCGGTTGAAACTCTTTTTCACCCGGTTTAGTCACAGGAAGTCCGAACGGCATTTCCGCAATCAGATGCCAATGTCCGGGCAGATTCCATGCACGACGCACCTCGTCGTCAATCAACGGATTATAGTGTTGCAGTGATGCTCCGAAACCGACATCTTCCAGCATGACCCATATAGCCAGCTGATGCATGGCCGAAGTTTGCAGCGACCAGCCGGGGAAGTTATCCTGATAGGATGGGAAAGCCTCCTGAAGTCCTTTCACTACCTTTTGGTCTTCAAAGAAAAGCACAGTCCCATATCCGCAAGCGAACGAGTTATCTATTTTTTCTTCCGTCTTTACGAAAGCCTCCGCGGGCACAATTTTCTTCAACGCATCTTTCACAATCTGCCACAGTTTCTTGTGTGATTCCCCTAACAAAAGTACCACCCGCGTAGACTGCGAATTAAATGCAGACGGCACGTGGCGTACGGTCATATTGACGATACACTCAATCTCCTGATCCGGGATAGGCGACTGATTAGTAATTGAATAGTAAGTCCGGCGATGTTTCAAAGCTTCACTAAAAGATCTTTCCATAATAGCTCCTTTCTAAATGTTATATTCTTAAACTCTCTTATTTTTATAACAAGTAGCTCTGTTGACTTGTTCAGTTAGAGAATATATTTGTACCTTCGCGCTGTCAATATACAGACATCAATTCATTGTAAAAAGGAAAAATGGCTAAACAGAAATTCTACGTTGTATGGGAAGGCGTGACGCCCGGGGTTTACACATCCTGGACGGACTGCCAGCTTCAAATCAAAGGATACGAAGGCGCCAAATACAAATCATTCGACACCCGCGAAGAAGCGGAACGCGCACTGGCCACCTCCCCTTACGCCTATATCGGAAAAAATGCCAAGAAGAAAAGCGAGAAAGTTTCTTCGGAAACATTGCCCGCCTGCGTGATTGACAACAGTCTGGCGGTGGACGCTGCCTGCAGCGGCAACCCCGGTCCTATGGAATATCGCGGAGTCCACATAGCCAGCCGCCAGGAAGTCTTCCACTTTGGCCCGACGAAGGGAACGAATAATATCGGCGAATTCCTCGCTATCGTACACGGACTGGCTTTGCTGAAACAGAAGGGATTCGATATGCCCATCTACAGTGACAGCGTCAATGCAATCAGCTGGGTGCGGCAAAAGAAATGTAAGACCAAGCTTCCGCGTACCGCAGAAACAGAGGAACTGTTCAAACTGATAGAACGTGCGGAGAAATGGCTTCGGGAAAACACATACACCACCCGTATTCTGAAATGGGAAACCAAAGAATGGGGAGAGATTCCGGCAGATTTTGGCAGAAAATAAGACAAAAAGACCAAACACCCCAAAATATATTTTTATCTTTGAACCCAAGATAGCATTTTTGTATCCAAACACATCAATAAATGTATGAAAAATAAGCAATTTATTATTTTAGCGGTCGTTTGCGTCGTTACTCTTCTCCCTTTTATGGGATTAACGGATTTCCATACCAAAGGGGAACCCCGCGAAGCAATCGTTGCATACTCCATGATTGAAACCGGTAACTGGACGCTTCCCGTCAACAACGGCGGGGACATCGCCTACAAGCCGCCCTTGTTTCACTGGTGTATTGCCGCCCTTTCCTCTATTGCCGGAAAAGTAACGGAATACACTTCACGTATGCCCTCTGCATTGGCACTGATAGCTATGGTGTTAGGCGGATTCTTATTCTACGCCAAACGCAGGGGAGCTTCAGTCGCCCTCCTTATGGGCTTAATTACCCTGTCTAATTTTGAAGTCCACCGTGCCGGTATGAACTGCCGCGTTGACATGATGCTGACCGCCTTTATCGTACTCGCGCTCTACCAACTCTACCGTTGGTGCGAGAAAGGGCAAAAAGGATTCCCCTGGATAGCCACCTTGTTTATGGGATGTGCCACACTAACCAAAGGTCCCGTAGGTATCCTCCTGCCTTGCATGGTCACCGGGGTCTTTCTGCTGATCCGGGGTACCAGTTTCTTCAAAGCCTTTTTCTCGATGGCGCTGGTAGCCATTACGTCCTGTATCCTGCCCGCCCTTTGGTACATCGCTGCCTACCAACAGGGAGGAGATAATTTCATCTCACTGGTTATGGAGGAGAATTTCGGTCGTTTCATGGGAAAAATGAGCTACGAATCCCATGAGAATCCTGCTTACTACAATATCATTACAGTCGTATCCGGCTATGCCCCTTACACATTGTTGGTTCTGCTTTCCTTATTCAGCCTTACATACGGGAAAATAACCGGAAAACCCCGCGAATGGTGGCAGAGGTTCACAACATATATCCGCGAAATGGACAGCACCCGCTTGTTCTCTTTATTGAGCATTGTTCTCATTTTCGTTTTTTACTGCATCCCAAAGAGCAAGCGCAGTGTTTACCTGTTACCCATTTATCCGTTCATCGCCTATTTCCTTGCCGAATATATCATGTATCTGGTCCGGAAAAACTCAAAAGCAGTTAAGATATACGGCGGATTTCTCTCCGTCGCCGCTATTCTTCTCCTTGTCACATTTATAGCCGTGCGGTTAGGATTAGTGCCCGACAGTATTTTCCACGGAAGACACGCCGCCGAGAATATAGCCTTCATGAACGCGTTGGCAAATATCTCACTCAACGCAGGCCACATCATCGTCATCTGCCTGCCATTAATTGCAGCCATCTATTTCTTCCGGACAATCAGGAAAAAAGAATCGGGAATGAACGTAGTGTATGCCACTCTTTTCGTTACATTCTCGCTTTTCATGTCATTGGATGGTGCTTACCAGCCCGCCATACTGAACACCAAATCGGACAAAGGAATGGCGGAAGATATCCGGGAAATAGCTTCGGGCAGCAAGATCTATTCTTATGTAGCTGTCGATATGCTCCGTTTCTACACGGTCAATTTCTATCACAACGACCAGATAGGATTGTTTGAAAAGGATATGCCGGCCGAAGGCTATCTATTGGTAGGACGACGCGATTTTGAAGGTTTCAAGCCCAAATATGAATCCGAATATACTTTTGAAGAAGTATATCAGAGCACGAAAAGAGGATGTGACATCCGTGACATTATTTACCTGTATCGTTTCAAGAGAAAATAGCCATAGGATCAGCATAGAATAACAGAAAAAGAAGTAAACCCGTTACAGGTTTACTTCTTTTTCTATCAGATAACGCGGACGGCGTTTCACCTCCTTATATATTTTACCGATATATTCACCGATCACTCCGACGGCAGTCAGGATAGCGCCGCCGATAAACCAGACAGAAATGAGTAGCGAAGTCCAGCCTCGGATTACGTCTCCGCCAATAAACTCCACCAAAGCATAGATAATGGCCAGGAAAGAAACCAGCATAAAGATAAGCCCGGATGTGGTAATCAGGCGTAATGGTTTGACAGAGAAAGAAGTGATTCCGTCCAGGGCGAAGTTCAACATCTTCGTGAACGGATATTTCGATTCACCGGCAAAACGTTCCTTGCGGTCGTAATAGACAGAAGCGGTAGGATATCCGAGCATACACACCATGCCCCGGAGGAAAAGATTACGTTCGGGGAAAGACACCAATGCCTTCAGGGAGCGCTTGCTCATCAGACGGAAATCCGCATGATTGTAAACAATCTCCCCGCCCATTGTCCGCATCAGTTTGTAGAACATCTGCGCGGTATGTTTCTTGAAGAACGTGTCCGTTTTACGTTCCCGCCGTACACCGAACACCACATCGGCCCCCTGATTATAATAATCCACCATTTCCACAATAGCATTCACATCATCCTGCAAATCAGCGTCGATAGATACAGCCGCATCATAATCGCCAGCCGCCACAAAATCCAATCCCGCCCAGAGAGCCTGCTGATGCCCGACATTATGCGCCAGTTTCAAGCCCGCCACACACCTATGAGATTCAGACAATTGCTCTATCAGTTTCCAGGTAGTATCCTTGCTTCCGTCGTCCACATACAAAATCTTTCCTTCGGCCACCTTCCCTTCCTGCTCCATTCGGGCAAGCACATCAGATAGCTGACGAGTCGTTTCTTTCAATACTTCTTCCTCATTATAACAAGGAACTACAATCACAAGTCTCACGCCGTTCATAGCTTTTTATGTTTAAAGACAAACCGAACAAATAAGAAATTCACAGGAATCGCTATCGCAAACACCGGCACAGGTGCCCATGCTTTAGAAACTCCCAGATAGAGGAATACATTCAACAGAATGATATGCAACAAATAATTAACCAGATGCGCCCCTCCCATACCAACCAACTTTTTCCATGACGGAGTGGTTCCGAACGTAAAATAAGAAGTCAGATAGAAGTTGACAATAAAACTGATTACATATCCCGTCGTATAGGCTACATTGACGTTGATAAAAGATTGCAGGAAATAATAAATCCCATAATGCAATGCCGTAGCCAGCACGCCGACCACGCCAAAACGTATAAACTCTTTCACCAACGGCTTTGTTTTCATAAAGCACTTACTTCTTGACGGATACTTTATCTAATGTCTTGTGTTCTTTTACCAGGGATTCCGTACTTTGCAGCATAGAGAAGCAATAATCTTTCAAGTTCCGGAAAGCCTCCTCATCAGTACCAGTGGCAGCGTGGAGCTTACCTTCCTCCAGTTTGTACTTGAATTCCTGTTGGCTGTCCGGCGAATAGATAAACATATTCACCGAGTCTCTTGCCCCGATCAGATTATCCGCCGTAAAGAACATACAAGGACGTTCTTCTTCCAACAGATTGACACCGAAATTGTTTTGCAGGTAACTTATGTTAAGCAGCCCCAACAACGTAGGAGATACATCCACCTGCCCACCAAAACCGTCGTATACCCCCGGCTTGATATCTTTCCCGTAAATCATCAGAGGGATATGGTTATAAGACTGGGGCATTTCACATTCAGGTGTTCCCACCATTTTGCCATGATCGCCCAGAAAAACGAAAATCGTATTGTCAAACCACGACTGTTTTTCCGCAGCCTGCATAAACTGCCGGATAGACCAGTCGGCATATTCTACAATCTGTTCTTCGAGCACATCACTATGCGGGTGAAAATAGGGCGGAATCACATAAGGGGGATGATTGCTGATAGACAGCAATACGCTGAAGAACGGATTCCCCGTCCCGGCCCTTTCATTCAAAATAGGAAGTGCATACTGATACATGAAGTCATCCTGCACACCGAAGCTGTTTACTACTTTTTCCGAAGGATAATTCTCCTGAGCGTAGATTTCGTCGAAGCCGTTCGTGCGAAGGAAAGCATTCATATTGTCGTACTGCGATTCGTGAGTCATAAAGAACAGGTTACAGTATCCGTTCTCCTGCAATACGGTAGGCAGTCCCGAATAGACAGGAATCACAGAACCTTTCATGGCATTTCGTTTCATGATAGCCGGAAAAGAATAAAGCGTGGAATAAATACCATGATTGGTATGAATACCGGAGGAGTAGAAATGACTGAAACTCAAGGATTGCTGATAAAGGCTATCCAGATAGGGAGTCAGTTTCTTATCCGATCCAAAAGTCCCCATTAGATTGGCGGACATAGACTCCATAAAGACCAGAACTACGTTCCTGCGATTAGGCGTACCTTCCCGTTCTACTTTCCGTGCGATCGGAGACAACCGGTCAATTCCTTGCCTATGCAAATATTTCTGTACTTTTGATAAAGCGTCTTCCTCAGACATCAGATGCAGAGTCCGGTTTTCTTTCCGGTTATCATCCAGTGTACTTGTCAGCAGATTAAAGACGGGATTCACTCCCAACTGATTCAGGAACGGGTCTTCACAATAATATGCCTGACTTACTTTTATCGGGTTATATCCCATACGCCCACGAATGCCGAACAGGCAAAGCCCGATACAAATTGCACCTGCTACCAACACAGCTACCCGGCTCAACAGACTTATCTGTGGTGCAGCCTTTTCTGCCCTACGATAGAAATAGGATGCAAGGGAAGAAGCTCCCCAAACAAATACCACGATAGACAGGAGCCCGAGGAATATCGGAAAATAGTAAGAAGACTCCCCAAACATCAGACCAGCTGTTGTACCGCCATAGCCGAACCAATTATAAATAGAAGAATTAATCGTTTTGAAGAAATATTCAAAATATGGAATATTGGCAGCAGCGATAACAAAAGATACCGAATAAAAACAACTAAAATAAACCGTTGTAAACCTAAACAGCCATTTAGCGGTGTAGTTACAAAGAGCGGCTATCCACAAAACAGCCAGAGGGAGCAACAGGATATAACAAGCTATTACATTGTCAAACCAGAGTCCGCGGAGGAAAGCACCGGACTGCAAAAGAACATCTCCCTTTATTTCTGCCGGGAATTGATAGTCAATGGAACAGAACAGTGTGAACCGGAAAATAAAGAAAATGAAGAGAGCTGCCACGTGTATGGATAACAGATATAAGAGGTAGCACTCAAAACGTTTTATAGAGATTCCTTTCATTAGATTCAACTTAAAAAAGTTCCATTATAATTATTCCGTTACAGTTGCTGCATATCGTGTAAGCGTTTGTAATATCCGTTCAGTTCTATGAGTTCCTCATGCTTGCCGCGTTCCACAATCTCTCCCTCATAGAGCACGCAGATTTCATCCGCATTCTTAATAGTAGAAAGACGGTGAGCAATGGCAATCGTTGTACGCGTCTTCATCAAACGCTCCAACGCTTCCTGTACCAGACGTTCCGATTCGGTATCCAGTGCCGAAGTAGCCTCATCCAGAATCAGAATCGGCGGGTTCTTCAAGATAGCACGGGCAATGCTGATACGCTGACGCTGACCACCGGACAACTTACCGCCCCGGTCACCGATATTCATATTATATCCCTCCGGCTTCTCCATGATAAAATCGTGTGCATTCGCAATCTTGGCAGCTTCTATCACTTGCTCCATTGTTGCATTTTCCACACCAAAAGCGATGTTGTTGAAGAATGTGTCATTAAACAAGATTGCTTCCTGATTCACGTTACCGATCAAACTGCGCAAATCGGCAATACGAACATCACGTATACTGGTTCCGTCGATTGTGATATCTCCTTCCTGCACATCGTGATAGCGCGGCAGCAAATCCACCAACGTCGATTTACCCGACCCCGACTGTCCTACCAGTGCGATCGTCTGACCTTTAGGAACTGTCAGGTTCACATGCTTCAACACTTCCCGTTTACCGTCATAACTGAAAGTGATATCCTTAAACTCAATTTTGTCATTCAGTCCCTTCAACGGTTTCGGATTCGAAATTTCTTTGATCTTATTCTCAGCTTTCAGAATCTTGTCTACACGCTCCATTGAAGCCAGACCTTTCGGGATGTTGTATCCTGCCTTCGCAAAATCTTTCAACGGATTGATTACGCTATACAAGATCACCATATAAAAGATAAATGTCGGAGCGTCAATCGATGCGTTTTGTCCCAGAATCAATGTACCGCCGAACCATAACACAGCTACAATCAGAATCGTTCCTAAGAACTCACTCATAGGATGCGCCATAGCCTGACGTATGGCAACCTTATTTGTCGCGTCACGAAGTTCGTTGCTGCATTTGGTGAAACGGTTAATCATTTTGTCTTCCGCAATAAAAGCTTTGATAATGCGCAAGCCACCCAACGTTTCTTCCAGTTGCGACATCGTATCGCTCCACTTGCTCTGCGCCTCCAAAGACTGGCGTTTCAGTTTTCGTCCTACCACACCCATCAGCCAGCCCATTCCCGGCAACACAACGATCGTAAAGAGAGTCAACTGCCAGCTGGTGATGACCAGTGTCGCAAAATACAGAATAATCATAATCGGACTCTTCATCAACATATCCAACGAGCTGGTAATGGAGTTCTCCACTTCACCCACATCCCCGCTCATACGAGCGATAATATCTCCTTT
This sequence comes from uncultured Bacteroides sp., assembly GCA_900556625.1. Lineage (GTDB taxonomy): Bacteria > Bacteroidota > Bacteroidia > Bacteroidales > Bacteroidaceae > Bacteroides. The sequence continues at coordinate 3,882 of USPQ01000012.1, read as the reverse complement.
TCTCTCTTCCGAGAAGAATGACATCGGCAGACGCATCACCTTGGCATACACCATAATACGGATATCACGCACCACTCCTGTACGCAACGGAATCATTACAGCCGAAGAAGCGAAATAACAACCGGTTTTAAACAATGTCATAATCATCAGGAACAGTCCCAAAAAGATAAGCGCCATAGTAGGTCCATTATCTATTATCATCTGACTGATATAATAATAGAAGTTATTCTTAGCAACATCGGCCAAATCACCACTTCCCCATTCCATAAAATGATAGACCTTATCAGCCCCTTCCGTCTTGAACAGGATACTCAGAATAGGAATCAAAAAAGTGAATGAAAACACATTGAATACAGCAGATAAAATATTCAGCAAAACAGCCCAGCCGATATACTTCTTATAAGGCGACACAAAACGTCGCATCAATTGTAGAAATTCCTTCATTACTTGCCATTAAATAAGTTAAGACCGCAAAGATACAATAAAACCGATTAACAGACAGCAGTTTCACCGAATTATTAACGCGATTTATCGAAAAGAGCTTGTAAGAAAGCGATCATATATCCGACAAACTCTCATTTCCCGAGTCATAAAGTCTTTCTTCCGGTAAGTCTTTCGCAATTACCCTGTATCTCTTTTTGAGCGACAGCCACCACATGATAATAAACTCCGCGCGTTTTCCTGTACGATTTCACTCCCAACCGTTGCAGAATACGTCCGAAATAGTTCACCTGACCGGAAGAGAATTTCATTTTACTCGCCTTTTGTATCCGTTGCAATATATCGGCAGCAAGTATCCACTCTCCTTCTTCCTCATCGTCCGCAACGCGGTAATATACAAGAAACAGCTGTTCGATAAGCGGTGACTGTTCAAACTCCTGATTGGCTTCCGTCATAATGGCTTCTTCCTTTTCGTCAAACCAATACCGTTCATTGTGATAGAGCGCCGCCATTGCCTGCGCATAAAGCTGTTCATAATCAACAGGACGAACCACATCAATCACTCCCGTAACCTCCACACCTATATAACGACGACTGCCGGAAGTATCTGTCAGCAAATCCTTATGATTGCTTGTTCCGATGAAAGAAGCGTAGCGGCGAAGTTCTTCTACCGCCGAAGCATTCGGGCGCCGTGTATTAACGACCGGCTTTTGCATGATATGTTTAAGGAAAGGTTGCTGATTGATACCTATCTGGTCAAACTCATCCATATTAATCAGCAAAAAACGATTCAGATACAACTCCGCATCCCGTTTCCGGCTAAAGTCAATGCTATCCGTATAGTACGCCTGCAAACACGGCGGTAGAATCAGGCGGCAAAACGTAGATTTCCTGTAAGCCTGCGGACCGACTAATATAGGCGAAGTGCTGTTTGCATGATTTTTACCCAGTCCACGCCAATGAGCTATCATGCTGAGAAACCAACGACGGAACAACTGTGCCCAATGGGGATTATTGCAAGGAACCCGCTTTGCCAGATCTCCGATGTGATCTTTGCCGTCCCAACGGGGGAGATCATAAAGGAACTCTTCAATAGGCTGATAAACCGGTACATGATCTGAGTTCAGATAACGCACCACGTCTTTGTCCCACAATTTAAGCCCTTCGTATTGCGCATTCATGGTAATACTTGCCATCAGCCTCTTATTTACCGGACGAAAATAAAAATCAAAACTGTTCCGTTGCCGGCATTCCACTTGCGAGGTCAACTGATTGAAACGAAACTCATAACGACGTTTCATAAACTCATCCATTTGCATCACAAACAGTTGTTCCGGCAGCAGACTGCTTTTATCCGCAAACCCTTTACAAGTGCGATATACATTCTGCACTGTCTCACGGATCAGAAATTCATCATCCGGCAAGCGGTAATGGGCACGAGTCCACCGCACTGTATCCTCTGCGGGAATACCGGCACGAAAACAATGTCCGGCCAGACAAACCAGCAAGGAATGTATATCATCTCCCGGCTGATAGCCATGCTGCTCATCCAAAGCCCGCGCAAAAGCCGCCTCAAAAAGTACGGAAAGAGCTTTATAACTCTCATATCCCGGTACAAGCCGTTGCAAAGGCGAGGTTTCCGCCTTCACCTGTTCGCGATAGGTCGTTTCTCCCGGCATAGCCATAGGCTGTTTCATATAGACAGGCATCGCTTCGGGATTAAAATACAGTTCGGGGTCGAAGGTCAGACGACAATATTGCTCCAGTGAAGGTTCTTTCAAGTCGATATCGAAAGGAAGCTGCGGTTGATAAAATTTCACGGCGAGCCGGTAAGCGTGCGCATGGAAAAGTTCCGCTTGCTCACGGTTGCTCGGCAAAAGATCGTCAGGATAAGTAAAGCGCACCCATATCTTTACCGACTTTCCGGAAGAACCAGTAAAAGCAAGATAGGTCTGCGGAAACTCCTTCACACGTTCTTTCACCTCATCCGCTTCCATAGGTCCGGAGAGATTGTTCACTTGAAGCATCACCACTCCGTTGTACTCGTCCATTGTCATTACCCCATTCTTACGGACAAAGGCAGCCGCAGGAAGCAACTTCGGCACTTTCTGTACATAATCATTTTTATCTCCCGGAAATATATAAGGCAGGACTTCTCTCATTCCTGAGACGAGTTGTGCTTTAGTTTCCACTTTCATTTGCTCCACGAGCTGTTCGATTTTCAACGTCCGCAAAGTGTTCACTCTGCCGTCGTCTCTAATTTGTGTTATTCTCATTACTTAACTTATTTAGTTTGTCCTGCATGTTTGTGTAGGGCGATTATTACCGGAGACAAAAGTACTGTAAATATTCCATACAAACAAATTTTAAAAGCGCTGGTTCTTCTTTCTACTAGAAAAGATTTTTCAATTTCATTTCTCATATTCTCATACTTTTCAGTTAAAGTGTAGTCAATCAAATAGATGTACTATGAGAAATACTTTTTCAAACAGGCATTTCTCATAGTTTATTCCACATTTCGGCTCAAAATTTGGGTATTTCTCATTGTTTTTCAGAGTATTTCTCATAGTCAGCACAACTCTGCTTGCCTAATGCCGGATAACCTTATCCAATATGAAATTAAACTATTATTTACGTATAAACAACTAAGCATTTACTTGTTTTCCGCCCAATATTGTTGTATCTTTGAAGGAACATTCCAACCGTTCCACTCCAGTGCACAGGCCTGTCTACTCCAGTAAAAAGTTCTGTCTACTGAAGTGCAAAGAACCGTCTACCGGAGTGGAACGATAGAAGCATAGGTAGGAAAAGAAAGGAATGAAGGCAAGATATAGCAACAGCCTAAGTAACATAATACATAAATCACCATTAAATTGAAACAGCAATGGCAATACAATTCGAGTTTTATAAGAATCCCCAACCGGAAAAAGAAGGGGAAGAACCAAGCTACCACCCTCGCGTAGTTAATTTTCAACATGTCACTACTCAGCGACTAGCAAAAGAAATCCACATGGCAACTACTTTCGGAAAAGCAGAAGTAGAGGCAATGTTAATGGAACTGAGCAGATGCATGGGCAATCATCTGCGCGAAGGAGAAAGAGTGCATCTGGACGGGATCGGGTATTTTCAAATCACATTGCAAGCCGCCGAACCCATACACTCACTTACTACCCACGCCGACAAAGTGAAACTAAAATCCATCAACTTCCAGGCCGACAGAGACTTGAAAAGTTTGTGTATGACCACACACCTGCGGCGTTCGAAATATAAACCGCATTCCGCCTCTCTTTCAGAAGAAGAAATTGACCGGAAACTCACGGAATATTTTGCAACGCATCCTGTCTTGACTCGTACTAATATGCAGTCTCTTTGCAGCTTCACTCAAAGTATGGCCAGCCGGCAAATACGCAGGCTAAAGGCAGAAGGTAAGCTGCAAAATAT
>USPQ01000011.1 GCA_900556625.1 uncultured Bacteroides sp. | reverse complement strand
ATTCAAGAGAAAAAAGGTAAAAACATCATTATTGCCGATTTAACCAATATAGAAGATACTATCTGTAAATACTTCGTTATTTGTCAGGGAAATTCTCCCAGTCAGGTTGGTGCTATCGTAGATTCTATCAAAGAATTTACCCGTAAAGGTGCGGACAGCAAACCTTTTGCCGTTGACGGACTTCGAAATGCAGAATGGGTAGCTATGGACTATGCGGACGTACTGGTACATGTTTTTCTACCGGAAACAAGAGCCTTTTATAATCTGGAACACCTTTGGGCAGATGCCAAACTTATTCAAATCCCCGATTTAGACTAATCAACGATTATGGACAATAATAGTAGCAACAAAAACAATAGCAATAAACCTAACAACAAGGTTAATATGCCCAAGTTCAACTTGAACTGGATGTATATGATTATTGCCCTTATGCTTCTCGGCCTCTGGTGGGGCAGTGATTCAAGGGGAGCCGGAAACAAAGCTGTCACATACAGCGAATTTCAGGATTACGTTAAAAACGGTTATGTCAGCAAAGTGCTGGGGTATGAGGACAAGTCGATTGAGGCTTATCTCAAACCTAATTCCGTAGGTGCCGTATTCGGAGCGGACTCTACCAAAGTAGGGCGCAACCCGATCATCACAAGTAGGGCGCCGTCTACTGACAAACTGGAAGAATTTTTGCAGGCAGAAAAAGAAGCCGGTCATTTTGACGGGACCTCGGATTATCCGCCTAAATCAGATATATTCCCTGCTATCCTGATTCAGGTCCTGCCGCTTGTGCTGCTGATTGCTTTATGGATATTCTTCATGCGCCGTATGAGTGGCGGTGGTAGTGGAGGTCCTGGCGGTGTGTTTAATGTAGGTAAATCAAAAGCCCAACTTTTCGAAAAAGGAGGGGCGATCAAGATTACATTCAAAGATGTAGCCGGCCTGGCGGAAGCCAAACAGGAAGTAGAAGAAATTGTGGAGTTCTTGAAAGAACCTCAAAAATATACAGACTTGGGAGGTAAAATTCCTAAGGGAGCATTACTGGTAGGCCCTCCGGGGACCGGTAAAACATTACTCGCCAAAGCTGTGGCCGGTGAAGCTAATGTACCTTTCTTCTCGCTGGCAGGTTCTGACTTTGTGGAAATGTTTGTCGGCGTAGGTGCTTCCCGTGTCCGCGACTTGTTTAAGCAAGCCAAAGAGAAAGCTCCTTGTATCGTATTTATTGACGAGATTGACGCCGTTGGACGTGCCCGTGGCAAGAATCCTGCAATGGGAGGAAATGACGAACGCGAGAATACATTGAACCAGTTATTGACTGAAATGGACGGTTTCGGTTCCAATAGTGGTGTAATCATCCTGGCCGCGACCAACCGTGTAGATGTACTCGACAAGGCTTTACTCCGTGCCGGACGTTTTGACCGTCAGATACATGTAGACTTGCCCGACCTGAATGAACGTAAAGAAGTATTCGGTGTGCATTTGCGCCCGATCAAGATAGATGATACTGTAGATGTGGACCTTCTTGCCCGCCAAACTCCGGGGTTCTCCGGTGCGGACATTGCCAATGTTTGTAATGAAGCGGCCCTGATTGCAGCCCGTCACGGCAAGAAGTTCGTTGGAAAACAAGACTTCCTTGACGCCGTAGACCGCATCATCGGCGGTTTGGAAAAGAAGACAAAGATTACAACAGAAGCAGAAAGACGTTCTATCGCTCTGCATGAAGCGGGACACGCTTCGATCTCCTGGCTGCTGGAATATGCAAACCCGTTGATTAAAGTGACAATTGTTCCTCGCGGACGTGCATTGGGTGCTGCCTGGTATTTGCCGGAGGAACGCCAGATCACAACTAAAGAGCAAATGCTCGATGAAATGTGTGCCACTCTAGGAGGACGCGCTGCCGAAGATTTATTTCTCAATCGTATCTCCACAGGTGCTATGAACGACTTGGAAAGAGTCACCAAACAAGCATACGGAATGATAGCTTATTTAGGTATGAGCGACAAACTGCCTAACTTATGCTATTATAACAATGAAGAATATTCTTTCAATCGTCCATATAGTGAAAAGACAGCCGAACTGATTGATACGGAAGTCAAGAATATGGTAAATGAGCAATATGAACGTGCAAAAAAAATTCTGTCCGAACATCGGGAAGGACACAACCAGCTCGCTCAATTACTAATTGATAAGGAAGTAATCTTTGCCGAAGATGTTGAACGTATCTTTGGAAAACGCCCTTGGGCTTCCCGCTCAGAAGAAATCATGGCTGCCAAAGAAAGTCAGGAAGCTGCCGAAGCGGAAAAGAGACTGGCCGAAGAGGTGAAAGAGAAGGAGAAAGAAATCAAGGAAGAAGAAGCTGAAAACTCTACAGAGGAGAAAGAGACAACCGAAGCTAAGATTACCGTGGAAGGTAAAGTTTCCATAGAAAAAAAGGTGATCTCGGCGGAAGGTGGAAAGAAAACAACTTAAAACGCAAATATTTTGGCTAGCAATTTTATCAAACGGGCTATTACAGGTGTGCTTTTCGTCGCCATTCTGGTGGGATGCATCCTTTACACATCATTCAGTTTCGGTATACTGTTCATAATCATTAGCGCCTTGACTATTTATGAGTTTGGACAACTAGTAAATATGCGTGCTGACGGAGTAAACGTAAATAAAACGATTATCATGCTGGGAGGAGCTTATCTCTTCCTTGCAGTAATGGGCTTCTGTATTGATGCAGCTGATTCCAAGATCTTTATTCCTTACGTACTGCTACTGCTCTACTTAATGATTAGCGAGTTATACCTGAAAAAGGAAAATCCGGTGCTGAACTGGGCATATTCTATGCTTAGCCAGCTATATATCGGTCTGCCATTCGCACTACTGAACGTACTTGCTTTCCACAATGATCCCAGTTCGGAATACAGCAGTGTTAGCTACAACCCGATTTTGCCGTTATCTATCTTCATCTTCCTTTGGTTGAGTGACACAGGTGCATATTGCATCGGTTCGCTGATCGGAAAGCATCGTTTGTTCGAGCGTATTTCTCCTAAGAAATCGTGGGAAGGCTCTATCGGCGGAGGTATCGTTGCTATTGGTTCTTCCTTTATACTGGCACATTATTTTCCGTTCATGTCGATGTGGCAATGGGCAGGATTGGCGCTGGTAGTTGTAGTGTTCGGAACTTGGGGTGACTTGACAGAATCATTGCTAAAACGCCAACTTCACGTAAAAGATTCCGGTACAATTCTTCCGGGACACGGAGGCATGCTTGATCGGTTCGACAGTTCATTAATGGCTATACCGGCAGCAGTAGTCTATCTTTATGCTCTCACTTGGTTTTAAATCTGTATATTCAGAATAGAGATAAAAAATAAAGGTCGGGAAACTTTCTTTGCGAAAATTATCCCGACCTTTTTTTACACACAGTTACATAGGTTAGGTTATTTATCTGATTACAGATGTAGCATGTACATCTTTAGCTTTCTCCGGCACACCGACCGGATGTTCCAAGTCAAGTACTACCACTACTCCTTCTCCATTTTCTTCAGAGTTAATCGTTACCTTAAAACCTTTCATCGTAGTTTCACCTTCTTTGGGTGTCGGGTAGAACTTTTCCAAATTATAGGAAACTCGTCCCCAACCCCAATAGTCTGTTACATCATCATACGTATTATAACGTAACTCCAAATGAACATAGCCGTCTTCACCGATGCTTAAAGTTTCCGGAGTTTCGGGTTCACCCGGCTCAGTTGCTATCTTATTCTCCACGAGACTGATACGATGTTTTTCACTGCGAGGCAAATTCTGGCGGAAGATAATGTTCAGAAACTTTCCTCCCAGCCACATATCACCCTGATAAATCAAAATAGGATCATTTCCAAATTCTTCTTCATTTTCAGCAGTCATCTCCTCAACTTCCTTAGTCAACACTTCCTGAATACCTTCCATTTTCACCTGAACACCTTTTTCATCACTCATGTCAGCCAAAGGATTGAAAAAGGATACCACACGTTCACCATCCACAGGTTTGAACCAAGGTATAGAAGTAGCAACCGGATCGATGATTCCCCAACGGTCACCTACCAAATAATAACCTCCTCCACCGGTAGTCCGGACCGTAGCCCAGTCCCAACTGAAATCTCCAATAGAATATCCATCATCATCACATGATTGCAACATTGGCATTAGTGCCAGCACTAACATACCTAAAAGCCACTTAAATTTTTTCATATCTGTTCCTTTCTTTTTTAATCTTCTGCTTAATAAATAAAAAAGCCGTGCAATTACTGCATCGGCTTTACGTTTATTCAGAAAAAGAAAGTTATTTTTTCAACAGCTTCACTATTCCATGAGCTGCATGACAGGGAGCACCGGCAGGTCCCAATCGTTCCGCCACATAATCATATCCAGTAAGCATTTCCTTCTTATACACTTCATTTTCAAGAAGATTAGCCAGTTCACACTGCATATTCTTTACCGTCATGGTATCAGCAACCAACTCTTTAACAACCTCACAGTCAGCAATCAGATTAACCAATGAAATATATTTCACAGTCAGAATGTGACGTCGTAGGAACGAAATAACTTTTCCAATCGGAGTATGATAGCAAACCACCTGAGGAACACGAAACAAAGCTGTTTCGAGAGTAGCCGTTCCCGATGTCACCAAAGCCGCATCTGCATGCTGTAAAATGCGGTATGTCTGTCCGAATATAATTTTTACGTTCGCCTGCCCCACATACTTTTCATAATATTCCGGGGTAATGCCGGGCGCACCGGCTAATACCAGTTGATAATCCGGGAAAGCAGAAGCAGCTTTCAGCATATCAGGCAAATTATCCTTGATTTCTTGCTTCCGACTACCTGCCAGCAAAGCAATAACCGGTTTATTCTCCAACTGGTTTGCTGCAATAAACGCAGCAAAGTCTTTCGGGTTCGTTTCCTGATAAGCAGCCACTTCGTCCACGGTAGGGTTTCCTACATAGTGAATGGGATACTGATGCTTCCCTTCAAAAAACTCAACTTCAAAAGGAAGTATAGAGAACAATTCGTCTACATCACGTTTGATATTCTTGATGCGATACTCCTTCCATGCCCATATCTTAGGAGATATATAATAGTAGACCGGTATTTGTGTCTTTGCATGAACAAATTTGGCAATATCAAGGTTGAACCCCGGATAATCCACCAAAATTACGACATCCGGATTCCAAGCAACAATGTCTTCTTTGCAACGTTTCATATTTGCAAAGATAGTGCGCAAATGAAGCAATACAGGAATAAATCCCATATATGCCAGCTCTTTATAATGCTTCACCATTTTGCCGCCAACAGCAGCCATTAGGTCGCCCCCGAAAAAGCGAAAATCGGCTTGCGGATCTGCCGTTTTCAAGGCACTCATCAAGTGGGAAGCGTGCAAGTCACCGGAAGCCTCACCAACAATCAGATAATACTTCATGATAGTTGAAGGTTCTTAATTGAACCATTTATTAAGCTCGTCCATAAAACCATAAGCCGTCACGTCAACAGTAGTCGGGGTGATAGCTACATAGCCGTTAACCAACGCCCAATGATCGTTTTTCTCATTTTCCGGTTCATGATCGGTAAATTCACCGGTTAACCAAAAATAATTTGTATCATTCAAACGGGGACAAGGAGTCCATTCCCCGGTCCAACGTCCCTTTGCCTGTTCACAAATCCTTATTCCTTTGATATCGGCAGTATTCGGGAAGTTCACATTCAAACAAGTTAAAGGAGGAAGTCCTTTCTCCAATATCATAGCAGATATCTTGCGTACATAGAGTCCCGTAGCTTCAAAATCCGCATCATGGTCATGGTTACAAAGCGAAAAGCCAATAGAAGGAATACCATTCAGACAACCTTCAACCACCACTCCCATAGTACCGGAATAATGCATATTAGTTGCCGAATTATCTCCATGATTAATGCCTCCGACCACAAGATCCGGTTCTCGGTCGAGAACGGTATTGCGCGCCAGCTTGATGCAGTCGGTAGGCGTTCCCGTACACTTATAGACTGTTAATCCGACTTCTTTCTTGACCAGTTGATAATGAACAGGCTGCGTCACCGTCAGCGCACATCCGCTACCGGAACGCGGAGAGTCAGGAGCCATGACCACAATGTCCCCAAGAGGACGAAGAAATCTCACTAATTCATTAATACCCTTGGCCATAACCCCATCGTCATTGGAAACGAGTATCAACGGCTTCTTATTTTCCATATATTCAATCCTTTCCTTTTTAATATTCGCACAAAAGTAACAAAAAGAAGCCGTACCTCCAAACCCTCTTTCCTCCAGATGAAAAAGTATCTTCCTTCCCTGTTTCTACCCGTTTACAAATCTTAATCTTCTGCAAGCGAGCAAAAAAAGAAATAAATATCCAATATAAATATGTATATTTGCAAGCTCATAAAGAGAAAGGTAGATGATGAACCTGTCGAAGTTTGGTATCTGTTTCGTCCGACAGTTATTAACAAAACAGGTGACTTATCAACAGAAATTGCAAAGTTTCTCTTTTTTCGTAGGCGCTCTAAGGATTTATCACTTATTTCGCTGCCAATAAATTTAGAGAATATGGGAAAAATTATTGCTTTGGCTAATCAAAAAGGTGGTGTAGGAAAAACAACGACTACGATCAATCTCGCAGCTTCGCTTGCTACACTCGAAAAAAAGGTACTCGTAGTAGACGCCGACCCGCAAGCTAATGCCTCCTCCGGTCTGGGAGTGGACATCAAGCAGTCGGAATGTACTATCTATGAATGTATCATTGACAGAGCCAACGTACAGGACGCTATCCATGACACCGAAATTGATTCTTTAAAAGTAATCTCTTCGCACATCAATCTTGTAGGAGCAGAGATTGAAATGCTGAACCTCCCAAACCGCGAAAAGATACTGAAAGAAGTACTTACTCCTTTGAAGAAAGAATATGACTATATCCTGATAGACTGTTCTCCTTCATTAGGACTTATTACAATCAATGCCCTGACGGCAGCCGATTCTGTGATTATCCCCGTGCAGGCCGAATATTTTGCTCTCGAAGGGATCAGCAAACTGCTGAACACAATCAAGATTATCAAGTCGAAATTGAATCCGGCATTGGAAATCGAAGGTTTCCTGCTGACGATGTACGATTCACGCCTGCGCCAGGCAAACCAAATCTACGATGAAGTAAAACGCCACTTCCAGGAACTGGTGTTCAACACCGTAATTCAACGAAATGTGAAACTGAGCGAGGCTCCCAGCTACGGTGTCCCGACTATTCTTTATGATGCGGATTCCACCGGTGCCAAGAACCACCTGGCTCTTGCTAAAGAGATTATTAACCGTAATAAATAAGTAACGAAGAAGATATGGCAACACAAAGAAGAAATGCATTAGGACGCGGACTTGACGCCTTGCTCTCAATGGATGATGTGAAAACCGAAGGTTCTTCTTCCATTAACGAAATAGAGTTAGCTAAGATTTCAGTCAACCCTAACCAGCCTCGCCGTGAGTTTGACGAAACGGCCTTGCAGGAACTGGCTGATTCAATAGCGGAAATAGGTATCATCCAACCGATCACTTTACGTAAGGTATCGGACAATGAATACCAAATTATCGCAGGTGAACGCCGCTACCGTGCTTCACAGAGAGCCGGATTAAAAACAATCCCTGCTTACATCCGCACAGCCGACGACGAAAACATGATGGAAATGGCGCTGATCGAGAATATCCAGCGTGAAGACCTGAATGCTGTAGAAATCGCATTGGCTTATCAACATCTGCTAGACCAATATGAACTGACCCAAGAACGCCTTAGCGAGCGTATCGGCAAGAACCGGACGACTATCGCCAATTACTTGCGTCTGCTCAAGCTACCCGCTCCTATCCAAATGGCGCTACAAAACAAGCAGTTAGACATGGGACATGCCCGTGCGTTGATTTCATTAGGCGACCCTAAACTACAAGTAAAAATATTCGAAGAAATACAAGAACACGGATATTCAGTCCGCAAAGTCGAAGAGATTGTAAAATCATTAAGTGAAGGTGAAGCTGTGAAAAGCGGTACGCGGAAAATAACTCCGAAACGTGCCAAACTTCCGGAAGAATTTAACTTACTGAAGCAACAACTTTCAGGCTTTTTCAGCACCAAGGTACAACTCACTTGCTCCGAAAAGGGGAAAGGGAAAATTAGTATTCCTTTCAGTAATGAGGAGGAATTGGAACGTATCATGGAAATCTTCGATACGCTAAAGAAATAAATGACAAGAAAAAACAAGAAATATCAGTTACTAATCAGCACCCTGCTTCTCTGTTTTTTACAGATGGCAGGGATTGATGTGTATGCACAAGCCCCTGTAACTCCAGTTCAGAAAGATACTACCATTACGCACCGAGAACCGCCAAAAGCCCGTGCACGAAGACATCGTGACCCTATGCAAGAGCAAGATTCATTGCGAAAAGACAGCATAGTGTTACCTCCTAAGCATCTTCAGTCTATTGACAGTTTATCGGCAGCTAAAATACAAGTAGCCGACAGCCTTGATGCAGCCAACAAAAAAGAACTGAAGAAGATAGAACAGCCGGCAGCCATTGTCGTGAATACCGATACGGTTCCGCCTCCATCCCAAGACATTAATAAAAAGATATTCGTACCTAATCCGACCAAAGCTACCTGGCTTGCCGTCGTATTCCCGGGTGGAGGACAGATTTACAACCGCAAATACTGGAAACTGCCTATTATATATGGAGGATTTGCCGGTTGTGCGTATGCCTTGAGTTGGAATGGCAAGATGTATAAAGACTATTCGCAAGCCTATCTGGACATTATGGACAGCAATCCAAACACTAAAAGTTATGAAGATCTGCTGCCCCCTAATTCCTCTTACAACGAGGAACAATTAAAAAGTACGTTAAAACGAAGAAAGGATATGTTCCGGCGTTACCGGGACCTTAGTATATTTGCATTTATCGGAGTTTACCTCATCTCTATCATTGACGCTTATGTAGATGCCGAGTTGTCCAACTTCGATATAACCCCCGACCTAAGTATGAAAGTGGAACCGGCAGTTATCGACAATAACAACCAGTTCCGTTCAAATAGTTTGAAAAGCAAATCGGTCGGCTTGCAATGCGTATTACGATTTTAAAAACACAATTTAGATTGATCTTATTATTGAAGCATGAAGAAATTAGTTAACTATTGTTCGATTATTCTTCTTTTACTATTGGCAACATCCCAAGTAAAAGCCCAAAGTGTAGATGTGGTGATTCGTGAAAATGGTACAGAACGTAAGGAAAGCATCGACCTGCCTATGAGTATGACTTATCCGCTCGACAGTTTGCTGAACGATTGGAAAGCCAAAAATTACATTGATCTGGGCAAAGATTGCAGCACGGCTGAAGTAAATCCTTTATTCAGTGATTCTGTTTACATGGACCGCCTCTCACGCATCCCGGCTATTATGGAAATGCCATACAACGACATTGTACGCAAATTCATAGATATGTATGCAGGACGCCTACGTAATCAAGTTTCTTTTATGCTGAGCGCCTGCAACTTCTATATGCCGATTTTCGAAGAAGCATTGGATGCATACGGACTTCCATTGGAACTTAAATATCTTCCTATCATTGAATCAGCTTTGAACCCTTCCGCCGTATCACGTGCCGGCGCATCAGGCTTGTGGCAATTCATGATCGGCACAGGTAAAATCTACGGTCTGGAGTCCAACAGTTTGGTAGATGAACGCCGTGACCCGATCAAAGCAACATGGGCTGCCGCACGTTATCTGAAAGAGATGTACGCCATTTACGGCGACTGGAACCTTGTAATTGCCGCCTACAACTGTGGTCCCGGCACAATCAACAAAGCAATCCGTCGCGCCAACGGTGAAACGGATTACTGGAAAATCTACAATTTATTACCCAAAGAAACACGTGGTTATGTACCTGCCTTTATTGCAGCCAACTATGTGATGACCTATTACTGCGACCACAATATTTGTCCAATGGAAACTAATATTCCGGCAAGCACAGACACTGTGCAAGTGAACAAGAACCTGCATTTCGAACAGATTGCCGATCTTTGTAATGTGCCATTGGATCAAATAAAGAGTTTGAATCCACAGTACAAGAAACAAGTTATCCCGGGTGACAGCAAGCCTTATACCCTGCGGTTGCCGATCGAAGCAATCAGCAATTTCATCGACAAACAAGATACAATCTATGCACATCGCTCGAATGAATTGTTCCGTAACCGAAAAACTGTTGCCGTAAAAGAGAATACACCTAGTACCCGCAAAGCTACAACAGCCGTTGCTGGAAAAGGAAAACTGTCTTACTACACAATAAAAAGTGGAGACACTCTGTCGACTATTGCCGGAAAATATGGTGTCAGTGTTAAGGATATACAGCGATGGAACGGAATGTCAAACACCAAGATTGCAGCAGGAAAACGATTGAAAATATACAAATAAACGGTATCCCGCTTGCACCGTTCGGAAATTTGCTTATTTTTGCAAAAGTAAGCAAGTGAAAGGATAACAATTATGGATAATCTGACCCCCAAAGAAATAGCTGATGAAGAGATGATCAATCAGGCGTTCCACGAACTGCTGAATGATTATCTCGCTACAAAACATCGCAAACGTGTTGAAATCATTACGAAGGCTTTCAACTTTGCCAATCAGGCGCACAAAGGAATCAAACGCCGTTCGGGCGAACCATATATTATGCACCCGATTGCTGTGGCGAGTATCGTATGCAACGAAATCGGTCTCGGATCGACTTCTATTTGTGCAGCGTTACTGCATGATGTAGTGGAAGACACCGATTATACGGTAGAAGATATCGAAAACATCTTTGGTCCAAAGATTGCCCAAATTGTAGATGGACTTACTAAAATATCCGGAGGTATCTTTGGCGACCGTGCCTCGGCACAAGCAGAGAATTTCAAAAAGTTATTGCTTACCATGTCGAACGATATCCGGGTGATCCTTATCAAAATAGCCGACCGCCTGCACAATATGCGTACCCTTGGTTCCATGTTGCCCAACAAGCAATACAAGATAGCCGGCGAAACTCTTTATATCTACGCTCCCCTTGCCAACCGTCTGGGGCTTTATAAAATAAAGACCGAACTCGAAAATCTAAGTTTCAAATACGAACATCCCGAAGAATATGCCGAGATAGAAGAAAAGTTGAATGCGACAGCAGCCGAACGCGACAAGGTATTCAACGATTTCACAGCTCCTATCCGTACACAACTCGATAAAATGGGATTGAAATACCGGATTCTCGCCCGCGTAAAATCAATCTACTCAATCTGGAACAAGATGCAGACCAAGCACGTTCCTTTCGAAGAAATCTACGACTTACTGGCCGTCCGTATTATTTTTGAGCCTCGCAACATAGAGGAGGAACTCAACGACTGTTTCGATATCTACGTCTCTATCTCCAAAATATACAAGCCTCATCCTGACCGCCTCCGTGACTGGGTAAGTCATCCGAAGGCAAATGGTTATCAGGCGTTGCACGTTACCCTGATGGGGAACAACGGGCAATGGATTGAAGTTCAGATTCGCAGCGAACGAATGAACGACGTTGCTGAACAAGGCTTCGCAGCTCACTGGAAATATAAAGAGGGAGGCGGCAGTGAGGACGAAGGCGAATTAGAGAAATGGCTGAAAACGATCAAGGAAATACTGGATGATCCGCAACCGGACGCTATCGACTTTCTGGATACAATAAAACTGAACCTCTTTGCTTCCGAAATATTTGTGTTTACACCGAAAGGGGAGTTAAAGACGATGCCGCAAAATTCAACAGCACTGGACTTTGCTTTCTCACTGCACACTGATATCGGCAGCCATTGTATCGGCGCCAAAGTCAATCATAAACTCGTACCACTAAGTCACAAGTTACAAAGTGGCGACCAGGTGGAGATTCTGACATCTAAATCGCAACGTGTACAACCGCAATGGGAGGTGTTTGCAACAACCGCCCGTGCCCGTGCCAAAATAGCCGCTATTCTGCGCAAAGAACGCAAAGTAAACCAAAAGCTTGGTGAAGAAATCCTTAGCGAATTTCTCAAAAAAGAGGAAATCCGTCCGGAAGATTCCGTGATTGAAAAATTGCGTAAATTGCATAATGCCAAAAACGAAGAGGAACTGCTGGCAGCTATCGGCAGCAAGGTTATCATTTTGGGAGAAGTGGACAAGAACGAACTGAAAGAAAAACAAACCAGCAACTGGAAGAAATACCTCACTTTCTCTTTCGGCAATACCAATAAAGAAAAGCCGGAAGAAAAAGAGCAACCTCAAGAGAAAGAAAAAATTAACCCGAAACAAATACTCAAACTGACGGAAGAAAGCCTTCAAAAGAAGTATATCATGGCAGAATGTTGTCATCCCATTCCGGGTGATGATGTTTTGGGATATGTCGATGAGAACGACCGGATTATTATCCACAAACGCCAATGTCCGGTTGCAGCCAAGCTGAAAAGCAGTTACGGTAACCGTATTCTGGCTACCGAATGGGATACCCACAAAGAACTCTCCTTCCTCGTCTATATATATATAAAAGGAATAGACAGTATGGGGCTTTTAAATGAAGTAACCCAAGTTATCTCCCGACAACTGAATGTCAACATCCGCAAATTGACAATCGAAACCAACGATGGCATCTTCGAAGGAAAGATACAATTGTGGGTACATGATGTGGAAGACGTAAAGACAATCTGTAACAACCTGAAGAAGATTCAGAATATCAAGCAGGTAAACCGCGTAGAAGAATAGTCATCGAATTAAAATGTTTGCAAGTAAGGGCGAGAAAATTTACTCCCGCCCGTCGAGTTCCCGTTTGATTGCCAGCAACTCATCCTTTATCGCTTTGAGTCTGTTCACAATCTCATAATTGCGGACAGTAGCTTCTTTATTATCTTTCAACCGCTGTCTGGCACCCGGAAGGGTCATTCCTTTTTCCTTAACCAAATGATAAATTAGTCCGATTGTCTCCACATCTTCTTTGCGATACTGGCGTATCCCTCTTCCCGTTGTTTTGGGAGAGATCTGTGGAAACTCCTTTTCCCAGAAACGGAGCAAAGACTGATTGACACCAAACATATCGGCCACTTCACCTATTGAATAATACAGCTTTAATTCCTTATCCGTATTGAGCATAGCATTCTTTTGTTTCTTTAAAATTTAATCGAACACCTTACCATGGTTGGCAGCTAACTGTATCATCTTCTCATAATCTTCTGCACTCAGATCCATGAAATAATAGTTTACAGGATTCACCACCTGACCTTTCACGTGCACTTCATAATGAAGATGCGGTCCGGTACTCTTTCCCGTACTCCCCACCTTTCCGATAACTTCACCACGTACAACCCTCTTACCCACTTTCGTATTGAAACCTTGCAAGTGAGCATAGCGCGTCATATATCCAAAGCCATGATCTATCTCAATCGTATTACCGTATCCGGTTTCCCATCCCACTTTCACGACAGTTCCATCTCCGGTAGCATATACATCTGTCCCCGGATGAGCCGAAAAGTCCATACCGGAATGAAACTTCGTCGTTCCATAAATCGGATCGATACGCGTTCCATAACCGGAAGCGGTCTGACGAAGGTCTTTATTGGAAATAGGCTGAATGGCCGGAATACATTTCAACATCTCGTCATGGTTCTTGCACATATCCACCACATCATCAAAAGATTTGGATTGAATATACAGTCGTTTGGACAATACATCCAACTTTTGAGTGGTATTTACGACAAGCTTGGCATTGGCCAAGTCCATAAGTTCTTCATAACGGTTCGTACCTCCGTATCCTGCCTGACGAATAGCCGGAGAAACCGGGTCAGCTTGCAGAATCACGCGGTACAAGTTATCATCACGCTGCTGAATATCCTGAAGTACCCCCATGGCGTCATCCAAACGGCGGGAAAGTACATTATATTGCGCCTGTAAACGACTGTTTTCTATTCGCAATTCCTTTTCTGACGGTGAACCGAAGATAAAGAGCAACACGATGAAACAGCCTGCTCCCAGCCCCATACCGTAAAAGAGTCTGCGCAGGATACTGAGCGCACGCTGCCGTACAGTAGGATAAATTCGGTCATAAGTCTGGGTCTGTGGATTATAGATATAGTATACTTTGCGCATCTTTTTGGAAATATTTCGCTTGTTAATACGGCAAAAGTAATAAAAACAAGCTATCTTTGCACAGTTTTTTGAGAATATTAACCTCAACGATAGATATATAGAAGATATGTTGACTGCAAAAGAAATCAGAGATTCATTCAAGAATTTCTTTGAGTCGAAAGGACACCACATCGTTCCGTCGGCTCCCATGGTGATAAAAGACGACCCTACCCTGATGTTTACCAACGCGGGTATGAACCAGTTTAAAGATATTATTTTGGGTAACCACCCGGCGAAATACCAAAGAGTCGCGGACTCTCAGAAATGTCTGCGCGTAAGCGGAAAGCACAATGACCTGGAAGAAGTCGGACACGATACGTACCACCACACCATGTTTGAAATGCTCGGCAACTGGTCCTTCGGTGATTACTTCAAAAAAGAAGCAATCAACTGGGCATGGGAATACCTGGTAGAAGTACTGAAACTGAATCCGGAACATCTCTATGCCACTGTATTTGAAGGAAGCCCCGAAGAAGGACTGAGCCGTGACGACGAAGCCGCTTCTTACTGGGAGCAATTCCTACCGAAAGATCATATCATCAATGGCAACAAACACGATAACTTCTGGGAAATGGGTGATACAGGACCTTGCGGACCCTGTTCCGAAATTCATATCGACCTCCGTCCTGCTGAAGAACGTGCAAAAATCTCCGGTCGTGATCTAGTCAACCACGATCACCCGCAGGTAATTGAAATCTGGAACCTTGTATTTATGCAATATAACCGCAAAGCAGACAGTAGCCTCGAACCGCTTCCGGCAAAAGTAATTGACACCGGTATGGGATTTGAGCGTCTCTGTATGGCACTGCAAGGCAAAACGTCCAACTATGATACGGACGTATTCCAACCGATGCTGAAAGCGATTGCTGTCATGTCAGGCACAGAATACGGAAAAGACAAACAGCAGGACATCGCTATGCGCGTGATCGCCGACCATATCCGCACCATCGCTTTCTCTATCACAGACGGTCAATTGCCCTCTAACGCAAAAGCGGGTTATGTAATTCGCCGTATCCTCCGCCGTGCTGTTCGTTACGGATATACTTTCCTCGGACAAAAACAAGCATTCATGTACAAGTTGCTTCCGGTATTGATTGATAACATGGGAGACGCTTATCCTGAATTGATAGCACAGAAAACCCTGATCGAGAAAGTTATCAAAGAAGAAGAAGAAGCATTCCTCCGCACACTGGAAACCGGAATCCGTCTGTTGGACAAGACAATGGAAGATACCAAGGCTGCCGGAAAAACAGAGATCAGCGGCAAAGATGCCTTCACCTTATATGATACATTCGGTTTCCCGCTCGACCTGACAGAGCTGATTCTCCGCGAAAACGGAATGACTGTAAACCTCGAAGAATTCAACGCGGAAATGCAACAGCAGAAACAGCGTGCACGTAACGCTGCCGCTATCGAGACAGGCGACTGGATTACACTGAAAGAAGGAACAACGGAATTTGTAGGTTACGATTATACCGAATATGAAGCCTCTATCCTCCGTTATCGCCAGATCAAACAAAAGAACCAGACTTTGTATCAAATCGTATTGGACTACACTCCGTTCTATGCAGAAAGTGGTGGTCAGATAGGTGACACGGGTGTATTGGTCAGCGAATTTGAAACGATTGAAGTAATCGACACCAAGAAAGAAAACAATCTTCCGATACATATTACCAAAAAGTTACCGGAACACCCGGAAGCTCCGTTCATGGCTTGTGTAAATACCGACAAACGCGCTGCCTGTGCAGCCAACCACTCGGCCACTCACTTGCTGGACGCTGCTCTCCGCGAAGTATTGGGCGAACACATCGAACAAAAGGGTTCATTGGTCACTCCGGACTCACTGCGTTTCGACTTCTCTCACTTCCAGAAGGTGACAGACGAAGAAATCCGCCAGGTGGAACACATCGTTAATGCAAGAATCCGTGCCAATATTCCTTTGAAGGAATATCGTAACATTCCTATCGAAGAAGCAAAAGAGCTGGGTGCTATCGCTCTTTTCGGCGAAAAATACGGTGACAGAGTACGTGTGATTCAATTCGGTTCTTCTATTGAGTTTTGTGGAGGTACACACGTAGCCGCAACAGGAAACATCGGCATGGTGAAGATTGTCTCAGAAAGTTCCGTTGCTGCCGGTGTCCGTCGTATCGAAGCTTACACAGGTGCACGTGTAGAAGAAATGTTGGATACTATCCAGGATACGCTCAGCGATCTGAAGGCACTCTTCAACAACACTCCTGACTTGGGAATTGCTATCCGCAAATATCTTGAAGAGAATGCCGGTTTGAAGAAACAAGTGGAAGATTTCATGAAAGAAAAAGAAGCGGCCTTGAAAGAAAGACTGTTGAAGAATATACAGGAAATTCATGGCATCAAAGTAATCAAGTTCTGTGCTCCTCTACCCGCAGAAGTGGTGAAGAATATTGCTTTCCAGCTTCGTGGCGAAATTACAGAAAACTTATTCTTCGTAGCCGGAAGTACGGATGCAGGCAAACCGATGTTGACAGTTATGATTAGCGATAACCTCGTAGCCGGTGGTCTGAAAGCAGGTAATCTGGTGAAAGAAGCTGCCAAACTGATTCAAGGTGGCGGCGGCGGCCAGCCTCACTTTGCAACAGCCGGAGGCAAAAACGCTGACGGGTTACCGGCAGCAGTTGAAAAAGTACTCGAACTTGCAGGAATCTAAGAGTAAGTAAATAAAATAAATAGAGTGTGTCTTAAGGTAGGAATTACTGTGAGACACACTCTATTTTTATATCCAAATCCGGACGCAGAGAAGGTTTGAATCAAGATACCAAGGGCTCGGTCTCCGACGCCAGTGAGGGACATCTCCGATATCGGGAAGCACAAACACAATTATAAAGTCTATCTTCCTCACTTTAAAAATATTGCGTATATAATATAGGGTTGTCACAGTTTTTTTCTACCTTTGCACGCAGATTAATTATTTTTCTTATCCTTCAAATAAATAAAATAAATAATCACTAATACCCAAAGAACGATGAGAACACCCACTTGTCTATGCCTGCTGTTAATCTGCATGCTGATTTCTTGTACCCCTACACAAGAGAAACATGAAATAGATTACACATCTTATGTAAATCCATTTATAGGAACAGACTTCACCGGAAACACTTATCCGGGCACACAAGCGCCATTTGGAATGGTACAACTTAGTCCGGATAACGGACTCCCCGGCTGGGACCGCATCTCCGGATATTTTTACCCGGACAGTACGATTGCCGGATTCAGCCACACGCACCTCTCCGGTACCGGAGCTGGAGATCTGTATGATATCTCTTTTATGCCTGTCACGCTGCCTTACAAAGAAGCAGAAGCTCCACTGGGCATTCACTCCAAGTTCTCCCACGATGACGAAAGCGCCTATGCAGGCTATTATCAGGTACGCCTGACCGATTATAATATCAACGTCGAATTGACGGCAACCGAACGCTGCGGTATCCAACGGTATACCTTTCCCGAAGCTCAATCCGCTATCTTCCTGAACTTGAAGAAAGCGATGAATTGGGACTTTACCAACGACTCTCACATTGAGGTGATAGACTCCGTCACTATCCAAGGTTACCGTTTCTCTGACGGCTGGGCACGAGATCAGCACATCTACTTCCGTACCCGCTTCTCCAAGCCTTTCGAGAAAATAGAACTGGATACAATGGCTATCGTCAAAGAGAACAAACGTATCGGCACAGCTACTATCGCACGCTTCGACTTCAACACTCAAGAAGGCGAGCAGATACTTGTCAGCACAGCCATTTCCGGCGTCAGCATGGAAGGAGCTGCCAAGAACCTGCAAGCTGAAGTCCCCGAAAACAACTTCGACAAATATCTGGCTGCAACCAAAGCTAACTGGAACCGCCAACTCGGAAAGATTGAAGTAAAAAGTGACAACGAAGATGATAAAGTGAACTTCTACACAGCTATCTATCATTCAATGATCGCCCCGACAATTTATAGTGATGTGGATGGAGCTTATTACGGTCCCGACAAGAAAGTACACCAAGCCGACGGTTGGGTAAATTACAGCACTTTCTCCTTATGGGACACGTACCGTGCCGCTCACCCGCTTTTTACCTACACCGAACCGGAGCGTGTCAACGATATGGTGAAATCCTTCATCGCTTTCTACGAACAGAACGGACGTCTGCCGGTATGGAACTTCTACGGCAGCGAAACGGACATGATGATCGGTTACCACGCTGTTCCGGTGATTGCAGACGCTTATCTGAAAGGAATCGGAGACTTTGATGCGGAAAAGGCACTGGCTGCCTGCGTAGCAACTGCCAACCTGGACAATTACCGGGGCATCGGGCTCTACAAAAAATTAGGATATATACCTTATAACGTGACAGATAGCTATAACGCAGAAAACTGGTCGTTATCCAAAACACTGGAATATGCTTTCGATGACTACTGCATCGCCGAAATGGCACAGAAAATGGGCAAGAAAGATATTGCAGACGAATTCTATAAACGTTCGCAAAACTACAAGAATGTCTATAACCCGGCCACTTCATTCATGCAACCGCGTGATGACAAAGGCGTCTTTATCAAAGATTTCAAAGCAGACGACTATACTCCGCATATTTGCGAAAGCAACGGATGGCAATATTTCTGGTCTGTACAGCATGATGTTGACGGACTGGTCAATCTCGTAGGAGGCAAAAACCGGTTTGCGGAAAAGCTGGATAGTATGTTTACCTATCATCCGTCCGAAGATGACGAGCTCCCACTTTTCAGCACAGGAATGATCGGTCAATACGCGCACGGCAACGAACCGAGCCACCACGTTATCTACCTGTTCAATTCGATAGGATTCAATGACCGGACTCAATATTACGTGGCAAAAGTAATGAATGAGCTCTACAAGAACGAACCGGCCGGCCTTTGCGGCAATGAAGACTGCGGACAGATGTCGGCATGGTACGTATTCAGTGCTATGGGATTCTATCCTGTAAATCCGGTCAGCGGAAGATATGAAATAGGCACTCCCCTATTTCCGGAAATCAAGCTGCATCTCGCCAATGGCAAGACTTTTACAGTACTCGCTCCGAACGTAAACAAAGAAAATATCTATATCCAGTCAATCAAAGTGGACGGCCAACCTTACGATAAGACTTATCTCACCCATGAACAGATCATGAGCGGAGCTACTGTGGAATTCGAAATGAGTAACACCCCTAAAGCAATAGGCGTCATATTCGAAGAAAAGAATCCATAAATAAAACCAAACTTAACTGACCGAGAGCATGAACGAAAACTTCGATATTACTTATAAAGCACTGTTCCGCAGATACTATCCCAACCTGATTTTCTACGCCACCCGTCTGGTGGGTGAGGAAGAAGCGGAGGACGTAGTGCAGGATGTATTTGTAGAATTATGGAAGCGGAAAGACACCATAGAGATAGGAGATCAGATCCAAGCCTTTCTCTATCGTGCCGTTTACACCCGTGCTCTCAACGTCCTGAAACATCGCAATGTGGAAGACGGCTACTGCGCCGCCATGGAAGAAATCAACCAAAGGCGTGCCGAATTCTATCAACCGGACAACAACGAAGTGATCCGGAGGATTGAAGACCGGGAACTACGGAAAGAAATCTACGATGCAATCAACGAACTTCCGGACAAGTGCAAAGAAGTTTTCAAACTCAGCTATCTGCATGATATGAAAAACAAAGAGATAGCCGATGTCCTCGGGGTTTCACTACGCACGATAGAAGCACATATGTACAAGGCACTGAAGTACTTACGCAGTCGTCTAGATCCTCTTTGGATCATTATAGTCTTATTTTTGTGCAAGTAAGCTAAGTGTTTTTAGGTTCTGAATTGTATTATTTATATGAAGGAAAAGAAAATGAGAAATCTAAGTGAAGACATAATGAATAAATATTTGACTGGGCAATGCTCGGAAGAAGAAATCATCGAAGTAAATGCTTGGATGAAAGAATCGGAAGAAAATGCCCGTCAACTCTTTCGCATGGAAGAAATTTATCATTTGGGTAAATTCGACCGATATGCCGACGAACAACGGATAGCTCATGCTGAAAAGCTGTTATACAAAAAGTTGGATGAAGCAAAAGGGAAACAGGCCAAACTACTGCGTATGCATCGTTGGATGAGATATGCTGCCGTTATTGCCGTCATTCTTCTTATGGGAGGCGGAGCCGGGTACTGGTTCTATCATAACGGGGCAGACCAGCAATTAATGGTCGCCGTTGCCAACGAAGGTATCGTAAAGGAAGTGGTTCTACCGGACGGTACCAGAGTCTGGCTGAACAACCTTGCGACCTTAAAGTATCCACGCGAGTTTTCTGAAAAAGGACGTAATGTCTATCTGGAAGGAGAAGCCTATTTTGAGGTAACAAAGAACCGTCATAAACCATTTACCGTACAAAGCGACGCTATGCGTGTACGTGTATTGGGAACCACATTCAACTTTAAATCCGATAAGAATTGCCGGGTAGCGGAAGCAACACTGATTGAAGGTGAAATTGAAGTGAAAGGCAATAAGGAGGAAGGGCAGATTATTCTCGCCCCCGGCCAACGTGCCGAGTTAAACAAAAAAAGTGGACGGTTGACTGTGAAACAGGTGGATGCTAAGTTGGACGCCGTATGGCACGACAACCTGATTCCATTCCAAAAGGCCGATATCTTTACCATTACGAAAGCACTGGAACGTTTTTATGACGTGAAGATTATCCTGTCACCGGACATCCGGGCGGATAAGACTTACTCCGGTGTACTGAGAAGAAAGTCGACGATCGATTCTGTGCTAACGTCATTACAAAACTCTATACCTATTGATTATAAAATTGTAGGAAGCAATATCTTTATTTCCCCGAAATAAAGGGATTGCTTTCGGCAAAACTAAAAGCTATTACTACCATGAAACTAAAAACATTCCTAATAGTAGGATGTTTAGGAGGATTCTTCGCACTCAACTCCTGTACAGCTCCCACTAATGAGAAAGATTATAGCGTTTTTGTCAATCCCTTTATCGGTACCGGCGGACACGGGCATACGTTTCCCGGAGCAGTAGTTCCGCACGGAATGATCCAGCCAAGCCCGGATACCCGGATTGATGGCTGGGATGCCTGTTCAGGCTATTATTATGAAGACTCTACCATTAACGGATTCTCACACACGCACGTCAGTGGCACAGGATGTTGTGACTACGGCGACGTACTACTCATGCCGACTGTCGGCGAACAGCGATATCAGACCACTGATCCGCAAAGTCAGCAATTAGCGTATTCCTCCGCCTTCTCGCACGAGAATGAAACGGCAGAACCGGGATATTATTCCGTTTTTCTGGACACTTATCAGGTAAAAGCCGAGATATCGGCTACCAAACGTGGCGCTATCCATCGCTACACCTTCCCCGAAAGTTCCGAAGCCGGATTTATTCTTGACTTGGATTACAGCCTGCAACGGCAGACTAATTCCGACATGGGGATCGAGGTTATCAGCGACACGGAAATCTGCGGACATAAGAAAACAACTTATTGGGCTTTCGACCAATATATTAATTTCTATGCCAAGTTCTCCAAGCCGTTCTCTTATACGTTGGTGACCGATTCTATCACTATGGATAACGGCAAGCGGCTTCCTGTCTGCAAAGTTTTATTACACTTTAATACCACCAAAGATGAACAAGTACTGGTTAAAGTAGGTGTATCTGCCGTCGACATAGCCGGTGCACGCAAGAATGTAGAATCGGAGATACCCGGCTGGGATTTCGATAAAGTGCGCAAGAATGCACGCTCCGCTTGGAATCAGTATCTGTCAAAGATAGATATTACGACTCCCGACAAGGACGACAAAACGATCTTCTACACCGCTCTATATCATACGGCTATCAGTCCGAACCTGTTCACGGACGCAGATGGACGTTACCTGGGAATGGATCTCGAAGTACATCAGGGAGATACAATCAATCCCCTGTATACTGTATTCTCTCTATGGGACACCTTCCGTGCACTGCATCCGTTAATGACAATTATCGACCCGGATCTGAACAATCAGTTTATCAATTCGCTCATCAAAAAACATCAGGAAGGCGGAATATACCCGATGTGGGATCTGGGCTCCAACTATACCGGTACTATGATTGGTTATCATGCCGTTCCGGTCATCGTGGATGCATATATGAAAGGTTACCGTAATTTTGATGCCAAAGAAGCATACAAAGCATCTCTGCGCGCTGCGGAATATGACACTACCGGTATTAAATGCCCGGCCCTGGTGTTACCCCACCTTATGCCGAAAGCCAAATATTACAAGAACGCAATCGGCTACATTCCTTGTGACCGTGAAAATGAATCGGTAGCCAAAGCGTTGGAATATGCATACGACGACTGGTGTATGTCTATCTTCGCTGAAGCAATGAGCGACTTTGAAACAAAAGCCAAATACGAACGTTTTGCCAAAGCCTACGAGTTTTATTTCGACAAATCTACCCGCTTCATGCGCGGACTGGATTCAAAAGGTGAATGGCGTACCCCGTTCAACCCACGTGCCTCTACTCACCGCAGCGATGATTATTGCGAAGGAACAGCTTGGCAATGGACTTGGTTTGTACCTCACGATGTAGATGGATTGGTTAATCTAATGGGAGGTGAAGACGCTTTTGTACAAAAACTCGACTCACTGTTTACGGTAGATTCATCACTCGAAGGAGAAATGATTTCGTCAGACATCAGCGGCCTTATCGGACAATATGCGCACGGCAATGAACCGAGTCATCACGTCATTCACCTGTACAACTACGTCAACCGCCCGTGGAGAACACAGGAACTGGTAGACAGTGTTTATCAAAGCCAATATGCCAACAGTACAGACGGACTGTCAGGTAATGAAGACTGCGGACAAATGTCTGCCTGGTATATACTCAATTCTATGGGATTCTATCAGGTATGTCCCGGCAAACCGATATATTCTATCGGACGTCCCGCCTTCGACAAGGCAGTTATTAATCTGCCCGAAGAAAAGACATTCAGTATCGTAGTAAAAAACAACGAAAAGAAGAACAAATATATTGAAAGCGTAACACTGAACGGCCAACCGTTGAATACCCCATTCTTCCATCATCAGGATATTGCAAACGGAGGAACAATGGAAATCAAAATGACCGCCCAACCCACGAAATGGGGAGTGAGATAATACGTTTGATTGCTTACTATTAAAACATATACGCCATGAAAAGACTATTAATAATAATTTGTGTACTTGCTTGCACATTCTTTGCCAAAGCCAAAGACCGGACACAGTATGTCAACCCGCTAATGGGTTCCCAGTCTACTTTCGAATTATCAACAGGTAATACTTATCCGGCCATTGCCCGTCCCTGGGGGATGAACTTCTGGACTCCGCAGACAGGAAAAATGGGTGACGGCTGGCAATACACTTATACCGCTAACAAGATTCGCGGTTTCAAGCAGACGCATCAACCCAGTCCGTGGATTAACGACTACGGACAGTTCTCTATCATGCCCGTAGTAGGCAAACCGGAGTTTAACGAAGAAAAGCGCGCAAGCTGGTTTGCCCACAAAGGGGAGATCGCCACTCCTTATTATTATAAAGTATATCTCGCCGAACATGACATCGTGACGGAAATGGCCCCGACGGAACGCGCTGTCCTTTTCCGCTTCACTTTCCCGGAAAATGAACATTCTTATATCATAGTGGACGCTTTCGACAAAGGCTCGTATGTCAAAGTGATTCCGGAGGAAAACAAGATTATCGGCTATACCACCCGCAATAGCGGAGGAGTTCCCGAAAACTTCAAGAATTACTTTATCATCGAGTTCGACAAGCCTTTCACATACAAAGCAACAGTAGCCAATGGCAATCTTCAAGAAAACGTTACCGAACAAACAACTGACCATGCCGGAGCTATTATCGGTTTCCGGACACATAAGGGCGAACAGGTGCACGCAAGGATTGCTTCTTCTTTTATCAGCTTCGAACAGGCGGCTGTCAACATGAAAGAACTGGGCAAGGACAATATCGAGCAAGTAGCCAAGAAAGGAAAAGAAGCATGGAACCAGGTATTAGGAAAAATTGAAGTGGAAGGCGGCAATCTGGACCAATATCGTACATTCTATTCCTGTTTATACCGTTCACTCCTGTTCCCGCGCAAGTTCTACGAACTGGACGCGAACGGCCGGCCGATTCATTACAGTCCATATAACGGACAAGTATTGCCGGGATATATGTATACCGACACAGGTTTTTGGGATACGTTC
The DNA here is from genome assembly GCA_900556625.1 of uncultured Bacteroides sp. Lineage (GTDB taxonomy): Bacteria > Bacteroidota > Bacteroidia > Bacteroidales > Bacteroidaceae > Bacteroides. The sequence continues at coordinate 32,440 of USPQ01000011.1, read as the reverse complement.
CGATGTCTGTTCCCGTTACTAAATCTGATGTATCCTTCGGTTAACAAGGAGATGCAGGAAGGGCTTATCAATACATATAAAGAAAGCGGGTTCTTCCCCGAATGGGCAAGTCCGGGACACAGAGGATGTATGGTAGGCAATAATTCGGCTTCTGTTCTGGTAGATGCTTACATGAAAGGCGTGAAAGTGGACGATATAAAAACGCTGTATGAAGGATTGCTGCATGGAACAGAGAATGTACATCCTGAAGTATCTTCAACAGGACGCTTGGGACATGAATATTATAACAAGCTGGGATATGTACCATACGATGTGAAAATCAACGAGAATGCAGCACGTACACTGGAATATGCATACGACGACTGGTGTATCTACAAACTGGCTAAAGAACTGAAACGCCCGAAAAAAGAGATCAATCTTTTTGCAAAGCGTGCCATGAATTACAAAAATCTCTTCGACAAGGAGTCTAAATTAATGCGCGGACGCAATGAAGACGGTACATTCCAGTCACCATTCTCTCCATTGAAATGGGGCGATGCCTTTACAGAAGGAAATAGCTGGCACTACACCTGGTCTGTGTTCCATGATCCGCAAGGACTAATCGACTTAATGGGCGGAAAAGAGATGTTCGTCACTATGATGGACTCCGTTTTTGCTGTACCTCCCGTATTCGATGACAGTTACTACGGACAGGTGATTCATGAAATTCGCGAAATGACCGTTATGAATATGGGTAATTATGCACACGGCAATCAGCCTATCCAGCACATGATTTATTTATATGATTATGCGGGCCAGCCCTGGAAAGCCCAGTACTGGTTGCGCCAAGTCATGGACAGAATGTACACTCCGGGGCCTGACGGTTATTGCGGTGACGAAGACAACGGACAAACTTCCGCCTGGTATGTATTCTCTGCATTAGGTTTCTATCCTGTTTGTCCGGGAACGGATGAATATATCGTAGGCGCTCCTTTATTCAAGAAAGCCACACTTCATTTTGAGAATGGCAACAGTTTGGTGATTGATGCCCCGAACAACAGTAAAAAGAACTTCTATGTCAATTCGATGAACGTAAACGGCACTGACTATACTAAAAATTATCTTCGCCACGAAGAATTATTCAAAGGTGGTATTATCAAAGTAGATATGAGTAATCAACCGAATATGAACAGAGGTACGAAAGAAGAAGATATGCCTTATTCTTTCTCTAAAGAGCAATAATCCTTTATTCAATAGTGTGCCGCTATTTCAATTGCTGTCCTTCAGTTCACTTCTGAAAGCGGCTATTCATTGAGATTTCGACTAAAAGTGGTAGTCTGAAAGTAAACTTCTTTGCTTTCAGGCTATTTTTCAATAAGTTTTCACTACTTTTGCTCAACAAACATCTACAAATCATGGAAGAAAAAATTGACTTTGCAAAAGTCCCTTATCAATATTCGATGTGCCTTAACCGACAATGCCCCCAAGCAGGTACCTGCCTAAGACAACTTACAGAACAAAGCGTACCGGAAAACATAGAGCACTGGATTATCATCAGTCCCAAATATCTGTCTACCGTGAAAGGCGGCTGTCCCCATTACCGTTCCAGTACAAAAGTACGATACGCCCAAGGATTCATCGGAATCTTAGAGAATCTACCTTATAAACAAATGCAAACCGTTATCCTACACCTAATGAACTATTTAGGACGTAGAACCTACTATCGTGCCCGTAAAGGCGAACGTTTACTCTCTCCTTCCGAACAACAGCATATACTGAATATCCTCAGAAACTGCGGAGTTACCACCACACAAGAATTTGATGCATACGTTGAAGACTATGACTGGTAATCCGGTCTCTCAATTGACATAACTGCAACACAGCATTGGCACAACTGTGCCACGGGCTTGTCACAACAATGACACCGTGGTGGCACAACTGTGCCAAGCCCATGTCACAACTCTTAAATGAGAAGCACTGCAATGATAGTACAAAGGGATTTACACACGAAATCATAATACTCTTAATTATATAAAGAAAAAAAGATAAATTAGACTAAGTGTTTATTGCGTTAGCATTGTTTTATTTATAAAAGAAGAAAATAAGACTTCTTTTATTAGTTCAATAATTTTTATACAACCATTAAATTAAATGTATGGAAAGCAATCATTCTATTCAAAAGTCGAACTTACTTCGAGCTTTATTGGTTTTAATTTTCATGGCAATCCCATTACAATGGGCTACCGCACAGTTGACATTATCAACTACACGCACAAACTTAGGAACTGTTATTAAACAGATACAGTCCCAGTCTAAGTATCAATTCTTTTATAACGACAAGTTATCTGCCACCCAAGTAGAGGCAGTGAATGTAAAAGACGCTTCTTTAGAACAAGTCCTCAACTCTCTTCTGAGCGGAACAAGCATTTCGTACAAGGTAGAAGACAATATTGTATACCTGTCAGAAAAAAATGCACAGCAAACCAACCAACAACAAGTTGGCCAGGAACACACGATTACCGGACAAGTCATCGATACTAAAGGAGAAATGCTGATTGGTGTCAGTATCCTGCAAAAAGGAACAAGTAATGGTACCATTACAGACATGGATGGCAATTATACCCTCAAGGTCAGCGGTGAACAGCCTGTATTGGTATTTTCCTATATAGGATATAAGACATTAGAGATTCCGGGCAACAAACCGACTCTCAATGTCACGATGTCGGACGATACTCAAGTTATCGATGAAGTCGTCGTTACCGCATTAGGTATCAAACGCGAAAAGAAAATGCTAGGATATGCAGTTCAGGAAATAAAAAGCGACCAGCTGAACAAGACCGGAGATCCTTCTGTGACAAGCGCTTTGCAAGGAAAAGTGGCAGGTCTTCAGATGAATACGGCAGGTACAGGTTTGGGAGGTTCCACCAAGATTACGATTCGTGGTAATTCCTCCTTATCAGACAATAACCAACCTTTATGGATTATCGATGGTGTGCCTTTCAGCGACAACAACAGTTCTGACGCTTCTTACTATGGCGGTGTAGACCGTGGCGGTGCCTCTGTCGACATTAATCCCGATGACATCGAAACCATTTCTGTACTGAAAGGTCCGAATGCTGCCGCTCTCTACGGTTCACGTGCCGGTAATGGTGTCATCCTGATAACAACCAAAAAAGGTTCAAAAAAAGAAGGATTCGGTGTTCGTTATAGCGGGAACTTCACATGGAGCACAGTAGCTGAAACACTGAAAATGCAGGAACGCTACGGTCAAGGAACAGACGGTGTTTACAATAAGGCTGCGAGCAGTAGTTGGGGTAGCGAATTGGATGGACACATGGTAGAAGCCTGGAACGGAGAACAACGTGCTTATTCTAAGTATGGAAACAAACTGGAAGATTATTTCAACACCGGTTTTGCCCACAACCATAATGTGTCTATCAGTAATGTAACCGACAAGTCTCATTTCCGTGCATCTTTCGGCAGTTCTAACAATAAAGGTTTATTCCCGAACGAGAAATTGGATAAGATAAATATTGACCTGAACGCCGGTGCAGAAATGAACCAATATCTCTCTATGGAAGGAAAAGTCTCCTTATCACGAACCAAGGCAGAAGATCGTCCCTATTTCGGAAGTTATGGAGTTATTGCACAGTTAATCGGTATTCCGCACAACGTGTCTTTGGATGATTTAAAGAATTATTCAACAGAAAACTCCGCACACGTGAATTGGGCAGGCCCGAACCCCGGATTGGAAAATCCATATTACGTACAAGACCAGCGCCATAATTCTGACGAACGTTGGAGAGCTTTCGGATACTACAACGCAAAAATCAACTTTACCGACTGGTTACACTTTAGCGCCAAATATGCATTCGACTATTACCGTACACGTGTTCAAAGCACCGACTTATCGAACGGTATCGGTAAAACTATCGAAAACATTACCGATGACCGTATGAGCCGCAGTGAGGAAAACTTCTTTGAGTCAAATGCAGAATTTATCCTTGCCGGAGACAACCGTATCGGAGAAAATTTCCGTATCGGCTACACAGTAGGTGCCAACTTCATGTATCAGAAATTTGAGACCTTGTCGGCTGAAACAAAAGACATGGTGAACAAGAACCAATGGATATTCAATGCCGCAAATATTCTGAACAGTGCTGCTGAAGCTGGACACGAACGCGCTACCAACTCTGTATTTGCATCTGCACAACTTGCATGGAAAGAGTATTTGTCAATGGACTTGACTGCACGTAACGACTGGTCGTCCACATTACCCTCCAGCAACCGTTCATTCTTCTATCCATCTGCAAACTTAAGTTTCATCATAACAGATTTTCTTCGTTCATTAGACAAGACATTACCTTCATGGCTCACATTTGCCAAAGTTCGCCTATCTGCCGCACAAGTAGGTAAAGATACAGAACCATACAACCTGTATAATACATTGAGCTATGCATTCAGCAACGGAGTGCTCAATATCACAAAATCTGATATTAAAAAGAATGACCAGTTGAAGCCGGAGATTTCCTCCTCGTATGAAGCCGGTTTGGATATGAAATTCCTCAATAATCGTCTGGGATTCGACTTCACTTATTACAACAGCCGTACCAAGAACCAGATCATGAAAGTCCCTGCACCGGCTCCTTGGAGTGGTGGTAAAATGATTAACTCCGGTTTAATTGTCAACCAAGGATTCGAATTCATGCTATATTCTACTCCTGTACAAACGAAAGATTTCACGTTCGATTTGAATATCAACTTATCCAGGAATGTATCTAAAGTAAAAGAGCTGGCAGATGGCGTTGATTATCTCTTCTTCAATGGAGATGCAAATTTCCCAATCAATGTCGGTACACGCGTAGGACACCGCTTGGGTGAAATTTATGCCAAAAACCTGTACAAGCGTGATGAAAACGGTAATATGATAGTTAATAAACAAGGTCGTCCGACCAAGGTCTCCGGTGAAGACGCTTTCCAATACACATTGGATCATCCGATCGGTAATATTGAACCGGACTTATTAATGTCCGTTTCTCCATCATTCACCTACAAAGGATTTACTCTTTCTGCATTGTTCGATATGAAATTTGGTGGTGACATTGTTTCTGTATCCGAGGCAATGGCAACCAGCACAGGATTGGCAGCACGCACCGCTAATCGTGGTAATGCAGAGAATGGCTGGAAAATCGTTGCTCCGGGTGTGACCGCCGACGGTACTGTAAACTCAACAGCTATGAACGCTCAAAGGTATTACACATCAATGAGTGGTATGGCCGAAGAATTCGTATACGATGCTTCATTCATCAAATTGAAAGAATTGTCATTAGGTTATTCTTTCCCGAAATCCATACTGAAGAAGACTCCTTTAACTTCACTGAACGTAGCATTCGTTGCCCGTAACTTGGCTTACCTGATGAAACATACACCGGGAACAAGTCCCGAAGGAGGTTATGACACAAGTATGTTCTCTCAAGCTATCGATTATATGTCTGTTCCTTACACACGTACATTCGGTCTTTCTATTAATCTTGGTTTCTAATCTAAACATAAAAAGAAGTTATGAAATTCTATTATAAAACACTTGCATTCGCATCTCTACTTGCTCTAGCAGCTTGCTCAGATTTTGATGAAATGAACACCAACCCGTACGAACCTCCTTATTCACCGGGTACTTCTAATACCGATGTAAGTCCTGAAGGCATTGATATTGATTATGAACTGCCTGAAGCTGATATAAAAGCATTAAAAGAAGCAGAAACTTCAATTGGTAGTTTGTTCCGTAATCTAACGAATGAGGGACCTTACAATGATTATCAGGTAACCACCAACTTAACTCATGACATTTATGCCGGCTATATGGCAAATACATCTGCCGGTTTCCATGAAAAAGCCTGCACATACGTATATACTGACGACTGGTCCAGAAACAGATGGGATCATTTCTATAATGACCGTACTGCAAACGAATATGCACAAATTATCAAAGTCTGTCATTTCGTCAATAAAGACAAATACTGGAACGAGTTCTACGTAACCCGTATTTATTATGCATTCCTCATTTCTATGCAGACAGATACATACGGTGATATTCCATTGTCGTACTACATAAAAGGAATGTTACCCCCGACACAGTATATTTCATATACCAGCCAAAAGGATGTGTACGATGCTATGTTCAAACTGCTGGATGAAGCTATCACCAACATCAAACCCGACAAAGGTCTGAACTGGGGAGAAGGAAAAGGAAGTAATGACCGTTGCTATGGAGGCGACATCAACAAATGGTTACGCTTTGCCAATACTTTACGTTTGCGTCTGGCGCTTCGTATTTCAAATGTCGATCCGGATCGTGCCCAAGAAGAAGGGAAAAAAGCAATCGAGAGTACTTATGGTTTGATGCAAAGCAATGCAGACAACATGAGAACTGTACCGAAAGTTGCCCCTATCGACAAAGGTGGTGAAGGAGGCGGCGGATCTGAAAATATCCATGCGCTGATATTCGGTTGGGGAGCGCAAATGGTTATGTCGAAAGATTTGGAAAAGGCCTATAAAAATGAATCTGAAGTATTAGATCCCCGATGCGAAATACTGTGGTGGCGCCCAAGTCCATTTTCAGATCTTAAGGAAGCCAAAGAAAGCAATAAGGACTTTGCCGGATGTCCGATTGGTAATATGGATGTACAAGGAGAGGATGCGACAAAAAGTTACTCTCCTGTAAGATGTAATAAACTGATAAGTTCGGATCATAATAATTTAGATGATAACTATTGGTTTAGCGAAGCTCGCGAACTGGTTTGGATGAGCTATGCGGAGAGTCGGTTCATGTTGGCAGAAGCTGCTCTCAGAAATTGGACGACAGGCTCAGTTGAGCAATATTATATTGACGGAATTAGAGCGTCCATGGATTACTATAATATTGATGAGGCTAAAAAACAAGCCTATATTGACGGATTGAAGAACAAACAAGATGTATCCGGAAGTGACAAGGAGAAAGCCTTGAAAGAGATCATCACCCAAAAATGGATTTCGATCTTCCCGAACGGCAATGAAGGTTGGGCAGAATTCCGCCGTACAGATTATCCTGAATTGCTGAATATCGAAGAAAACAACTCGGACGGTGACGTGCCTGAAGGTAAGTTCATCAAACGGATCAAATACCCTCAAAGTGAATCCTTTAACCCCAACCGGCCGATGGGCGACAACCAGGGAACGAAAATCTGGTGGGATGTGGCAGATACAAATAATGACAATGGTCAACGTGTACAGCCAAACAACTTCCGATAATCAGTCACTAACAAAGTGCTAAAACTCTTTGTGCCAAAGCCTGAAAAAATCTAATGACAGGAACTTGTCTTCTTAGATAGAATCAGAAAAACAGTAGATTGGGAACTTCTCCTTTAATCTACTGTTTTTTTCAACTAAATCACTCCACTTGTTCTTTCGGATAATTCACCAAATACAACGTCTTCGTCGCACGAGTAAACGCCGTATACAACCAACGAAAGTAATCGGGAGTCAAGTATTCATCCGTCATATATCCCTGATCCAGGAACACATTCTGCCACTGGCCACCTTGTGCCTTATGACAAGTGACCGCATACGCATACTTCACTTGTAACGCATTATAATGTGGGTCAGCTTTCATCTTCTTCATCCGGTCACGTTTATTGGGAATATCGATATAATCTTCCAGCACTGTGTAAAATAACCGGTCATTATCCGCTTTCGGTAATGCAGGCGAATCTGAATGTAGAGTATCCAACAACAAATTAGCATCCAATTCAAAATCATTCTGATCGGGAAATCTGAGAGTGACTTCCGCAAAACGGAAGCCGTACATTTCACGGGTACGACGGACACGGCGAACAATTGCAATCTCTCCGTTGGCTATGAAATCCATTTCTTTATATTTCTCCGTCCAATAATAATTATTCTTGGCTACCATTAACATATCTCCGGAATTCAATTCATCTTCCCGCCAAAGTATCTGCGCACGTATTCCATTATTATATAAGTTCGCGCGTTTATTAGAGCGACAAATCACAATCGTTTCATCCATTCCGTCATGGTCATAACAATCGGTCAGCTTTTCTATCAATTCTACTCCCGGAACGACTTGTATATCCGGAAAGCCGGTCACTTTTATCTTTGGTAACGAATAGCATTCATCTGCTGCTATCAATTGCCGCAATTGAGTCGCATTCCACAAGATGCCGGATTGTTGCACCTGACGAACTACTTGAGTCAAATCGACCTCACGAACTTCAAGTCCATATCCTTTCAATGCATCGGCAAACAACGCGGGACTTAACTCCTCTCCCACCGGCGGAAGCTGTGCCGTATCTCCCATTAACAAAAGACGGCAACCTTGTCCCGAATACACGAACTGCACCAAGTCATCCAACAAACGTCCCGTACCGAATACACTGCCCGACAACCCTTCATTAGAAATCATCGAAGCCTCATCAACAATAAACAAAGTATTTGTAGCAAGATTGTCATTAATCGAAAAATTACTGATTTCATTAGAAAAAGACTGTTGTCTATATATTTTCTTATGGATAGTAAAGGCAGAATGTCCCGCATAGGCCGAAAAAACTTTTGCCGCACGTCCCGTTGGAGCCAGTAAAACAGACTTTTGCTGCAACTGGTTCATCGTTTTCACCAATGCCCCTACTAGAGATGTTTTACCAGTACCGGCATAGCCTCTGAGGATGAAAACTTCATCCGCCAAGGTAGACAGAAGAAACTCTGAAAGAGATTTTACAGCAATTTCCTGCTCTAAAGTTGGTTCATAAGGAAAATTTTCCTTAATTTGCCTTTCTAAATAGTTATTTATCATTTTTGTACGAGAAAAAAGTTCGAGGAACTATCGTATTTAAATATATTTATTCTATTTTTGCGATGCGAATATAACAACTAAAAACATAATTTATCATGAAAACAGTATTTAATATTGTATTGGTGCTCTGTGCTGCCGCATTGGTTTACATCTGCTACGCCAGTATCATGGGTCCTATCAATTTTGAAAACGCAAAAAAAGACAGAGAAAAAGCAGTCATTGCCCGTCTAATTGACATCCGTAAAGCACAGCAGGAATACCGTATGCTCCACCACGGAATGTATGCTCCTAAATTGGACACATTGATTGACTTCGTTAAGAATCAGAAGTTGCCGTTCGTTATGAAAATCGGACAATTGACAGACAAGCAGTTGGAAGACGGATTAACTGAAAAGAAAGCAATGTCGATCATCGAAAAAGCTAAGAAGACCGGCAGATATGACGAAGTTAAGAAATGGGGACTTGAAAACTTCAAACGTGACACTATGTGGGTAGCTGTATTGGATACTATCTATCCGAAAGGATTCAATCCGGATTCTATGAAATTTATCCCTCATGGAAATGGCGCTCAATTCGAAATGAATGTTAGAAACGATACCGCTAAATCCGGTGCTCCTGTATACTTGTTCGAAGTAAAAGCTCCATACGATACTTATTTGAGCGGACTCGACAAACAGGAAATTATCAACCTGAAAGACTTAGATTCCAAATTAGGTAAATACAGTGGTTTGATGGTAGGTTCTATCGACACTCCAAACAATGGTGCTGGTAACTGGGAATAATGATTGATTTTACTAAATCAAAACAATATACTTTATCCATCCGTCTTAGTACGGATGGATTTTCTTTTTCTATCTATAACCCGATTCATGACGACTCTTTCTCAGTGATAGAAAAGGAGATTGATACGTCTTTATCTCTTACAGCCAATCTCAAGGCTGTGTTTCACGAATTGGACTTCTTAGGTCATTCTTACAAACGGGTAAACATCATGCTGGCTAGCAAGCGTTTTACGATAGTGCCATTGGATTTGTTTGAAGAAGAGCAGGCCGACCTTTTATTCTATCACAACCATCAGAAGCGGGAAAATGAAACGGTCATTTACAATATTCTGAAAAAGAATAATGTAGTTATTGTCTTCGGTATAGACAGAAGCGCATACTCTTTTCTAACCGAACAATACCCCGAAGCTCGTTTTTATTCTCAATCGACTCCGCTCATTGAATATTTCTCCGTAAAAAGCAGACTGGGCAATAGCAAGAAAATGTATGTTTCCGTACGTGAGGAAGGCATCGACATCTATTGTTTCGAACGGGGACATCTCCTGCTTGCTAATTCTTTCGAGTGCTTCCATACAGAAGATCGTATTTACTATTTGCTGTATGCGTGGAAACAATTAGAATTCAACCAGGAACGGGATGAGCTTCATCTCACCGGAACCCTTCCCGACAAAGAAATTCTGATGAACGAACTTAGAAAATTCATCTTACAGGTATTCATCATGAATCCTGCAACTAATATTGACATGCAAGCCTTATTAACATGCGAGTAATCAGCGGTATTTATAAACGAAGAAGATTTGATGTGCCCCGAACCTTTAAAGCACGTCCTACGACAGATTTTGCCAAAGAGAATCTGTTTAATGTACTCAACAATTATATTGATTTCGAGGAAGGAGTCACTGCACTCGATTTGTTTGCCGGAACAGGCAGCATCAGTATCGAACTGGTATCCAGAGGCTGCGACCGCGTTATCAGTGTTGAGAAGGAGCCGGCTCACTATTCATTCATCTGCAAGATTATGAAGGAAGTGCAGACTGACAAATGTCTGCCGATACGGGGAGATGTATTCAAGTTTATCAATAACAGTCGCGAACAGTTTGACTTTATCTTTGCTGATCCTCCTTACGCCCTAAAAGAACTGGAAACCATACCGGAGTTAATCTTCAAGAATAACCTTCTCAAAGAAGACGGATTATTTGTACTGGAACATGGAAAAGATAATAATTTTGAAGAGAACCCTCACTTCATTGAAAGAAGAGTTTACGGAAGTGTTAACTTCTCTCTCTTCAGATAAGATTTCACCACAGAATAACATTTAAAGTAGCGGAGCCAACAGACGAACAACAGACTCCGCTGCCTTCTGCCTCCATGAACGCCTTACCCAGTTTTTCAAGAATATCTGCGTGCTTTCGCGCTGATCCTGAAGGAATATTTCTTTCATCTCAAGCGCTGTCTCCACATCATACATGAAAGCATTCACCTCAAAATTATGCTCAAAGCTGCGGAAGTCCACGTTAGTGGAACCAACCGTAGAAAGCATATCATCCGAAACCATTAATTTAGAATGCAGGAATCCCTTTTTATAAAAGAAAACCTTAACGCCCGCCTGCATCACATCCCGCAGATAGGAACGCGACCCAAGATGTGTAATCCAGTTATCAGCACGTTCTGGCAACATAAGACGCACATCCACTCCTGATAAAGCTGCAGTTTGCATAGCTGCCAATATTTGTTCCGTCGGCAAGAAATAAGGGGTCTGCATATAGAAGTACTTTTTCGCACCGGTAATTGCCACGGTCAATCCCTGCATAATCTCCTTCCATGGACCGATAGGTTCACTTGTGACTATCTGCACAAGAGAAGTTCCGCAAGAATCTATTTTCGGGAAGTAACGGGAAGCTGTAATCAACGTACGGTCCACAAAATACCAGTCGAGCAGGAAAGCCGTCTGTAGACCATGCACCGCTTTGCCTTCGAGCATAATATGCGTATCACGCCATATTCCCCAAGAAAAGCCACGCATATAGCGTTCGGCAAGATTCATTCCGCCAACAAAGCCCACACGCCCGTCAATCACTACAATTTTTCTATGATTCCTATAATTTACCCGGCTGGTAAACAAAGGGAAACGCACTTTCAGGAAGCTTCTCACCTCAATGCCTGCATTACGCATTTCCTCGAAAAAACGATTGGGTACGTGCCAGCACCCCACATCGTCATAGATTACCCTAACTTCAACTCCCTGCGAGGCCTTTTCTATCAATACATCCCTCACCAGACGACCAATGGCGTCATCCTCAAAGATATAATATTCCATGTGGATATGCTGTTTCGCCTTCTGAAGTTCGCGCAATAATGCCTGTAACTTGGTGTAGCCTTCCGTATAGACAGACACCCTGTTCCCTTCGAAAGGAAAAGCCTGATTGGTATGACGAAAAAGCTGGATGAGACGGGAGTATTCATAGGGAATATCGGAACAGTCCTGCGCCAAGTATTCCGCCATAGGTTTCTTCAACAAGCGGTCGTAGCTCTTTTGTCCGATTATACGCTCCCGACGCTGACTCCGGCCGAAGAAAAAGTAAAAGACAAGCCCCACAATAGGCAGGAAAAGCAAGATGAGTATCCAAGCCATAGTCTTGACAGGATTCCGATTGTCAAGAATGATAATGACAATCGTACTGATAATGGCTCCGAAATAGAGTATATCAAAAGCCACAGTTGCTATCTGACTCACTATATAGTTCCAATCAATCATAGAAATCTCCTTCTTTATAGAGCTACGGAACAACAAATATAAAGTAAATTATCGGATAAACAAAAAAGTCCCGGTGACAACTCATCATCGCAGCACCGGGACTTCACTATTCTATATTTGCTATGGCTTAGAAACGCATAGGCCGCATTCCGCCACCGCGAGGACCATGACCACCACCGTCAAAACCTCCGTGACGCATATTTCCGCGAGCTTCTTTATTTCCGAAGATATTCAGGCGATAGATAAAATGAAGCATACAATAGCTATTTACACCATTATATTCAGAAACAGAACGCATATCGGCAGTCAATGAACGGCTGATATTAGTCTGTTGCTTCAATATATCATAAATCTCAAAACTGATTGTTGCCGCATTACCTTTAAGGAAACTCTGAGCAATTTGTGCATTCCAGATAAGTTCATTTCTGTTCATACTGGCATCCCGATAGCCGCGGCGGGCATTGTTCGTGATATTGGTAGACAATGACATATTCCAAGGCATATTGATATTCGTACTGGCACCATAACCAAAAGTGTACGGTTCCTGGTTATTCTCCGGACGCAACTTATTCTTCTCAAAGTTATAATTTATAGAACCGTTCACCGTAAACTCAAACCAGTCATTCCGGAAAGTACCTCTCACATCTTCCCCTAAATTCAATGTAGTACTTGTATTCTTATCGTTTACAGTTGTCTGTTGATTATACAGATAAGCAACCGCATTCGTATATCCGACACGAGAGAAAGTACTGACAGTAAATCGTTTATCCTTCAAAGCCGTATTAAATCCGAACATTCCCGACGCATTCCAGTTACCATTGATATTTTCCGGTTTCACAGTAACTCCACCGGTAGCCTGATTATAAGTAGTACCATTGGTAATGCTATTCTGGGTAGCATTGAAGAAAGCATGTGCCACTATCCCCTGCTGCCTGTCCGCGTTATAAGTATTATAGAACAAACGCATATTATGAGAGAAAGAAGGTTTCAATCCCGGGTTACCCATACGGATATTCAGCGGGTTTGAGTCATCGGTGATATCCAACAAATTCTCCATACTTGGCTGGCTCGCACGTCCGCGATAAGTAAAGCGCAATTGGCTCACCTTCGAGAAACGATAACGGAAATCAATATTCGGGGCAAAATTGAAGACCGACCGCTTCACAATAGTATCAAGCTCCGATTTCTTATAAGTCAACGTAGTATTTTGCGGTTGCAGAGAGACTCCTACATTAAATCTATATTTTTCTCTGATAAGATTCAACCCTGCATTTATATCATGATTATAATAATTATACTTGGCATATTTACTCAAATCCTGATCCCTGTTATTCTCATATCCCAGAGGAAGTTCGTCACCAAAATGCCAGTCCCAAACCTGACCTTTGTCAGCATCCGGTATCAGATCATAGGTGCTTCTGTCGCTTTCACTATATTTATATTGGAATTTATAACGGAACTGCAAAAAAGTAGCTTTCGCTATCGGTTCGTTATAAGTCAATTCTGCCGTGTAATCATAGTTCTTCGTAGGAGATGTGGTATACCGCCTGTTATCATCATCCGGCTTTCCGGCCACTGCGTCAAAATAGCGCGTCAATGCCTCACTAAACGACTCACTGTCATTATCACCATAACTGAATGTACCACGGAATGTAATGTTACGTCCCAGACTGTTCAACCTCCTGTTCAACTGCAAAGAAGCATTAGCCGAAAGACTCTTACTCTCTGACATAGATTCACTGTTACTCGCATTTACACGGATATCCTTCAAAGGGTCATCCTCACTATCCCATACCACCTTATTCAAAAAAGCATTCGGATTAGACACAAGGTTAAAAGGGTCCTCATTAAACGTTCCCGATTCTGAAATCGAATACCCATCAGATTTTCCATAAGAAAAATTAGGACGGAAAATAATGTTAGTCAACGTATCCGGTTTCCATTCCAGACGAAAATCGGCATTAAAGTTAGTATTCTTATTACGACCTTTACTGTTCGAATTAGAATAGGAGTTGCCATTCTGCAAGAAACGTTCCGAATAATTAGTAGATATAGCGTCTCTGTCACTAAAATTATAACGGGCACTACCGCCTAGTTCCAGTTTATCCGTCTGGGTGGCAAAGTTTGCACCGAGCATCTTAGTGGCGGTCAAACCGTTGCTATTCCGGAACCGGGGTCGGCCTCCTCCGCCCGAAAATCCCTGGTCATTCACGTTATTGGCTGATCCTATCAATGAGAACTGACTGTTTTCAACAAAACGGTTCAGCATTACATTACTTGAATAACGGCTTTCAGTCCCGCCTGCCACATTCGCGTTACCGAACCATCCCTGGTTCATTCCTTTCTTCACCTTCAAGTCAAGAACCGTCTCCTCCTCTCCGTCATCAATTCCGGTAACACGGGCCAAGTCGGACTTTTTATCGTATGTTTTCAACTTGTCAATCATATTGACCGGCAAATTCTTCAAACCGGTTTTCACATCACCGCCAAAGAACTCCTTACCGTCCACCATAATCTTCTTGACTTCTTTACCATTGATTTTGACGTTACCGTCATCATCAATCTCCGCTCCCGGAAGTTTCTTTACCAACTCCTCCAGCATGGCACCTTCAGGAGTACGATAAGCCGTTGAATTATACTCCAGCGTATCTTCCTTCACCGTCACCTCCGGAGCAGTCCCCGTAATCACTGCCTCACTCAACATCACAGCATCAGGTTCCAGAGCAATATTCCCCATTTTTTTCTCAGGAACATTGTTTGACAATTGTACAGGAACAAACTTTGTGCGGAAACCAATATAAGAAATCTTCAACAGATATTTCCCGGCTTTCACTTTCGGAAGCGTAAACCAGCCCTTATTACTACTGGCTATACCAGCAGCATAAGCACTATCGGGTAACGACAATAATTGAACGGTGGCTTGTGCTGCCGGCTCCTTAGAATCAGATTCCACAACACGTCCCGAAACAGAAATCACTTTATTCTGTGCGAAAATAGAGAGGGTGCATAACAACATCAGCACCAACCCGACTGATAATCTTTTCATTTACCTAAATTACGATTATATTAGTAGCAATAACAATGTCTTTTTGACAAATTGAATCGTAAAAGGTTTAATTGAAAGGAAAATTATCTTTTGAAGAATCGATCAACACGCGCTTTTTGCAGACCAAACTCCAAACAAAGCACATTAAATACCAAAAAAGTCAGAAAAGAAGAAGTATCCACATTAATGATATCCCTTTGAATGACACGCCACAACATTCCGCCGAATACAAAAAGGAAGGTCAAAAAGACCGCATTCCGAACCGCCGCATTCCGAATCTGCTCCGTTTCACGGCTTTCATTCTTGCTTAATGCAAAGATTATCAACAAGCATCCTGACATCATCAGCAACTTCGTACATTCTTTATAAAATAACAGATTATGATCGGTCACCATTCCTTGTATATACAGCACAGGAAGAATGAACAGAGCTATCAATAAGACCAAATATCCCACAGGACGACAAAATACGGGTAATAATGCTTTCATGATTTGAACGTTTTAACGAGACAAAAGTAAGTAAAAAAAGATATTTTATATACATTTGCAAAGTAAAAAAGCAAAAGAATCATGAGTAAACAAGAAGTTATTCTCTGCGAAAGCTTGGAAACAAGCCTTAGCCGCGCCATAGAACAGTGTCCGCATGACAAATTATTCATCCTCACAGACGAGCATACCCGACGTCTCTGCCTGCCTGCCTTGAAGGAACTCCCCGCATTGAAAGATGCGATTGAAATCTGCATCGGAGCCGAAGACGTGCATAAGACACTAGAGACACTGGCTTCCGTATGGATGTCACTAAGTACCCAGGGAGCTACACGCCACTCATTGCTCATCAACCTTGGTGGAGGAATGGTAACCGATTTGGGAGGTTTTGCCGCCGCCACTTTCAAACGCGGTATTGCATACATCAATATACCGACAACTTTACTGGCAATGGTAGACGCCTCTGTCGGTGGTAAGACAGGAATCAACTTCAACGGACTGAAAAACGAAATCGGCTCATTTGCCCCGGCAAACAGCGTATTAATCGAAACAGAATTCTTACGGACGCTGGATGCACATAATTTCTTCTCCGGATATGCAGAAATGTTGAAACACGGACTAATCAGCAATACTGCACATTGGGCCGAATTACTGAATTTCAATACCTCGGACATTGATTATACCGCCCTCAAGCAACTGGTCGGCCGGTCGGTGCAAGTGAAAGAAGACATCGTAGAGCAGGACCCGTTTGAACATGGAATCCGCAAGGCCTTGAACTTGGGACATACGGTAGGACACGCATTCGAAAGTATGGCACTGGCAGAAAACCGTCCCGTACTCCACGGATATGCAGTAGCTTGGGGAATTGTCTGCGAACTGTATCTATCCCATCTCAAAGTAGGTTTCCCAAAAGAGAAGATGCGTCAGACGATCCAATTTATCAAGGACAACTATGGCGTATTCACATTCGACTGCAAGAAGTACGAGCAACTATACGCGTTTATGACACATGACAAGAAGAACACTTCCGGCACTATCAACTTCACACTGCTGAAAGATATCGGAGACATCCGTATCAATCAGATCGCCGACAAAGATACAATTTTCGAAATGCTGGACTTCTACCGTGAATGCATGGGAATCTGACCCAGTCCGGACAAAAATAAAAATATAAGGGGAATGGCTTCAACACCACTCCCCTTTCTTGATTCCCTTATTCTCCCATATATATTGATAATTGCATCGCAATCATCCCCACTTTCTCAATCCAAATGACTCATTCGATACTGGGACAATGACATCCCCGTATGTTTTCTAAAAAAACGTCCAAGCGACGATTGATTAGCAAAGTTCGTCCTAATCGCAATTTCCTGAATATTCAGACTCGTGTTTTTCAACAGAGCCTTTATCTCCAGTATAATATATTCAACAATCCAGTCTTTAGCAGACTTTCCGCTCGTTTCCTTGATTACCATGGTCAGGTATTTGGAAGTGATACATAATTTGTCCGCATAAAAGGCCACATCCTTATTCTCTTTGAAGTGCTTCATGATAAGGCTGAAGAATTTATTTGCCAATTCCTCTTTACGGGTATCCTTACGGGTATTCACCAACATCGATTCTTTCTCGTAAGCATTGAACAGTTCGAGATACAGATACCTCAGTAAATGAATAATCAATTCCCTCCTGTACGCGTCAGTAGACATCACCTTATCTTTTATCATTCCCAAATAGTTATATATCCGCAGAACATCACGTTCATTCTGAGGATAATAATAATGGCTCCGCATATAGAAAAAGAAATGCGGAGAAAAGCGCGGTACACCACTTAGGGCATCGCCGAACATAGAGGAAGATATTACCATTGTGACAGTTAAAAAGTCCTCACTAGGTTCACTGAATGAAACAAATTGTCCGGGCAACAATATGATTAACTCATCAGGTTGTATCCAATGCACGTCTTCGTGCACACTGATTTTAGCCGTTCCTCTCAAACTATATACAATCAAAGCTGATTGAATATTAGAAGGATAAGAAGTTAAAGGAAGATACTTCAGATTCTCATAATACTTGAAATCGTCACCTAAGACATATATCTCTAACGTTTCTTTGTTTTTGTTGTTTTGCATTTATCACCTCTCTCTTAAAGACTTTCCACAAATGTATAATATCCAAATTTACCATTCGTTAAAAAAGGAAATAAAGTATTATACAGAGGAAATTACATACTAATTATTTGCATTATTTTATAAACAAAACGCCCCTCCCTTAGTTCTTTACCCCAGTCTGTATTTAGATTTATTATAAACAGAAAAGTTTTTTATGGCATTCAAAAACAAAGAAATAGCTAATGCCGCACGTATGAGAACAGGTATATAGCAACTCATCTATTAACAACAAATTTCTTTCTGATTGACAGTAAACTTGCCATTAATTGATACTAAACTGATTGTGCACTGGAACAAACTATAAACGGAACTTGCATTTATAGATTGCAATTAATGAAAAACAACTTTGTTTCTTGATAATTGGAAGTTTACTATGAATGGAGAGGAACTTTTCTCCTAATGTCCAACAATTGGTTTACGGCAAGTCTGAAGAAGCTGCGCAATACTTTGTCATCCCTATCTTCACCGAGCCTCATTCTTTTAGCTCTATAACAGTTAGAAACCTTATTCAAGTGAATTGATAAAACAAAAATCAAGCAAATTATTTGCTATTTAAAAATTAATCAGTACTTTTGCAACCGCAATTCGGGATGTAGCTCAGCCCGGTAGAGTACGCGTCTGGGGGGCGTGTGGTCGCAAGTTCGAATCTTGTCATCCCGACGAATTGATCTTCAAGAGGTTAGAGTAAAATCTAACCTCTTTCTTTTTATTCCAGGATGAAAGCTAAAAAATATGGGACAAGCAACAAATAGAACTTATTATACCAAGCAACAATGAAAGAGAATCCGAAACATATCCATATTAGCGAATACAACTATCCATTGCCGGATGAACGTATTGCCAAATTCCCGCTACCCGTTCGCGACCAGTCGAAACTATTGGTGTATCGCCACGGTGAAGTGACCGAAGATACTTTCACTTCCTTACCGGAATATCTGCCGAAAGGAAGCCTAATGATATTCAACAATACAAAAGTCATCCAGGCGCGCCTTCACTTCCGCAAAGAAACAGGTGCACTGATTGAGGTATTCTGTCTCGAACCGATTCAGCCCAATGATTATGTACTGAACTTCCAGCAAACGGAACACGCCGCATGGCTCTGCATGATCGGCAATCTGAAGAAATGGAAGGACGGGACACTGAAACGGGAAATGACCGTCAAAGGCTTTCCTATTACTCTGACAGCAACGAGAGGAGAATGCAAAGGTACCAGCCATTGGGTAGACTTCGCATGGAATAACCCCGAAGTAACTTTCGCCGATATCCTCGAAGTGTTCGGAGAACTTCCTATTCCACCCTATCTGAACCGGAATACGGAGGAAAGCGACAAGGAAACATATCAGACTGTTTACTCCAAAATAAAAGGTTCGGTAGCCGCACCTACTGCCGGATTGCATTTCACCCCGCGAGTACTGGAAGCATTGCAGGAAAAAGGCATAGACCTTGAGGAACTGACATTGCACGTAGGGGCAGGAACTTTTAAGCCGGTGAAAAGCGAGGAAATTGAAGGACACGAGATGCACACGGAATATATATCCGTCAACCGGAATACAATCAAGAAATTGATCGACCATGACGGTTGCGCCATTGCCGTAGGCACCACTTCCGTGCGCACGCTCGAAAGCTTGTATCATATAGGGGTCACATTGGCCGATCATCCGGACGCTACGGAACAGGAACTGCACGTCAGACAATGGCAGCCATACGAAAAGTACGACCAGATTCCTCCGGTTGTTTCCCTACAAAAGATATTGGGGTATCTCGACAGAAACGGGCTTGAAGCACTTCATACCAGTACGCAGATCATCATAGCTCCCGGTTATCAGTATAAAATAGTGAAAGCAATGGTTACTAATTTCCACCAGCCGCAAAGTACCTTGCTTCTATTGGTTTCCGCTTTCGTGAAAGGGAACTGGCGCACGATTTACGATTATGCCCTGAGCCACGATTTCAGATTCCTGAGTTATGGAGATTCTTCCTTATTAATACCGTAAAAATATCTATTGTAAGTTACGATATAATCTTGCTGATAAGAAAATAATAGCGACTATTATGCCAAGTGATAATAACCAAGAAATGTTTCCCGTTGTCGATGAACAGGGAAATATCACCGGAGCCGCCACTCGTGGAGAATGTCATAGCGGCAGCAAATTGCTTCATCCGGTTGTCCACCTGCACATCTTCAATACTAAAGGAGAGTTGTATCTACAAAAACGTCCCGAATGGAAAGACATCCAGCCCGGGAAATGGGATACAGCCGTAGGCGGACATATTGATTTAGGAGAAAGTGTAGAAATAGCTCTGAAGCGGGAAGTCCGTGAGGAGTTAGGCATCACGGACTTTACTCCTGAGCTTCTGACTCATTATGTGTTCGAGTCCGAACGTGAAAAAGAGCTCGTATTTGTTCATAAAACAGTTTACGACGGTGAGATCCACCCCAGCGACGAACTGGACGGAGGACGGTTTTGGACGGTCAAAGAAATAAAAGAGAACTTAGGCAAAGGCATTTTCACTCCCAACTTTGAAGAGGAGTTGAAGAAAGTATCCCTTATTTCTTCTCTATCCAA
This sequence comes from uncultured Bacteroides sp., assembly GCA_900556625.1. GTDB lineage: Bacteria > Bacteroidota > Bacteroidia > Bacteroidales > Bacteroidaceae > Bacteroides. The sequence goes on along the minus strand of USPQ01000011.1, from coordinate 11,813 downwards.
GTAAGGATTTTCTCGGAGAACGGACTCTCTTTGGGGGCAACGAACCCAATCCAGTTTCCGTTCTCGTCAATCATAAACTTTTGAAAGTTCCACTGGACCGGGGCATCCTCTTTCCCATTCAGTTTCTTTTCTGTCAGCCATTGATAAAGCGGTGCCATATCTTTGCCCTTAACAGAAATCTTGGACATCATCGGAAAAGTGACATCATAGTTCAATGAACAGAACTTGGCAATTTCCTCATTACTTCCCGGTTCCTGCCCCATAAAATTATTAGCAGGGAAGCCGATAATAACAAAGTTCTTATCCTTATACTTCTCATACAATTCCTGCAACTTGGCATATTGTGGAGTCAGTCCGCATTTGGAAGCTACATTCACTACCAGCACTTTCTTCCCTTTCAAAGATGAAAGAGGAAATTCCTTACCGTCAATTGTTCTCACAGTGAAGTCATAAAAAGACTTATTCTGTGCTTCCAAAGAAACCACACACACCATGGCTATCACCATTAAAATAAAAGATTTCATACCTGACACATATTAAGTTCGTTTTTTATTAAACGAACCGATATGGAAAAATGTTTGATTCAAATTAGGTTATTTATCAATGTTTTACCCGATACCAGAGAGGCAGAGCCGACCATTACTAATCAGCTTATCGGACGTATGAAGAAACGAAAAACATATTATGTGCAAGTCATGGTCGAAATTCCAACAATTCATCCATCTTCCCGTCCATTATACAAGGCAGGCATCTCGATATCTTTTCCATGCTCCAATTCCACCATTGCAATTCCTGCAATTGAGTGATTGTATGGGTATCGAAACGTTTCCGTATCTCCCTGGCAGGCGTTCCTCCTACTATCGTATAAGGAGGCACATCTTTCGTAACTACTGCCCGTGATGCTATGACCGCTCCATCCCCAACATGCACTCCGGACATGATAACTGCTTCATACCCGATCCACACATCATTACCTATCACTATATCACCTTTGTTGTCCCAAGCCGAAGCGATATCTTCTTTATCTAAGCCCCATTCTCCAAAGAAAAGAGGGAATGTATAATTGGATAAAGAACGCAAGGTATGGTTCGCACTGTTAAAAAGGAACTTGGTTCCGCAAGCAACAGAACAGAACTTACCAATTATCAACCGGTCTTTGTTAATAGGATAATGATATAGAACGTTGTTCTTCTCAAAATCAAGCGGGTCATTTACAAAATCATTATATATAGTGTAATCGCCTACAATAATGGCAGGATTCTTTATGACTGTATTCAGATAGATAGTCTGAAAATCATTGGTGCGAGGATATACTTTCGTATTCATTGTATTATAACTTCTTTTATATAGTTTCCGATATAGACTGACAAAACACCCTGCGACTTATGTAAAGCCACAGACAGTTGGGGACAACAGCTCTTTCCGTTATTCACCATCCATATAAGCGAAGCTATTTACAGAGTTGCCATTTCATTGCGTTAGAAGAATAGGATTTATATCACCCAGCAAATGTACAAAATAAACGGTCCGACACTATTCTCGAATCGGACAAATAGTAGAAATCATGCCGAATTTAACTTTATCATTCAGTTGCCACACCACTTTGCCTTCCGAATCAATCTCGACCAACTGGGGGTGTTTCCCTTTACCGGCTTCGCGGTCGTGCCCTTGCCAGTTACAGATATAAAGTCCCCCATTCTGCAAAGGAAAGAGTTGGGCTACAAAAAAGAGTTGTACACCTTCTATGTCATTGGCATTCACCCGGCGAACAATCCGGTTCGATTCAAGATTCAGTTGCACGAAACAATGAGCGTCTCCACAAGCAACCAGACAGTCTCCGTTGTCCAGAAAAGCAGAGGAAAAAGGAGTACCGGAGAGCTTTACACTATTCAGCAGTTGACCATTAGGGGCAATTTCGCGCACTTCCGAAGTGGCAAATAAAGGCACAAGATAATTGCCTTTCTTATTCTTGTTTATTTGACGGAATTGTGCATGAGGACGTTCGATCCCTGTTTCAAACTCGGTTTTAGAAAGGACCTCTCCTTTCATATTTACCTCCAGAATGGTAGACGGATGACCGCACCAAGCTACTAATGCATTACCGTCCGGCAATATACGTGCCGTCTGCATCTCACACCCTGCGGGTGCGGCGATATTCCAGAGTTCCCGCCCGTCACGGGTTATCATTTTTGCTCCTTTGGAGTAGGAAAAAAGAATTTCTCCCGCTTTCGTGGCTGCCACCGAGTTACATTCCCAGCCTTTTTCCAGGGGATATTCCCAGACTATTTCTTTTGTGTCTTTATTGATTATGGCAATCTTATTCCAGCCGGAACCACCGACCAACAGATGCTGAGGGGAACTGCCTTGAGCAAACGGTGCAACAAGGAATAAAGCAACTAACAATATAAAATTCTTCATACTACACATCATTACATTCGATTAGCTATTCTGTTTCTGCCTTCTCGCGAAAGAGATAAATCCAATCAGCGCGACCAAAAGTACCGACAGCAAAAGATAGACAAACATTCCTCCGACATGGTCGTTTTGTCCATAGGAATGCATACCACTCAGGAAATAATTCACTCCGAAGAACGTCATCAACACACTGTAAAAAGCGACTACCGAAGCTATGTTGAACAGCCATAGGCTGTTTCTGAACGGCACCAGATGAAGATGAGTGACAATGGCGTAAACGATCATCGTAACCAGCGCCCACGTCTCTTTCGGGTCCCACCCCCAGTAACGTCCCCACGACTCATTAGCCCAGATAGCTCCAAGAAATGTTCCTATCGTCATCAAAGCCAGTCCAATCAGAAGAGACATTTCGTTGATAATACTCAATTCTTTTATCCGCTGTGCCAGCACTGCCTTCTTAAAACTCATCATCACCAGATTGACTAGTCCGAGCAGGCAACTGATACCGAAGAATCCGTATGCACCTACAATAACAGCTACATGAAACATCAGCCACGGCGACTTGAGAACAGGAACAAGCGGATTTATCTGCGGGTCCATCCAGTTCAGTCCCGATACAAACAAGATGACTCCACCGAACAACGTAGCCAAAGCGAAAGTCAGCAGACTACGACGCGCGAACAGCCAACCGGCAAAAACCGTAGCCCAGGCAACGTAGACCATTGTTTCATATGAATTGCTCCATGGAGCATATCCTGCAATATACCAGCGCATCCCCATTCCGTACGTATGGAAAAGAAAAACCGCCAGGACAGCCACACCAAGTGCCCGACTTGCCCAACGCATCCAACGGGCACGCTTGAATAAAGAAGCAAAAGCAAACACCAGCAATAACCCGCCAAAAATCAGATATCCTTTCTTGCACTGGCTGAACACATCCAAACGGTTATATTTTATCTCCGCCTCCATTTTCCCGGAAGTGACACCGGCTATCTTATTCTTTGCCTGTTGATAAGTGGAAATCATACCTACTATTTCATCAGGCTTTGTCCAGTCGCCACTCTGCAAGGAAGTCTGTACTTCTTCCACATACCAAGCCAACACCCGGGAGACAAACATCGAGTCTTTTCCCGAAAAAGCCGACAAATCATCCCCCGGAGCATACCACGTATGTTGCGGGTCGTCTTCTTTCGGAAAGAGATTCAACAGCTGCCAATTAAGCAACTGATGAAAGATGTTAATCTGCTCGTCAAACTTAATCAGGTCTTTATCAAAACGAGTCCGCGCAGCAGGCATCTTACCGTATGCTTCTTCCAACTTCTTCTGCAATTTATAATTCCCGTCCGCATCAAATACATCCATATAGGCGCATTGTCCGGACGGCAACTGATAAAAGTCACTCAATTCCTTGCCGGGAACAGCAATAAATGGAATATACGTCCAACGTTCCGGCATTGTCAAAACACTAAGAAGAAACTGGTCGGAATTTAAAGAATAAAAGGAATCAGACTTATGCAGTTTCCTCAATACTTCAGACGAGAAGGTATTGACAGGAAGTACACGCCCTCTTCCCGACTGAAGAGGCAATGCACCAAAACGGGCAGCATGCCCGCTATCAATGACGTCTTTCAGCACTGCCTCCCTCGCTTGTACCGAGGTCTCACCGGCATGAACCGTCAAAGAAGAGAGCGTCAGCAACATAAGGAAGAACGAACAACGCAACTCCTTCAACCGCCGGCTGAGTAACATAAAGCGTGAACGCCTGTCTACAAAACACAATACCAGACCGAGCAACAGAACAGCATATCCGGTGTAAGTGATGGTACGTCCAGCCACATCACGGTTGACAGAAAGCACCGTACCCTGTTCATCCTGATCATAAGAAGCCTGAAAGAAACGATAACCTTTCACATCCAGCACATTATTCATATAAACCCGTTCCGAAATGACTTCTCCATCCAGATGTACCAGTAACTCACTTTCATACGCAGACGGGCTGGACGAACCGGGATAACGGGTTAATGTAAAATTTATCAGTTCCACACTAAAAGGCAGCGTATGGTAAGTCACTTCACCGGCGTGACGGACAGCGAAGCGATTGCTCGTCTCTCCCTCACGCAAATGAAGAATACCTTCCTCACCATAAAGATGAGATACCAATGCTCCCAGCAGAATTAGAATGAAAGCCCCGTGAGTAACTAACATTCCCCATTTGCGCATTTTCAGCGAACGTTGCCTGATAACGATAGCCAACCAATTGAGTACTATCAAAAATTGAAGAAGGAAAAACAAAGGAGAACAGTACACCACCGATCGGGCTACTTCACTCCCCTGATACTTCTCAATAAAAGTAGCAATCGCCAAACCTGCGCCATATACAAGCAACAACACAATAGTCGTTGTTGAAGAGGAAATCAGTCTTTTCAGAGTAGCTTTCATTAGTATATTCGATTAATCTTCGATAATGACACGGAAACCGACATTAAACACACATTGATAAGGATAGAATCCCTTACGTGAGTATGCTGTGGAATATTTCGGCCGTTCAATATACGAACCGCCACGAACCACTTTATATTCGGAAACCTTTTTCGGATTCTCTTTATACGGATAAGGGACATAATCCGAACGCGTCCATTCGGCAACATTGCCATGCATACAGTATAATCCGAACGGATTTGCCTCATACTTCTTTCCTCCTACCTGCACCAAACTTCCGTCATCCACATTGGCTGCTTTAGGAAGGAACGTATAATACTTGTACCAGGGCGATTCGGGAGACATCGGCTGCGGATCGACTCCACTCACTGCAAACTTGTTGGTTGTCACATCGGCCAAGTTATCTTTCTTACCGAAATCCGCATTCAAGTTACCAAACCAGAAATCCTCGTCGCTTCCTCCACGACACGCCCATTCCCATTGCGCTTCGGTAGGAAGCGTAATGTTCAGTCCGGTCTTTTGACTCAATATCTTACAATATTCCATTGCGTCATTATAGCTTACGCGGATAACAGGCTGCTCCGGTTTATTAGCCGGATACCCCGGAACGACATGATCTTTCCACTGTTGATCCACATAACGGCTGTCATGCTGCGGGAATATAGTATTATACTGTTGGTTAGTCACTTCCAGTTCGCCCATCCAGAACGCTTTATCTATCTTCACCTTGGTAGTGGGATAAGTGTCCGGCTCCCCATGGTAACTGCCCATAACAAATTCACCCGCAGGAATACGTACAAATGTCATTTGAACGCCCGGAGCTATTTCCAACACCTTAACGGTCTCTTTCTCATCGGCTAGCATTTCCTTTACCCTGTCCGGAGCAAACGGCCACCCTTTTACCTTCAGGACTTTCTCCTTCACAGGACTCACCTTCTTGGGCATTACCGGTTTTATCTCACCTTTGTTTTTCAGTTGGGCAGCATAATCGGCAATCTCTTTTTTCCAATCCACTCCGGCACCGCCCGCATATTTATCGGTCAGTTGCTTGCGGCGTTCTATCTGGTCGTATCCCTGATACGGGAACGATTTCAGAACATTAGCATTGAAATATCCTTTGTCGGGAGCATTATAGTCAATCCAGTTATAAATTTTCCTCCACTCCGCATCCGTCAGTTGCACATTATAATGTCCTTTTTTCAAAAGACGGACCAACTCACTGGTATTAGGATGATATTCATAAGGATAAAGTACCACCATATCTCCCTCACCGCCCTGACGATGCACATAAGGATGAAGATTGAGATAGGATGTTCCATATCCCCTGCCATCTTTCTTGCCCCCACGCAGATCGAATGCTTTTCCCTCACCATTGTGGCAAGCGATACAGGCACGATCCAAAATAGGTTGTACCTCCAGATCAAAAGTAAATGAACGGGTTCCTCCTTCCGGGGGAGTGAGAGCATGCGGTGCTTTCTGTGAAGCAATCACACGTTTCGGGATTACAATCTGGTTCTGATCTTCATGACATCCCACACAAGAGACAATCTCTCCCGGTTGCCCTGTCAGCCAGCTACGCATCCATTGTACAGCCACTCCATCCTTATCCAAGGGTTGGATAGAAACCGGAGTATTGGCAGGAATTTTAAAAATAACCGAGCCGTCTTCCTCCACCGGTACGGTACCCAACATACGTTTAATATCCCAACCCGACTGGATACCATGCCAGTTATGGTCAGATTGTGTCTGGACATAAGCATACTCATAAGCGTGTAAACGGAGCGACTTCACCGTTCCACGCGGAATCCCCTTCAATCCTTCACCTTCATAAATATCTTGTATAAAGACCGTTGCCTGCTTATCATCCAGTTTCACCCGGTCGGGTATAGCAGGCGGAGTCACCGTTTTGCGCACGGCTATCGGACTGATATATCCTTCCCCTTCCATCTTATGCAGACAAGTCACGTTATCAAACTTATCTACCAGGTAGATACCCCACAAATCATTCTTATCCAATTTTGCGGCAACCAGAAAATAAGTATCATTGAGTGGAGAAGGCTTGATAAATTGAGGCCATACCCCGTCGACCAACCTATCTTTCACTTCTTCAACGATGGGACGGTTGCGATGAGGAATCTCCTGCAACATACCGGCAGCTCCTTTACGCGCTTTTGCCGGGTCGAACAGAATAAGACGTCCCGAACGTGCCACCCCGTGATGTCCCGAAATGATTCCGACAAAGGCAGAAGCATAACCGGGTAAAGGTTGCACGTCAAATGTACTGTTGGGAAACATTGAACCACTTCCATACAGTGCCTTTTGCTCCGTCCCGTCAGGATTCATGTTCATCACAATACGGGTGTAATAGTGAGTCAGGTCAGTATATTCCCAACGAGTATACATCACACGTCCGTTATTCATAATCACCGGATTCCAGTTTGCATCCTGATCAAATGTCAGACGGCGGAGATTTTTACTCTGCGGCGTATAAAGTACCATGTTTCCTACAGGGTCGCTCCCATTGACACAGGGTACTCCCTGGTAACCGATGTTCGAATTGGCTATGATACGTCCATCCGGCAGATAAGTCCCGTCATAAAATTCCAAATCAGGTTCGGGATTATCAATCAATTTCTTACAATCGCCGTTATTCAGTTTTACTTCAAACACATTCCAACGATTGTCAGACATTGTCTGGGTAAACATCGCACGGTCTCCATCCCAATGCAGTTTCAAATCGGCAATGGAAGAAGTATTGTCAGGCTTATAAATAGTGCGGATTTGTACTTCATCACGCAAATTACTTAACTCAACAATATCGGCGTTAAAACCTTTCCGGCGGGCTGATTCCTGATTACTCCAGTTGTTCGACTGCGTACCCAGTTCGGGAGCCATTGCCCGACGATCCCTGTTTCCCAGTTGATAACGAACGGTCAATATCTTATCGCCGTTCAACAATGGATTGGCCAGTAAAATAGCACGCTTATTGGCTACGGCCTTTTCCGCATTTGCCAAAACAGCCTCATCACCGCTATATATATTGCCGAATCCTTGCTTTACTTGCTGTTCCAGTTCGGTCAAAATAGGCAGGTACTTTACTGCATCGAAGCCTTCGATCCGCTTCATGTCCTCATAAGCCAGACGAATCGCTTCCATATTCAGCCACTTCAATTCGCTTTGCAACAGAAGCATACGTTGCACTTGCTTATGAAGTTTTTGATATCCGGTGATTTGGATTTCGACTTTCTTTTCAGTCTCTATTTGTCGAATCGTATTCTTTATGTAAGAAGAATCCTTCAAGTAGGCAGCTAGTTTCAAGACGAGCGCGCGCTCAGTATCAGTATTCTTCTGTTGAGCTGCGGCTGTAAAAGTCAGCAAAGAAGAAGATACTAAAAACAATATTAATATGCGGTACCAGTTTTTCATAACGTAGCAGTAGGGTGAGTGAAACGCAGTCCGGCATTATCGTGATAGTTTGCCCATTCACAAACAACGGCACCTTCCGGACCTGCCATCATAAAGTGAAAAGTCTCCATTTCTTTCAATCGCAAAATATCGCCTACTTTCTGTATCACGCAATTCTTGCTTTTGACAGGCCCATGCGTGGCGGGAATCGCCGGAGCATTCGGAGTCGTTTCTCCTACTTCCGAGAAATTATAAACCCAACCTTTCTCCACCATCCATGACTCATGTTTGGCCGGAAAGTCTGTTTTCACATGAGCGTGTTCAGGAATCATCTGTCCCGGAAGCAAATAAATGGCATGAGCAAAGTAACCATATTTCGGATCATTCACCCAAAAGATACCTCCCATACCCACATTTTCAAAGTCTCCCAGACCAAAATCCGTTACCCACATATTCTCGGCCATAAATCCGGTAAAGGGAATGTTATAGTGGACAAACATTTCTTTCATTGCCTCTATGGCAATCTCTTGCTGAAATACGCCGTTCTTGTAGAAATCGGCATTTGTGTACTTTTTCAAATTAGTCATAGCTTTATCTGTTATTATTAATATTATTTCCGTATTTAATCTATCGCTATTCCCTCGATTTCAATCAATAGTTCTTCCCTGCATACGCCAGCCCGCAAATAGGAAACAGGAATATTCAGTCCATAACTTTCAAGTCCCCTGCGAGCTTCTTCATAATCAGACTCGTTCTTCAGGTAAACACGTAACATAACCAAACGGGCATCACCTATCAATTGAGCGATATTCTCCATAGTAATCTGCAACTGACGTTCCAAACCGACTCCCTTCAGACTTTCTTCTCCTCTGATTGCGGCTGTACCGGAGATATAAACCAGACGTCGCTCCCGGAAAGTCATACTCTTGGCCCGTTCAAACTTCGGGGTTGTTTTTTTCTGCCGGGCTTCTTCAAGCACCTGCTCGGAATAGGCGTGGGCAGCAACTTGCAGTTTATTATCAATAGGAGTGGCAAAAACATCAGGAGTGTGAAACATTGCCGCATCCACATCAATCAGCACACCTCCCATGTTCATCCCGATTCCCGTAGCGGCAGGATAGCCGTTCGACCAATCACTTCCCGCATAAAACGCTGTACGCACATTATTGAACGACTGATAATGTTGGCCGGCTCCGTCATATCCGGTGATTTGTTCTATATAATTCCATTGACGAATAATGCTGTTGACAGGAAACGATTCTTTCTCCAAAACCCCCTTCAACTGGCGGAAGGCCTCTACCGACCGCTGTTCCATATCTGCACAAGGGTCATCGCCCTGAAATCCTCCGGCAAACATGAAACGTCCCGACTCATTTTCCAACAATACGTAAGGAATATTATCATAATGCCGATACAAAATCCGTTCATCGCTTTCAGGACGATAGCTATGTACTTCCATGACTAAAGGAGCATCCGGTACGGGTTGCAGAACATAACTAAGAGCCGGTTCGCTGTCTCCAAAGAAATGGCGTGCTTTCGCTTTGAATAGCTGACGTTGAGTGACATATTCATCTTTTAAAACCGGCGTACCGAACAAGACCAAACGTAGTATACGTTCTTCTTCGGGCAACCGGGACAATAAACTGTCTATCATCGACGGAAAATCTTCCGGGGAAGCAGTCAACAGGGAGTAATGTATTTTATCACAATAGTTCATACACTTTCTTCTTAAAGAGAATTTACATATTCAGTTAATTCCTCTATTTCTTTCTTGGATACTTTCTTGTCAATTCCGTGCTTGTGAACTTCGAACACTTCTTGCATAGTGGCAGCACGTCCGTCAAACAAATAAGGAGCCGTACGCCAACATTCTACCAGCGTAGGTGTATCCCATCCTTTCTCAAACTCGACATCTTCACCAATCCGATGCATTTTCAGATCCGTATAGAAAGGACCGTTATGACAATCGCCACATTTCAACTTATCAAAGACTTTTCTTCCCGCCTTCGCTTTTTCCGACAATTCTCCATCTACTAAATACGGGCTCGGAACCGGGCGTAAAGACTTCATATACGCGTCCACACATTCGGCCATTTCTTCTTCCGGCTCATAGAACTGAATATACCGGAATCCTGCACGTACAGCTACTTCAGCTTTGGCACGAATACCCGAAATCATATTGGGAGGCGTCACGTGGCTATAAAGCAGGCTCTTGCAGTTTTTAGGATTCCCTACTCCATCGTTCATCAAATCCCAGTTCATACCGTCCGTACGGCCGTCTCCGGGATGACATCCGTTACAACTTTGCCACCCCTGATAACAATGTCCCGCATCATTAAAGTACTTCTCTCCTTTTTGTTCTTTCGTCTCGGTACGCCCCACATTCATATTAACGGCAGCCACCGAGAACGTATTCAGATCTACCATATTTAATACATCGGCGAAATAGGTAGGAATAATCAGTTTATTATTCGAGAGAAGAAGATGACGTGGTCCGTTGCCCTGCAAAGGAATCCTTTTGCGGAGTCCGTAAAGAAAAGTCAGGTCATAGTCCAAACGACCTTTATCCGCATAATTCCGAAACTTATCCAACATTCGGGAATGGTCGATTACGCTTATTTCATGTGTCCCGCTATGGGCTACGTAGATGTGCTTCTCATCACAGGCAATCCCCCACACACCGGCAGCGCCCCGGTCGGGTTCGTCCACCAATACGGCTCCTTCAAATTCCTGCTTTTCTACGTTGATGATACTGAAAGCACTTGTATTCATCCACCCCTGCTGTAATTGAGAGGTAGGTACCATAAAACGCCCTAAATTATGAGATACATAAATATACTTACCGTCGGGAGTAATACACATATCCCGCAAAGCATTACTGCCGTTTGCCAGTTGGATATCCTTTACTTTAGTGAAACTTTTCACTTCAATTACAGATACACAAGCCGCCACTATGTTCAAGTCCGCCCTTTGTGCCGGCAGAAAGTTAGCCACAAATAGATATCGTCCGTCCTTACTGAATATAGCGGACCTTGGTTCGCGTAAGACTTTCACGCTTCTGACAACTTTACACGTTGCCGGATCTATCTCACTTACTGTACCTGCAAATTGATTGCATACATAGATATGCTTCTTGTCCGCCGAGAATATCGGATAGCAAGCTCCCGAACCGGTAGGAATAGCTGCTTCTATCTGTCCCGACTTCAACGACAAGACCTCCAACCGCCCGGTTTTCTCGAAAGTAGTCACATACGCTTTATCACCATCAAGTAAAACTCCTGTGGGAGTTTCCTTAAACGGGTACGAACGGAGCAAAGTTTTCCCGTCGGCAGCAAATACATCCAACTGTCTGGTTCCTTTCTGGGTCATCAATAATTCTCCTTTCTCGTTAACAGCAGTACCTGTAGTAAAGAAAGGAGGGTTTCCGGCTGTTGCCAAAGATATGCCGCAACCGAGCAAGCAAATTAGCAAAAAGTTCCTTATCATAATGTTTCGTATTTTTATAGCATGATCTTTTGTTATACTCTTCTATATCCTAGTTCTGCTGAGATTTG
>USPQ01000010.1 GCA_900556625.1 uncultured Bacteroides sp. | reverse complement strand
AGCAACGCCTTGCTCCAACCTTTGTTAACCTTAAATCTAATACTATGAAAAACACATTGCAAAGGTACGGACTTTTGTGATATCTGCAAATAATCCAAGGGAAAAAGTATGTTTCATAACATAGATTAAGATTTTGATATTCCAATGTCCCTTTTATTAAACACTTTTTTAGTTAGAAATTCTAATATCACCGGGCAAATATCCGGTAATTAGTAGGGGACATTGCGCCCCTGTTGCACTTCAATTCGTATTCCGAAATTACCATTGGCTGATTTTAGTTCGAATGCTCCCCGAAAATTATTCTTTTCCCAAGGCATAGCGCTTCGATTGGGAACCCTCCATCCGTCTTTATCATAATCTCCGTATGTATTGATTTGCATTCCGTTTTTCAGTTTGAAAGATCCCATCTGCATAAACTGCGGTGAAGAGTAAAATCCCCAATTGTATCCGTATCCGAAGCCGGAATATGAAGGAGAGAAGGTGTCTGTGAATCCTTGAGAATAGATAGCATCCGTATTCATGCGGAATAGCTGATTATAGTCCTTGGTTACATTCGGTATACTCAGATCTGTTTTGGGAAGTTGGGGGGCAGTGATATTCATTATCCCCATATCCAGCAAGAAACCGCCGAACTCTTTTACATTAGCTGACGGGGCACGGCGGATACTGTCGGAAGGTATTTCCGATTGTGCGGATACGATTCCGGCAGATAATATCAGCGAAAGAAATAGAATCAGTTTTTTCATCTTTGTACAGGTTAATTCATCACAAAGATAGAAAATTTCAGTCTGACTATCTATGAAACAAGCGCAGATTAACGCAGATTTACGCAAAGATTAAATATTATCTGCGATAATTTGCGTTCATCTGTGTTCATCTGCGCTTTAGGAATTATCTGTTTACGACTGCCATACTTTGGCATACTCGTCCAGCACCCGTTTGATACTTTTCCCGATTTTCACATAATCGGCCTCATTCAGATTGGCAAGCGATACACGGACACTCCATTTGGGGCCGGCAAAGCCACCGCCGTTCAGCAGTACGAGTGAAGTCTCATTGGCGAGACGGAACACCACATCCAGCGGATTATATGTCTTTTGCAGATAAGCGACGAAATCATCCCCATAAAATTTCTTCGCCCACACCAGCATATCGATTTCCGAATAATAACCGGCGCGCAGCGGATCCTCCACCAGTGTAAATCCGGTATTGTCCCATAATGCGTGCAAACGGCGATGGATGATATCCTGCATCTTGATCTTATAGCGGTCCTCTTTATCCAGAAGAGCGAAAAGAGAAAACAAGCTCATCTGCATTTGCTGAGGGAGAGAGAGCCCTGCCGTATGATTCAAAGCGATCTGGCGGCTGTCAGCTACCATACGGTCGATAAACTTCATCTTCTCCGGATGCAGGTCAAGGCTCGAATAACGTTTGTTCAATATTTCTTTCTGCTCCTCCGACAGGCGGGCAATCATTTTGTCGTAGATATTGTCTTCGTGTAAGGCGATCACTGCATTTCTCCATCCCGTAGCTCCGAAATATTTGGAGAAAGAATAGACGCAAAGCGTATTATGTGGCAATTCAGCCATCAATGAACGGAAGTGAGGGATAAATGTCCCGTACACGTCATCCGTAATAATCATCAGATTCGGATTGTCATTCTTTACAATGTTGACAATGCGTGCCGCAGTCTCAGCGCTCAGTGCGTAGCTGGGCGGGTTACTCGGATTGGTGATGAATAAAGCCTTGATTTTCGGGTTCCTTAACTTGTCGATATCCTCATCCTTGTATTGCCAGGTGTGCAGCCCGTCAGCCGTCATCTGGTCAGCGGAAATTTCAGTGACCTCAAATTGGTAACGTCGTAATTGCGGAATCTCAATATAAGGAGTAAACACCGGAATCATCAATGCAATGGCGTCCCCCTGGTTCAATAGGAAATTCTCTTGCAGTGAATCGAACAGATAACACATGGCTGCCGTTCCCCCTTCAGTGGCGAACAGGTCGAAAGTTCCTTTCGGCGGACGGCGGTCGCACATCTCCTGCGCCAGATAATCCTGTACGATTAGTTCCGTAAAATGCAGAATACGGTCGGGCACGGGATATTGGTCACCGATTACAGCTTCCGCACATTCATGAACGAGCGTGTCCGGGTCGGCTGCGTGCTCCATCAACATATAGTTATATCCCTTTTTCAGCAAGTCGGCTCCCGGTGTCTTTTCGTTATCTTTCAAGAAAGCCTCGAAACGTGCGGCTATTCCTGTTTTCTGCGGGATACCCGCTATCCCTTCTTCCGACGAGAATACACGGCGGCATTCACAAAGGCCGAATTGTCCTAACAGGAAAAACGCCTCACGGGGTTCGGTAGCAATCCAGTTCGGATTTCCTCTACCGGCATTTAGCATGGTGTGCGCTATTTTCTTGATACTTTCATCCGCCATTTCGATAAGCTTGTTTTTAAGTTCGAAAGGGCTGATGGTTTCCATCTTTTTAGCATAGCTTTTAGTGATAGCCGGGCTATTGTCTTTTTTCTCCATAATGAAATTTATATTTGTTAGAATAGTAAATAATTTGTCTGAAACAGTAAGTACTGCCGGTTTACATCAGCAGTACGATGACCACTCCCCAGATAATCAGCAGCGTATTGCCTACGGCATACGTCACGGTATATCCCAAAGCCGGAGTATCGCTTTCCACTGCATCCTGAATGGCTCCCAGTGCAGCGGTTGTCGTTCGTGCTCCCGCCGTGCAACCCAAGGATAGGGCAGGGTGGAACTTGAACAGATATTTTGCCATCAGTAATCCGCTGACCAATGGAATAGCCGTAGCCAGTGCACCGACAATAAACAGGCTGAAACCTACATCCTTGAATCCGGCTACAAAGCTGGGACCGGCGGCAATGCCCACCACTGCGATAAACATATTCAGTCCTACGTTATTCAATACCCATAGCGAAGGTTCGGGGATACCGCCGAAAGTAGGGTGTTTACTGCGCAGCCAGCCGAATACAAGCCCTGCGATTAATGCGCCTCCACTGGTAGATAGACTGATGGGGATACCTCCCAGATGAATGGAAAGAGCCCCGATAAGGCCACCGACCAAGATTCCCAGTCCTACGAAAATCATGTCGGTCTGATTGGTCGGCCGGTCTACATAACCCATTTGTTTGGCGGCGGCTTCCACTTCGTGCTTCATGCCCGTAAGTTCGAGGATATCTCCCGAATCGACTACGGTCTGAGCGAGCACCGGCACGTTGATACCTGCACGCTTGATACTACGTATGCTGACACCGTGCATGAACTTCTGTGATCTGATCGTTGCGACTTTCTCTCCTGCGAAAGTGCGGTGAGTAACCATTACCGGGAGAGTCTCCGCCGGGAAATCGAGCAATTGGGCGTCAATCACTTCCGGACCGATCCAATCTTCTTCACCAATCACAAATTCACGTCGCCCGCTTAGAACGACTTCATCCTCCGGCCGGAGCATCAGATCCGGACTGACCTCTTTTACAATTCCCCGTTGGCGGACCCGCTCTACAAACAGCCGTTTATCTTTTTCCGCCAGATACGTTTCCAGCTCGCTTACCTTTTTTCCTTTTCCAAACCATTCGTTGGTAATTTTATAAGCACGGAACACAACCGGGCGGAGTGCGGGTGAGAATCCCGGTTCGTCTACTTCCGATGTTCCCATTTGCACTTCCAATGCCTTGCAGTCTGCTTTCACCTTATCCAGCCCTCCTAATATTTTCGGACCGAGAGAAGCCAGAAGCCAGGCCGATCCCGCCGTACCGAAGATATAAGTCACGGCGTATGCTACCGGAATGGCATTGATATACGTAGCTTTCTGTGCCTCGCTGATACCCAACTGATTAATGGTATCACTTGCCACACCGATAACGGCTGAGATAGTTTGTGATCCTGCCAGTAATCCGGCGGCTTCTCCTACGTGATATCCCATGATTTTGGCAAGTATCCACGGGGCTACCAGGCTGACGATACACATCAATACGGCGAATCCTACCTGTGGCAAACCGTCTTTTTCCAATCCCCGAAAGAACTGCGGCCCTACCTTATAGCCAACGGCGAATAAAAATAACAGAAAAAATACGGCCTTCATCGGACCGTCTACGGTGATGTTCAGTTGTCCTACCAATACTCCGACTAGCAGAACACTGGTCACTGTACCTAGAGAGAACTTCCCTATTTTGAGCCTGCCCAACCAGAATCCCGCGAAAAGCGTGAGAAAGATAGCAAGCTCAGGGTGTACCCTTAGTTGATTAATAATCCATTCCATAATTAAGTTGTTGTTTAGGTTATGTTACATACAACAGTTATTATGCGGAAAGAGTTTTGTAGCTTTACATAGATTTGTTACTTTTGCATTTTCAACTAAAACTAATCATATTCTGTATGAAATCAGACATAGAAATAGCTCGCAGCATTGAGCTGAAGAAAGTGAAGCAGGTTGCCGAAAGTATCGGAATCCCTCGTGATGAAGTGGAAAATTACGGTCGCTACATTGCAAAGATACCCGAACAGTTGATTGATGAAGAGAAGGTAAAGAAAAGCAATCTTATACTGGTCACTGCCATTACAGCTACAAAAGCGGGTATCGGCAAAACTACCGTGTCTATCGGTCTTGCATTGGGACTTAATAAAATAGGGAAGAAGGCGATTGTCGCCCTGCGTGAGCCGTCTCTCGGTCCGTGCTTCGGAATGAAAGGGGGAGCTGCCGGAGGAGGATATGCCCAAGTGCTCCCGATGGATAAGATCAATCTTCATTTTACCGGAGACTTTCATGCCATCACTTCGGCTCATAACATGATTTCTGCTTTGTTGGATAACTACCTCTATCAGAATCAGGCAAAAGGTTTCGGGCTCAAAGAAATACTCTGGCGTCGGGTGTTGGACGTGAACGACCGTTCGTTGCGCAGCATTGTCGTGGGGCTCGGTCCGAAGTCAAACGGTATCACCCAAGAGTCCGGGTTTGATATTACACCGGCTTCGGAGATTATGGCTATTCTGTGTCTTGCTCAAGATGTGAATGATTTGCGTCGCCGTATCGAAAATATCCTGCTCGGGTTCACTTATGATGACCAGCCTTTTACAGTCAAAGATTTGGGAGTGGCGGGTGCTATTACCGTATTACTGAAAGATGCCATCCATCCTAACCTGGTGCAGACAACCGAAGGAACTGCCGCTTTTGTGCATGGCGGTCCGTTTGCGAATATCGCTCATGGTTGCAACTCCATTCTGGCCACCAAATTAGCGATGACTTTCGGTGACTATGTGATTACGGAAGCAGGATTCGGTGCCGATCTTGGTGCGGAGAAGTTCTACAATATCAAGTGTCGCAAGAGCGGACTCCAGCCGCGTCTCACTGTTATTGTCGCTACGGCGCAGGGATTGAAGATGCACGGAGGTGTCAGTCTTGACCGTATCAAGGAACCGAATATGGATGGGCTGAAAGAAGGCTTGCGCAATTTGGATAAACATGTACGTAATCTTCGCTCGTTCGGTCAGACGGTTGTCGTAGCTTTCAATAAGTTCGCATCCGACACGGAAGAAGAGATGGAACTGCTGCGTGAGCACTGTGAACAGTTAGGAGTGGGCTTTGCCATCAACAATGCGTTCAGTGAAGGAGGAGAGGGAGCAGTGGATATGGCGCGTCTGGTGGTGGATATGATTGAAAACAATCCTTCCGAGCCATTGACTTTTACGTATAAGGAGGAAGACAGTATACAGCAGAAGATCGAAAAAGTGGCTACCCATATTTATGGGGCCAGTGTGATCACGTACAGCAGTATCGCACGCAACCGTATCAAACTGATTGAGAAGATGGGAATCACTCATTATCCGGTTTGTATTGCAAAGACTCAGTATTCGTTCTCCGCCGATCCGAAAATATACGGTGCGGTAAATAATTTCGAGTTCCACATCAAAGATATAGTTATCAATAACGGAGCTGAAATGATTGTAGCCATTGCCGGAGAAATCCTTCGTATGCCGGGACTGCCCAAAGAACCGCAGGCATTGCATATTGATATTGTCGATGGAGAAATAGAAGGACTTAGTTAGTGTGAAAGTACGGAAAGACGGGGATGATTGTATATAGAGGGGGAGAAAAGAAAAACGAATTTGGGTGTGGATGGTTCGGAGAAGAACGTCAATAAATAAAAAAAGAGTTTGCCCTTTCATAAAGGACAAACTCTGAATATTATATTATGAAAAGTTCTGATTTAGTATGCGAAAAGAGGATATTTCTTCATCGTTTCGTTCACACGTGCGCGGACTTGTGCGATCACCTCTTCATTTTCTACGTTAGACAAAACAGTCTCGATCATTTCAGCAATTTCAAGCATTAAGTCTTCTTTAGCACCACGAGTCGTGATAGCAGGAGTACCCAAACGGATACCGGAAGTCTGGAATGCGGAACGGCTGTCGAACGGAACCATGTTCTTGTTAACGGTAATGTCGGCAGAAACCAATGCCTTTTCCGCTACTTTACCTGTCAAATCAGGATATTTGCTGCGCAGGTCTACCAGCATGGAGTGATTGTCCGTACCGCCGGAAACAATTGTAAAGCCACGATCGATCAAAGCCTGTGCAAGTACGGCAGCGTTCTTCTGTACCTGTTTTGCATATTCCTTGAACTCAGGTTGCAGGATTTCACCGAAAGCTACCGCTTTGGCAGCAATGACGTGTTCCAATGGTCCGCCCTGAATACCCGGGAAAACGGCAGAATCCAGCAATTGAGACATCATCTTGATTTCTCCCTTCGGAGTTTTCTTACCCCATGGGTTAGGGAAATCTTTACCCATCATGATAACACCGCCGCGAGGTCCGCGAAGTGTCTTATGTGTAGTCGAAGTGACAATGTGTGCATATTTAACCGGATTTTCAAGTATTCCGGCAGCAATCAGACCGGCAGGGTGTGCCATATCGATCATCAGGATAGCGCCTACTTTGTCAGCGATTTCGCGCATACGCTTGTAGTCCCATTCGCGAGAGTAAGCTGAACCGCCACCGATAATCATTTTCGGTTTCTCACGTAAAGCGACTTCTTCCATCTGGTCGTAGTCCACCCGTCCTGTTTCTTTATTCAGATTGTATTCGCAAGGAGTATAGATGATACCGGAAGTATTCACCAATGAACCATGAGAGAGATGTCCGCCGTGAGCTAAGTTCAGTCCCATGAATTTGTCGCCCGGATTCAGTACAGCCAGGAAAACTGCTGCATTGGCCTGTGCTCCGGAGTGCGGCTGTACGTTTGCCCATTCAGCACCGAAAATCTCTTTCAAGCGGTCGATAGCGATTTGCTCGCTCTGGTCTACTACTTCACAGCCTCCGTAATAGCGTTTGCCCGGATAACCTTCTGCGTATTTGTTGGTCAGGCAAGAACCCATTGCCTGCATTACCTGGTCGCTCACGAAGTTTTCTGATGCAATCAGCTCAATACCTTTTAGCTGACGTTGATGCTCTTTTTCGATAATATCGAAAATTAAGTCGTCTCTTTTCATTCTTTTATAAAGTAAGATTAAATTTTTAATTCGAGATACCTATTTTTAAGCGCACAAAGTTAATGAAAATAAATAAAGAATGAAGGAAGTACAAGAAAAATGTTAGTAAAAAGTGGGATTTAATGATATTTTATTCTTAAAGGATGAAGCCAAGCGAAAAACTTAACGCGCTGTCGCGACGACGGAAAGTAATGTTGCTCACGCCCGTGCTGCCGTCGGAATTGATATTGTCATAAACAATCGACTTGGATATGTTTCCCACTCCTTGCTCATAACGGAAATCAAAGAAGATGCGCGAAATATTGACCCCTACACCGATCACCACACTGGCATTGAACGGATAAAGTTCTTCGTGAATCCCTTTCTGGTCGAAGTTGCGGAAAGTGATTTCATTATGTTTCCCCCATAAATAACGGAGTTTGGGTCCTACGAAAATAGACATCCCGTAAGGTCCTTTTTTCACAACATTATAACCGTATAGAATAGGGAAGTCGATACTGTGCAATACAGATTGTACGGATGCATAATCCGGTTCGATAGCAGGGTGCTGTGAGCCCAGCTTATCGAAGCTGATCTCACATTTGGCCACATTATAGGATACTTCCGGCTGGATGAAATGTTTCTTCATGTTGATGCGCATGAAGAGGGCGCCGAAATAACCGATTTTATAATTATTCTGCACCTCATCGATAGTCACATCCTTGATTTTTAGTTTGGACACCAGGAACATGGAAGAGTTGAATCCGGCCTTAATACCAAAGTTTATTTTCTTGGTATTGGGACGGTCCACCTTCTCTGCGTTGTAGTTCTGACCGAAAGCCATACAGCCTACGGTCAGCAAACCTAAAAGGAAAATTGTACGCAGCATATTCATGGTCGTATTATCTGGGGTCAGTTTTTCTTTTTCTCTACACTCCAACCAAACTTTCCGATTTTCTCACCAAGCTCATAATATCCGCCGTGTACATATACCAATGGGTTGGTTTCCGCCAACTCAAGTTTACCGGTTTCCGGATTCAGATTCCGCTCGTCTGCCCGAACGTTCACCACGTCTGCAATAAACATATCATGCGAGCCTAGAGAGACGATTTCTTTCACACGGCATTCAATGCAGAGAGGTGACTCTTCAATCAAGGGAGCGCTGACCACAGTGCAATGTCCCGGAGTCAGCTTCATTTCTTCGAATTTGTGATAATTGCGCCCCGAACGTACTCCGCACCAGTCTGTGGCGAAAGCCATGTCTTTTGTTGTCAGATTGATAACGAACTCCATGTTCTTTTTAATAATCTCATGGGAGTATCGTTCCGGACGTACGGATATATAGCACATGGGCGGGTTGGTGCAAATCGTGCCCGTCCATGCCACTGTGATAATATTATATTCACTTTCTTCTTTTCCGCAACTGACCAATACAGCCGGTAGCGGATAAATCATCGTTCCAGGTTTCCAATCTTGTTTCATAGGATACTGATCTCTTCACGCTTTTGTTCTTTTTCGCAATAATGACATTTTACGATACAGTTATCTTTGTCTATCACATGGAATAACGTAGCCATCGGTTCATTGTTCGTGATACATTTCGGATT
Source organism: uncultured Bacteroides sp. (assembly GCA_900556625.1). Lineage (GTDB taxonomy): Bacteria > Bacteroidota > Bacteroidia > Bacteroidales > Bacteroidaceae > Bacteroides. The sequence goes on along the minus strand of USPQ01000010.1, from coordinate 48,029 downwards.
GGCGCATTTTACGATTCCATGAAGCTCATCCGGCATTTTCACTTCCCTCTTTTCCACCACCTCATAATCGCGGATAATATTCAGCTTGACGTGCGGAGCCACCACCGATATACGGTTTATTTCCTCGTCGCAGAAAAACTTGTCTGCAATCTTAATGATACCTTTTTTACCCAGCTTCTTACTGTCGAGGTTGAATCCGATCGTGATATTGCTGGTCATTTGCTCCACTCCGAGCAGTTGTACTACGGTAAAGAGCTTTTCGGAAGGGATATGGTCAATCACTGTCCCGTTTTTCAGGGCAGCTACTTGCAATGCTTGTTTATTTTCGCTCATAATAAAATATCGTTTTTAACATCATCTAATGTGATACCTAACACATCGCAAAGAATTGCTTCGCGGGCATACAGACCATTTTGCGCCTGTTGGAAATAGTATGCTTTCGGGTTGTCATCCACATCATACGCAATCTCGTTGACACGAGGCAGCGGATGCAGGATACGCAGATTGGGACGGGTGTTCTCCAGCATTTTGTTGCGCAGGATATATACGTTCTTTACACGTTCGTATTCCATCAGATCGGTGAAACGCTCCCGTTGCACGCGGGTCATGTACAGAATGTCCGCATCAGCGATAATCTCTTCGGTGAAATCCGTGTGCTCAACATACTTTATCTGGTGGGTCTTGCAATAGAGCTTGTACTCTTCCGGCATTTTCAACTCTTCGGGAGCGATAAAATGGAAAGTAGGGTTGAAGTGGCGCATGGCCATCAGCAGCGAGTGCACGGTACGTCCGTACTTCAAATCTCCTACCAGATAAATATTCAAGTTTTCCAGTGTTCCCTGTGTTTTGTAGATGGAATAGAGGTCGAGCATGGTTTGTGACGGATGTTGGTTGGCTCCGTCTCCTGCATTGACGATAGGCACCGGAGCTACCTCGCTGGCATACCGTGCGGCTCCTTCGAGATAGTGGCGCATGACGATAATGTCCGCATAATTGCTCACCATCATAATCGTGTCTTTTAGTGTCTCCCCTTTGGAAGAACTGGTCGCTTTCGGGTCGGAAAATCCGATAACACGTGCACCGAGACGGTTGGCGGCTGTTTCAAAACTCAGGCGGGTACGTGTGGAAGGTTCGAAGAACAAGGTTGCTACTACCTTTCCTTGCAATAACCGGCGGTTGGGATTCATTTCAAACTGCTTCGCCATTTCGAGCATATAGAGGATTTTTTCTTTAGAATGTTCGGCAATGGTTACTAAACTTCTGTTTTCCATTTTGTTATCTTTTATGTGGATAGAACTTGTTTTACCGGAGTGTAAAGGTACGAAGAATTTGTGAGAAGCACAGAATTATTTCGTTTTTTTTAGGTTCAGCCGGATGATTTTTGTTTCAGCCGTTCCTGTTGGATGAAACGACCGTATCTTTTGATTAATACGACCGCTCGTTTTGAACCGATCGAACGGTCTGACGAGTGTAAACGGGCGGTCGTTTGGTACAAAATATACGGTCGTTTATATTGAATCGACCGCACTTTTGAGCGGCACCCCACGCGGCACCCCTTCATACCTCCTGAAATGCCCTATTGATGGGGGATACGGAAGATACCCGAAATGCGTTCCGGCACCCCATCCGGCAACTAATATATATAATAAATAAAGAATGTATTAAAATACATTATATCTTTTTTCTCTGTAGAGTGCGATCTATCTTCGAAAAGATTCGTTCTTTTGTTGCTTGCCAATAATGGTATAATAATCAAATAACTAATGGTGCAAATGACGAACAAAAAAGGTTTTAGTCGGTGTGGCGAGCTCTACATCGATCGTTTACGTGAAGAAGGCAGATATTCTACAGCGCATGTCTATAAGAATGCTCTTTTTTCTTTCAGTGTGTTTTGTGGTACGTGTAATGTGTCGTTCAGGCAAATCACCCGTGAGAGCCTGCGGCTTTACGGGCAGTATCTTTACGAGAATGGATTGAAGCTTAATACGATTTCTACGTATATGCGTATGCTTCGTAGCATTTACAATCGTGGGGTGGAAGCGGGTAATGCCCCTTTTGTGCCGCGGTTGTTTCATGAGGCTTATACGGGAATCGATGTTTGTCAGAAGAGGGCTTTGACTGCTGCCGAACTGCATAGGCTTTTGTTTGACGATCCCCGATCGGAACGTTTGCGCCGCATTCAGGACATTGCTTCCCTGCTGTTCCAACTTTGTGGAATGTCGTTTGCCGATCTGGCACATTTGGAAAAATCGGCTCTTGAAAATAATATGCTTCGCTATAATCGCATCAAGACGAAAACGCCGATGAGTGTAGAAGTGTTGGATAGTGCTATGGTGAAGATCGACCGACTTCGGAGCGTTCGGAAGTCCCAACCCGGTTGTCCGGATTATTTGCTTGATATTCTTTGTGGTGATAAGTCACGGAAGGATGAAAAGGCTTACCGGGAATATCAGTCTGCCCTTCGTCAATTTAACAAAAATCTGAAAGAGCTGGCGAAGGCGTTACATTTGAAATCTCCGGTCACTTCTTACACGCTACGCCATTCGTGGGCTACTATTGCCAAGTATCGGGGAGTGTCCATTGAAATGATTAGCGAGGCGTTGGGACATAAATCCATAAAAACCACACAGACTTATTTGAAAGGCTTCGGACTGGAAGAAAGAACAGAAGTGAATAAAGGAAATTTATCTTACATCAGAAATTGTAAAGTGAAAGGATAATTAAAGATAATCAACTGTTAATCAGTGATAAACTATATCCATTACTTTTTAGGTAACGGATTTAAAATTTGTTGCAAAGATAGCCAAAAACATAAATAGCAAACAAGCAATTCTACATTTTTTTTTGTTTTATTTAAATTTTAGTATAAGAAAATCCCGGAGCATGAAAAGAACTCATTTTCATGCCCTATACTTTTTATTGTCCGATTTTAAATTCATTTTGCTGAACATCAAGCAAATTTCCGGTTGGCCCCTCCTTATACTTGTATTCTTTCCGTTTTCGTCATAAAGTATGTTCTGATGCATTTTATCCGTTACCTAAAAAGTAACGGATGTATATGGGGTAAAAAAACATGATTTTAACAAGCCGAAAATCAGTAAATGCTGGGCCTAGTAATGGGACAGGGGAAGGCGTAGCACACTCTAAACGCTGGTATGTAGCTATGGTGCGTATGCATCATGAGAAGAAAGTTGCCGAGCGTTTGGACAAAATGGGGATTGAAAATTTTGTTCCTGTCCAACAGGAGATTCATCAATGGAGCGACCGGCGTAAAAAAGTAGAAGCTGTTCTTCTTCCAATGATGGTATTTGTCCATGTTGATCAGAAAGAGCGCATGGAAGTCCTTAGTTTTTCTACAGTTAGTCGCTATATGGTGATGCGGGGTGAGAGCACACCGGCAGTGATTCCCGACGAGCAGATGGCTCGTTTCCGTTTTATGCTTGATTATTCCGAAGAAGCTGTTTGCATGAACAGCTCCCCTTTGGCGCGTGGTGAAAAAGTACGTGTCATCAAGGGACCTCTGACCGGACTGGTGGGTGAACTGGTCAATGTAGATGGTAAGACTAAGATTGCCGTGCGACTGAATCTGTTAGGCTGTGCATGTGTGGATATGCCTATCGGTTATGTAGAATCGGTGAAATCTTGATTTTAGTATCTGATTATATCTCATTGTATCTCTGATACACAATTTATCGTTTATACTATAATGGAAAAGACATTAAGGGGGATAGCTCAATACGCTCGTAAGAACTATTTGAGCTATTGGATTATTTTGGGTATTGACACAACAATATCAGTAGTATGTTCATTGATCGCTTATGCTGTCATTCATTATATGGCACATATACCTGTGAGTGACTGGGTTCTTTGTCAGTTTGTTCTCGTTTCTTTGCTGGGTAGTGTTGTCGGCTCTTTGTTGTTCCACACGTATCGCAACACGATCCGTTTTTCCCAGGCCCGTGAGCTCTGGCGTGTCATGTGTGCCGTATTGTTCAAGTCTGTCTGCCTGCTTGCCGTTTCTTTCTGGATTATTCCCGAAACGTCTGCGTTCGATAAATACCGTTTTTCCTGCCTTCTTCTCGACGGTCTTCTGACCCTGGTTGCGCTGACAGTCTTTCGTGTTTCACTCATCATCACGTACGATCTATTGCTGGACTGGGTGAACAAGAAGAACACCCGTATCCTTATCTATGGCACCGACGAGGAGAGTGTGGCGCTGAAGCTTCGTCTCAGGGACAGTTCCCATTACAAGGTGGCGGGCTTTTATGTTTATGGCAAGAACAACAGTCGCCGCCGTTTGGCCGATCTTCCCATTTATTATTTTGAAAACGATTCCGATGTGGATTACATCATCCGTAAGCGTGGCATTAAAGGTATTTTGTTTTCCCGTTATGAGGATACCCGTCTTGAGGAAAACCGTCTTTTGGAATACTGCAAGAGCAATGATCTCAAGACCCTGATAGCCCCGACGATCAGTGAGGCCGATTCTGACGGTAACTTCCACCAGTGGGTCCGTCCCATCAAGATCGAGGACCTTTTGGGCCGTGCGGAAATCAATATCAACCTTCGCCAGGTGGCTGCAGAATTCCGTGGTAAAGTCGTTCTGGTGACCGGTGCAGCAGGCAGCATAGGCAGCGAACTTTGCCGCCAGCTTGTCGGTCTGGGCATCCGTAAACTTGTCATGTTTGATTCCGCTGAGACCCCTTTGCATAATGTGCGTCTTGAATTCGAGAAGAATTATCCCGATATAGATTTCATTCCTGTCATCGGTGACGTCCGTGTTAAAGAGCGCGTGCGTATGGTATTCGAAAATTACCATCCCCAGGTGGTCTTCCACGCCGCCGCCTACAAGCATGTTCCTTTGATGGAGGAAAACCCCTGTGAGGCGGTTTTGGTGAATGTCACCGGCTCCCGCCAGGTTGCGGACATGGCCGTTGAATACGGTGCGGAGAAGATGATAATGGTTTCTACTGACAAGGCTGTTAACCCAACGAATGTGATGGGCTGCTCCAAGCGCCTTGCCGAGATCTACGTGCAGAGCCTGGGTTGTGCCATCCGTGAGGGGAAAGTGCAAGGGCGTACCAAATTCATCACAACGCGTTTCGGAAATGTATTGGGCAGTAACGGTTCCGTCATTCCCCGCTTCAAGGAACAGATCGAGAATGGCGGTCCGGTCACCGTCACCCATCCTGATATCATCCGTTTCTTTATGACGATTCCCGAGGCCTGCCGTCTGGTGATGGAGGCCGCCACTATGGGGGAGGGCAATGAGATATTTGTCTTTGAGATGGGCAAGGCAGTCAAGATCGTCGATCTGGCCACCCGTATGATTGAATTGGCTGGCTATCGTCCCGGTGAAGACATAAAGATCGAGTTCACGGGTTTACGTCCCGGTGAGAAGCTTTACGAAGAGGTCCTGAGCGATAAGGAGAATACGATTCCGACTGAAAATAAAAAGATCATGATCGCTAAGGTTCGCCGGTATGAATATTCCGATATCCTTGACACTTATTCAGAGTTCGAGAGGTTGTCCCGTGCCGTCAAGATTATGGATACCGTCCGGTTGATGAAGAAGGTGGTGCCCGAGTTCAAATCGAAGAATTCTCCGAGGTTTGAGGTGTTGGATAAAGAATAATAAACTAGAATATATTATGAACAATTCATTTTGCATTGCTACAAGTATGCAGAAAAAAGTCGGTGGGATACTTCCCTGCCTGTTTGCACTCTTTTTGCTTGCTTCCTGCCAGTCATACAAGAAAGTCCCCTATCTGCAGGACTCTGAAATTGTGGGACAGGTTACCCAACAGGAAACCCTGTATGATGCCAGAATAATGCCTAAGGATCAACTTACTATCATGGTATCATGTACGAACCCTGAACTGGCGGCTCCTTTCAACCTGGGAATGACTGGTTCTGCTGGTTTGACTGCCGGAAATTCACAGGGCGCTTCCCAATCCTCCCAACAGACTTATCTGGTGGATAACGAGGGGAATATCAATTTTCCTGTATTGGGGACATTGAAAGTCGGGGGACTGACCAAAAAGGAGGTAGAGCAAATGATAGTGGAAAAGTTGAAACCCTACATAAAAGAAACTCCGATTGTTACTGCACGTATGGTCAATTACAAAATCTCTGTGTTAGGAGAAGTCGCTAGTCCCGGTACATTTACTATCAGCAATGAGAAAGTGAATTTATTGGAAGCTTTGGCCATGGCAGGTGATATGACCATTTATGGAATCCGTGATAATGTAAAGTTGATTCGTGAAGATGCCAATGGCAAACAACAAATCATAACACTGGATCTTAATAAGGCTGAAACTCTTCTTTCTCCTTACTATTGGTTGCAGCAGAATGATATTGTTTATGTGACTCCGAACAAGGCAAAGGCTCGCAATTCGGATATCAGCAACAGTACAAGTATATGGTTTTCGGCTACTTCTATTTTAATTTCATTGGCAAGTTTATTAGTAACAATCTTCAGATAATAACATCGTATGGTTGAGGAAGGAAAAGAAAAAATGAGGGCACAATCCGAAGAACAGATCAATATTCAGGAAATCCTTTTCCGCTATCTGATTCATTGGCCATGGTTCGTAGTTTCGGTAATAGTTTGTGTTGCTTTAGCATGGGGATATCTGCGTCTGACAACACCTGTATACAATATTTCTGCCACTGTTCTGATTAAGGATGAAAAGAAAGGTGGCGGTGCGAATATGTCTTCCGAACTGGAAAAGATGGGGCTAAACGGTTTTGTCTCTTCATCAAGTAATATAGAGAATGAAATTGAAGTGCTAAAATCCAGAACATTGGCAAGGGAGGTAGTCAGTTCTTTAGGCTTGTTTGTGACCTATATGGACGAAGATAAGTTTCCAAACAAGGAATTGTATCGTACTTCTCCGGTTTTGGTCAGTCTGACCCCTCAGGAAGCGGACAGGCTTCCGCAGACAATGGAGATAGATATGCTTCTGCAACCTGCCGGTGCGATGGATGTGCAGGTCAAGGTGGGAAAAAAGGAGTACCGGAAACATCTTGAGAAATTGCCTGCCGTATTTCCTACCGATGAAGGTACGGTTGCTTTTTTTGCGAACAATGATACTTTGTCATCACTTCGTCCGGAAAGTGTAACAACAGAACGTCATATTACGGCTTATATTAACAGGCCTTTTGCTGTAGCGAAAGGTTATGCCGGTTCCCTGTCGATAACCCCTACCTCGAAGGCGACTTCCGTCGTGACCGTTTCACTTAAGAACTCTAATACCCAGCGTGGCAAGGACTATATAGACAAACTGCTTGAGATGTATAATATCAATGCCAACAATGACAAGAATGAGGTAGCCCAGAGAACGGCCGAGTTCATTGATGAGCGCATTGATATCATCTCAAAAGAATTGGGTAGCACGGAACGCGATCTGGAGAATTTCAAGCGTAGTGCGGGTATCACTGATTTGACAAGTGAAGCTCAGATTGCCTTAACTGGTAATGCCGAATACGAGAAGAAGCGGGTGGAAAATCAGACACAGATTAATCTTGTGATGGATTTGAAAAAATATTTGCAGGGTAGTGAATACGAAGTGCTGCCTGCGAATGTCGGTTTGCAGGATGCCGGGGTAGCGGGGGCGATTGACCGGTATAATGAGATGGTGGCCGAACGTAAACGCCTGTTACGTACATCAACGGAAAGCAATCCGGCAATTGTGAATCTTACTACCAGTATCCGTGCGATGCGCAGTAATATACAGACCACTCTGGATGCCACGTTGAAAGGACTTGAAATAACGAAAGCTGATTTGATTCGTGAAGCGAGTCGTTATTCCCGTCGTATCAGTGATGCTCCGACTCAGGAACGTCAGTTTGTGAGTATTGCCCGTCAGCAAGAAATCAAGTCCGGTTTGTATCTGATGCTACTTCAGAAGCGTGAGGAGAATGCCATTGTCTTGGCTGCCATAGCCAATAATGCCAAGATTATTGACGAGGCACAGGCGGACAGTACTCCGATTTCCCCGAAACGGATGACGATTTATTTGGCGGCTTTGGTATTTGGAATAGGTATTCCGGTAGGTGTTATTTATTTGATCGGTCTGACCAAATTTAAGATAGAAGGTCGTGCTGATGTTGAAAAATTGACTTCGCTCCCTGTTGTTGGTGATATTCCATTGGCAGATGAAAAGACGGGAGCTATTGCCGTATTTGAGAATCAGAACAATTTGATGAGCGAAACCTTCCGTAATGTCCGTACCAATCTTCAGTTTATGCTTGAAAATGGTAAGAATGTAATTTTGGTAACTTCTACAGTTAGTGGTGAAGGAAAATCTTTTATATCCGCCAATCTGGCTATCAGCCTTTCTTTGTTAGGGAAAAAAGTCGTGATAGTAGGCCTTGACATTCGTAAGCCCGGATTGAACAAAGTTTTCAACCTACCTAAGAAAGAGTATGGTATAACTCAATTCCTTACCAATTCCACTGTAAATCTGATGGATTTGGTGCATCATTCTGATATAAACAAGAATTTATATATTCTTCCAGGTGGAACAGTTCCCCCTAATCCAACAGAGTTGTTGGCTCGTGACGGTTTGGAGAAAGCTGTTGAAATCTTGAGGAAGAATTTTGATTACGTGATATTGGATACGGCACCTGTGGGTATGGTAACTGATACTTTGCTTATAGGACGTGTAGCGGACTTATCTGTTTATGTATGCCGTGCTGATTACACCCGTAAAACGGAGTTTACCCTGATCAATGAACTTGCCGAGAATAATAAACTGCCTAATCTCTGTATTGTTATCAATGGCTTGGATCTTCAGAAGAAGAAATATGGTTATTACTATGGTTATGGCAAATATGGCAAGTATTATGGCTATGGTAAACATTATGGTTATGGGGAGTATAAGATAAAAGACAAGGCTAATTAATCAATAATAATATCAAAGATATGTCAGTGTTTAAAGACAAAGTCCTGTTGATCACAGGCGGTACAGGTTCATTCGGTAATGCCGTACTCCGTCGTTTTCTCACAAGTGATATCAAGGAAATCCGTATATTTTCACGGGATGAAAAGAAGCAGGATGATATGCGTCATCATCTTCAGGCACAGTATCCTGAACAAGCGTCAAAGGTGAAGTTTTATATCGGTAATGTTCGTAACCGTGAATCTGTGGATGTTGCGATGCGTGGAGTGGATTATGTGTTTGCGGCTGCTGCTTTGAAGCAGGTACCTTCCTGTGAGTTTTTCCCTATGGAAGCGGCCATGACTAATGTGATGGGCACAAGCAATGTATTGCTTTCAGCTATTGATCATCGTGTGAAGAATGTGGTTGTTCTTTCTACTGACAAGGCTGCCTATCCCATCAATGCCATGGGTATTTCTAAGGCTCTGATGGAAAAGGTGGCTATTGCGAAAGGGCGTGAACTTGGTGAAGGTGCGCAGACAACTATCTGTTGTACCCGTTATGGTAATGTAATGGCATCACGTGGTTCGGTTATTCCTTTGTGGGTGGAGCAGATCATGTTAGGCAAATCCATTACTATTACAGATCCTAATATGACCCGTTTCATGATGACATTGGATGATGCGGTGGATCTTGTTATCTATGCCTTTACCCATGGTCACAATGGTGATCTCTTCGTACAGAAAGCTCCTGCCGCGACCTTGGATGTGCTTGCTGAAGCCTTGAAGCAGATTTATTCTAAGATTGATCCCAAATACGGTGAAACCGAAGTCAAGGTTATCGGTACCCGTCACGGTGAAAAACTTTATGAGACTCTTGTCACTCGTGAGGAAATGGCAAAAGCCATTGATTGCGGCAACTACTACCGTATTCCTTGCGACAGTCGTGACCTCAACTATGACAAGTTCTTTGTGGAAGGTAATGAGAAGGTTTCAGCAATTGAGGATTATCACTCTCACAACACCGCACGTCTGGATGTTGAGGGGATGAAGGAACAGCTTATGCGTTTGCGCTTTATTCAGGAGGATCTCGGTTTGATAGAGCGTGCCAAATCAAAAGAAATCCGTTCCGAATAATGAAGATACTTGTAACAGGCGCCAAAGGTTTCGTAGGAAAAAATCTTTGTGCCGAGCTCAACAATATAAAGGAAGGAAAGGCCCGCTGTTATGGCGGCCTTGTTATTGATGCTGTTTATGAATATGATATAGACAGTAATCCGGAGGAATTGGATGTTTACTGTTCTGACTGTGACTTCGTCTTCAACTTGGCAGGTGTAAACCGTCCAAAGGAGAATAGTGAGTTCATGAACGGCAACTTCGGTTTTGCATCAATATTGCTCGACTGTTTGAAGGCTCATAAGAACACTTGCCCCGTGATGTTGTCAAGTAGCATCCAGGCAACCCTGATCGGCCGTTATGGTACGAGCGATTACGGCAAGAGCAAGTTAGCGGGTGAGGAGCTGTTCTTTGAGTACGGCAGAGAAACAGGTGCTAAAGTATTGGTATATCGTTTTCCGAATCTTTTCGGCAAATGGTGTCGTCCAAATTATAACAGCGCGGTTGCCACATTCTGCAACAACATTGCCAACGACCTTGACATACAGGTGAATGATTCCTGTGTGGAACTTGAACTTCTTTATATCGATGATCTTGTAAAAGAAATGATAAGTGCCTTGCAGGGTAATGAACATCACTGTGAATTTGACGGTGTGAAGACTGTTCTTACCGCCAATGGCCGTTATTGCGCCGTACCTGTTACCTATAAAGCAACTTTGGGTGAAATAGTTTCGTTACTTGAATCTTTTAAAGCACAGCCCCAGACATTGCTAATGCCCGAGATACCGGAAAATTCATTCGCCAAGAAGCTTTACAGTACTTTTCTTAGCTATTTGCCCAAAGAGAAGGCTGTCTTTCCGTTGAAGATGAACGTAGATGAGCGCGGCAGTTTCACAGAATTGCTGAAGACGGTAAATTGCGGTCAGTTTAGTGTGAATATAAGTAAGCCAGGTGTTACCAAGGGGCAGCATTGGCATCATACGAAATGGGAGTTCTTTATTGTTGTGTCGGGTAAGGCTCTCATTCAGCAACGTAGGATAGATACGGATGAAGTACTGAATTTTGAGGTTAGCGGTGATAAGATAGAGGCTGTACACATGTTGCCCGGCTATACTCACAATATCATAAACCTCTCTGATACTTGCGATTTGGTAACCCTCATGTGGGCGAATGAGGCATTTGATCCCAATTGTCCGGACACTTATTTCTTACCCGTAGAATAAATACAATTATGGCAGATATTAAGACAGATTATAGCGACGTAAAGTTTGCAGATAATGGCAAACTGAAACTTCTTATCATAGTAGGTACAAGGCCTGAGATTATTCGTCTTGCGGCAGTTATTACCAAGTGTCGCAAGTATTTTGATACAGTATTGGCGCATACCGGTCAGAACTATGATTACAATCTCAACGGGGTATTTTTCAAGGATTTGAAATTAGCCGATCCGGAAGTTTATATGGATGCTGTGGGGGATGACCTCGGCTCAACGGTCGGCAATATCATCAACTGCTCCTACAAATTAATGAATGCAATCAAGCCTGATGCATTGCTCATATTAGGTGATACCAACTCTTGCCTGAGTGCCATTGCGGCAAAGCGTTTGCACATCCCTATTTTCCATATGGAGGCAGGAAACCGTTGTAAAGATGAGTGCCTGCCTGAGGAGACCAACCGGCGCATTGTTGATATTATCAGTGACGTAAATCTGGCATATAGCGAGCACGCAAGGAGATACCTTCACGAATGCGGTCTCCCTAAAGAACGTACTTATGTGACCGGTAGTCCCATGGCTGAGGTATTGCATGCCAATCTTGCCGATATAGAGGCTAGCGACATTCACCGTCGTCTTGGTTTGGAGAAGGGAAAGTATATCCTACTTAGTGCTCATCGCGAGGAGAATATTGACACAGAAGAGAATTTCCTTTCCCTGTTTAATGCTATCAATGCCATAGCTGAGAGGTACGATATGCCTATTCTTTACAGTTGTCATCCTCGCTCACGTAACCGAATAGAGAAGAGTGGTTTCCAATTGGATAAGCGTGTAATTCGTCACGAACCTCTCGGTTTCCATGATTACAATTGTCTGCAAATGAATGCAGCCGCTGTAATCAGTGATTCAGGCACTCTGCCTGAGGAAAGCAGCTTCTTTACCAGTGTGGGACATCCTTTCCCGGCAGTCTGTATCCGTACCAGTACCGAGCGTCCCGAATCGTTGGACAAGGCAGGATTTATCCTTGCGGGTATTGATGAGAAGTCGCTTCTTCAAGCTGTTGACACTGCTATTGCCATGAATGCAGAGGGGGATAACGGGATTCCTGTGCCTGTATATGTTGAAGATGTTGCCAATAAAGTGGTGAAGATTATTCAGAGTTATACGGGGGTGGTAAACAAAATGGTGTGGAGAAAAAAGTAAACTGTTTGTTACATTCTAATATGCTTTATTTTTCTTAATGTCAGATATTACAACGAATAATAAACGAATAGCTAAAAATACGATGTTGCTATACATCCGTACATTCATAACGATGGTTGTAGGGTTGTACACTAGTCGGGTAATGCTCAATGCGCTGGGGGTTGATAATTATGGCATTAATAGTGTTGTTGGAGGTATTGTAAGTTTTTCTGCATTAATAACAGGTACCATGGCTGCTTCATCTAGTCGTTATCTCACTTATTCTCTTGGTGAAGGTGTTTTGGAAAAGATGAAAAATGTTTTTGCTACTGTCACGAACATACAGATTGTAATGGGTTTTTTAGCTGTTATTATTCTTGAAATAGTAGGTGTGTGGTTTCTTAATACAGCAGCAGATATTCCTGAGGGGCGTATGTATGCTGCAAATTGTGTATTACAGTGTTCCATTGTTTCTACATTCGTTGTATTAGTATCTGTACCTTTCAATTCTTTGATTATAGCCCATGAGCATATGGATATTTATGCTTATATGAGTATTTTGGAAGTAGTGATAAAGCTGGGGGTATGTTTTCTGATACGTAGTTATGAGGGAGACAGACTTATTTTATTTTCAATTCTTTGGGCTAGTGCATCTATACTCATTAATATTATATATGCTGTATTTTGTTTCAGAAAGTTTGCTGAGGTGAAATATCAATGGAGAATAGATGGAAAACTGTTTAAGGAAATGGCGGGTTATTCAGGTTGGAATCTTCTCAGTAATACAACTTGGATGCTAAATACTCAAGGAGTTAATATGCTTATTAACATATTTTTTGGTGTGGCATTTAATGCGACAAGAGGTATTGCTACAACAGTGAATGGAGCCATACAAGGTTTTGTGTCTAATTTTACAACAGCATTTAGTCCCCAAATAACAAAATCTTATGCAGCGGGTAACTATGATTATTGCTATTCAATAGTAAATAAGGGAGCTAAATATACATGGTATCTCATGTTCATTTTTTTAGTGCCTGTTTGTATAGAGACCGATACTTTGTTGCATTTATGGTTAGTTGAAGTACCTCCAATGGTAGTGTTGTTTGTACAACTTTCAATGTTCGAGTCACTTGCGTTGCAATCAAGTAATACTTTATTGAAACTTATACAGGCAACAGGAAATATAAAACGTTATGCCATAGATGTAACAGTCTTCACCTCTTTAGTGTTTCCTTTGACATGGGGATGTTATAAATTAGGTTTTCCTGTATGGGTTTCTTATCCAATATTTATAATAATATATTTTGGTACTATAGTATTTAGATTTAAGGCACTTTCGGCTTTGACGACTTATCAATGGAGAACATTTATAACTGAAGTGCTGATCCCATGTTTAAAAGTTTCAATATTTTCATGGATAGTTCCATTGATAATAGCCCATTTTTGGACTCCTTCATTATTGAGATTCTTTGTGTTGGTTCCGGGAGCTGTTTTTAGTGTCATTCTTTCAATATATATATTTGGATTAAATGATGGAGAACGCATTTGGGTTAAAGGATACATTATGAAGTTCATAAATAAATTTCATAACGCATGAATAAAAAGAATAATATATCAGAGATGCATTCTTGTTATGGATGTGGCGTTTGTTCCAAAGTATGTCCACAGAACATAATAGATATTCGCTTGAATAGAAATGGATTCTATACTCCGTACATAATAGAAATAGATAAATGTACATCATGTGGATTGTGCCTTGACGTATGTGCTTATAATTCCAATGATGTTATTAAGACAAATGAGTTTAAGGTTAAATCGTATGCTGGTTGGAGTCGGAATCCCGAGGTAACACACACATGTTCATCGGGTGGTATAGGTTATGAACTAGCCAAGCATTTGGTGGAAAATGGGTATAAAGCCTGCTGTGCTAGATACAATGCTAAAAAAGGTATAGTAGAACATTATATTGCAAATACAGTTATAGAATTGCAAGAGAGTAAATGCTCTAAGTATCTTCAGAGCTTTACAATTGAGGGATTCCGTAATTTAGATCGTAAATCAAAATATTTTATAACAGGAACTCCTTGTCAAATAGATTCTATCCGTAGATATATTCGTCGTTTAAGAATTGAGGATAACTTCATTCTTATGGATTTTTTCTGTCATGGAGTGCCATCAAATTTAATGTGGCGTAAGTATCTTAAAGGCATTCAAAGACAAATTGGAAAACCAAGTAATGTCTCTTGGAGAAGTAAAAAATATGGTTGGCACGATTCGTGGGTAATAATGGCCGAGAATATAGAAGCAACAGGCGGTAATATTCCAATTCAATATGAGTCTAATCTTAGTAAAGGGGATCTGTTTTACAAGATGTTTTTACTTAATAATTGTTTGGGGAAGGCTTGTTATTCTCATTGTAAATATAAAATGGCATCCTCAGCATCTGATATTCGTATAGGTGACTTGTGGGGAACAAAATATGAGAAAAATAATACAGGTGTTAATGGAATTCTGGCTTTAACTCCAAAGGGAGATCGAATCCTTAATGAAATGACTTCTATTGAATTAGTTAAAGAACCATATGAGGTGGTAACAGAAGGACAAATGAAGAAATCACCTAAAAAGACCTACCTTTATTATATTGATTTGTTTTTGCTTCGTACCCCATTAAGTATAAAATGTATTGATATGATTAATCGATTGGTCCCTCAATTGCTCATTCCTGTTTTTTATATTAGAACTCTTTTAAAAAAATGAATAAACGAAATATAACTGTTGGTATAATAACAATGCATCGAGTGCTTAATTTTGGCTCGGTCCTACAAACGTATGCTCTTCAGCAAACAGTGAGTAATTTGGGATATAGTTCAGAGATTATAGATTACAAGTTTCCCAATTCTGAACATTTTATGTATTTGGAGAAGAGTGATGAGCAGCCTATTATATTACCTTTAAAGTCACGTATTATTGATGCCATAAAAAGGCGACTGTGTGCTTCCAAACCATCAGATGAAGATATACGTCGTGGAAAGTTTTTACAATTTATAAGTGATCATCTCAAAATTTCAAAAGATAGTTATGGGAATAGGTATCAAATAGACAAACAAATGCCCCTATATGATGTTTATCTCACGGGTAGTGATCAAGTATGGAATCCGTCATATATAGGATATGATACAACGTTTATGTGTGGGTTTGCACGTAATGGAAATCCGCGTATCTCTTTTGCTGCTAGTATGGCAGTAGCCGAAATTCCAGAACAATTTGTTGAGTATTATAGAACAGAACTTGGAAAATATTCCTCAATTTCAGTGAGAGAGCAAACTACTATTGGTTTGCTTTCCAAAATTACAGGAAAAGCAATTTCATTGGTATGTGATCCTACAATGCTTTTAACAAAAGAACAATGGTTAAAGCAATTGAATGTAAGTGACAGTAGTAAGTACTTTATTGTTTACGTACTTGATTATACTTATAATCCATATCCACAAATTTTTGAAATTATTAAAAATTGCCATCATCGGTATGGAGGTAAAATAATAGTTTTGAATGGTAAAATAGACCAATATATGAAGAAAAATGGTGCAACGGTGGTTAATACAGCATCTCCTGTTGATTTTATACGTTATTTTGCCAATGCATCTTTTGTGGTAACATCATCATTTCATGGGACTATATTTTCATTGAATTTCAAAGTTCCATTCATATCTGTTGTTGATGATAGAATAGGGCGGGATTCACGTGTAACTGATTTGTTGGATTTGTTGGGGGCGGAGCGTTTTAAACAAATATATTCTGCGCCTGTGGACGACAATAAAGATCTTTCTTATACTTCTGAAATATCTGATAAGATAGAAAGATTCAGAAATGAATCATTGAAATTTTTAGAAAAAGCTCTTCATAATGCGACTATTTAACAAATTAAAGACCTATGCCATAGTGTTTAGGCGTTTATTGCAAAAACAAGTAGCAATCGAATCCATTAAGCAAAATCCCAAGATAATGATTCGATCATTACGTGAAAAAGGTGTACAGATTGATGATGATGTATTTCTTTTTAGTCCTGAAACATTGAAGATAGATGTTACACGACCTTCATTAGTAACCATTCACGGAGGTGGTACTTTCCTGCATACGAATTTTACTATTCTAACTCATGATTATGCAACTCTTAATTTTCTTAATAAATATAAAGAATTTGTACCTAATTCAGGTAGAGTAGTGATTGGTAATAATGTGTGGTTCGGACAAAATGTGACTGTACTTAGAGGAAGCTATATTGGGGATAACTGTATTATTGGATATGGCAGTGTGGTAATGGGAAAAATACCAGCCAATTCTGTCGCTGCAGGATGTCCATGTAAGGTCATATGTACGCTTGATGAATACTTTGAGAAACGAAAGAAACTTTGCGTAGAAGAGGCTTTTGATTATGCCTGTAGTATTCAAGAACGGTTTGGAAGACGTCCGGTTCTTTCTGATTTTTTTGAAGAATTTCCATTGTTTGTATCTGGAAATGAGGTTGACAAATATCCGGAGATTCCAATAAGGCGGCAGATGAAAGAGGCTTATGACCATTATGTTAAAACTCATAAAGCACAATTCTCATCATTTGATGAGTTTTTAAAAGCAGCAGGTCTATGATAAAGTTAAGATTCATTTTTCATTATATTTTTTATTTTCTCTGTCCTCGGAAGAGACTGATTGAAGAAGATATTGATCATTACAAGGAAGTAACTGGTATTAGTGGTAATTACGTTGGGGTTATGTGCAAACTTTTTGTAGATAGGCCTGAATTTCGTTCTGTATTTTACTATAGATTGGGACGTGCTTATGGGCTGGTTAATATATTAAAGTTTCTGGTTCCACCAATGCCGACACTTTACATATACACCCCTTCTATTGGTGGTGGTTTGTTCATTCAACATGGATTTGCGACAATTATTTGTGCAAAATCTATAGGTAGACATTGCCACATCAATCAACAAGTGACAATAGGATATAAGGGGGCTTTAGCACCGGTTTTGGGTGATAACGTAACAGTAACATGTGGTGCCAAAATACTGGGTGGTGTGAAAGTTGAGGATAATGTTGTTATAGGAGCCAACGCTGTTGTGGTAAAGGATGTTCCTGCCAATACAATAGTTGCAGGAGTTCCGGCATATATTATTAGAAAAAATGGGGAGAAAGTATATGAAAAATTGTAATGTAAAACCTCTTTTAAGTGTAATAGTTCCTGTTTATAATGTGGAGGAGTTTGTAGAGGAGTGTTTAGGGTCTATCGTTAGTCAAGATTATACCAACTTGGAAGTAATAGCGGTAAATGATGGTAGTACTGACAATTCACTTGATGTAATAAGAGCTTTTGCCCGGCAGTACGCTTGTGTGACTATTTATGATAAGCCTAATGGTGGTTTGTCTGATGCACGAAATTATGCACTTGACAGATGTAATGGCGACTATATAACTTTTATTGATTCAGATGATGTATTATTGAACCCGGATATATATAGCAAAATAATAGAGACATTTGAGAGTGATGAAAGGATAGATGCTGTTCAATTTGATTTAGTTTACAAATGGAAGTCTGGGGAGGAACATAAGCGTAACTATCCGTTTAGAGACTATATTGGTAAAGAAGAGTTGTTAACAGGATATCTGAAACAATGGATTCATGTTAGTTGTTGTGACAAAGTCTTCCGTCGCCATGTGTTTGAGAATATACGTTTCCCAAAAGGTGAAATTAGTGAAGATATTGCCATAATACCACAGTTGATTACAGCAATTGGTAAAATGACAGTAACTAATATCGGAGATTATGGTTATCGATATAGGGAGGGATCCATTACAACAACGGTACCAAAAATATCGAAGATTTTTTCTATTTTGAATAGTTATAATAAATATTTGTCGTGTTGCATGGCATTTGCATCTGTAAGGTCGATGGCAATGGATTGTTACACGAGGCAAATATGGAGCTATACTTCAATAATAAGGCAGTATTATGTTGATAACTTGCCTATCTATTTTAAACAACATTTTTTTCAGCAGATTTCTTTTGGAATGTGGTTTAAGTATCACAACAAAAATCTATCTATAAATGATAAATTGAAGTCATTTATAGTGTGTGTTATGGGACCGAAATGGGTAGTTGGATTTCAAGACTTATTTACTCGTAACGAATGAATATCCTCATATATTTTGGTCCGCAGTTAAATCCGCAACGTGGAGGAACTGAGCGCGCTGCATGTATGATTGCTGATTATCTGTCATCTATAGGACACACTGTGAATTATATGGCTTCCATTCCTGTTGAGGATAAATTAAGCCGTAAAAGTGTTTTTTTACCCGATGGAAATGACGCACCTACAACCGATAATATAGCTTTTGTTATAAACTATATTAAAGAGAATAAGATAGATATGATTCTTAACGAAGGCGCTAGTACTGAAGCTGTTTATATCTTTTCGCACGAACATATTCCCGCTACTGTGAAAATAATAAGTCATCTTCATTTTAGCGTAGTAGATGATATTAAAAACTTTTATCATACACTAAACTATCCATTAAAGGGAGTGCCATTGGCGCAGGTCTGTATAAATGTTCTTAAATGGATTAAAGCTCCATATAACAAGTGGAATGCTTTGCATAATAAGCGTCAAAGATATCACTATATGTATGAAAACTCCGATACTGTAGCGGTTCTTACTGAGAAGCAGAAAGTTTCAATGGAAAGGCTTTTGAGAATAAATCCGTCTAAAAAAATAGTTGCTGTACAAAATCCCAATAGGGTAAATGTTTTAGAAACGGACTTCTGTAAAAAGGAGAATTTAATAATTTTTGTTGGACGACTGGATTATTCATCGAAAAGAGTAGACAGGGTATTAACTGTATGGTCATTAATACAGAATGAACTGAAAGACTGGAGAATGGTAATAGTGGGTTCGGGGGACGATGAACCGCGTTTGAAAAAGAAGAGTCAGGATTGGGCATTACAGCGTATAGAATTTGTTGGTCAAACAGATTCAGCTCCCTATTATTCCAGTGCAAGGATTCTTCTTTTAACATCTAATTATGAAGGTACTCCTATGGTAATAACTGAAGCTATGGCAGTAGGCGTAGTGCCGATAGTAATGAATACATTTAAAGATGCAGATCTTAATATAAAGAATGGATATAATGGTTTGCTCACACCACCATTTGATACAAAAGAGATGGCGAAACAAGTTCTTCAACTTGCAAAAGATAAATTTAATTTGCAAAAGATGAGTGGAAATGCAAAGCAAACGGTCAAATGCATGGACAATAATAACCGATTAAAGATATGGAGTGAGTTGACAAATGACAACTAAGAAACATATACTATTATACAATTCTAATGAACCATTACCCCAGCAGGGGGGGATGGAGCGGGTTACAGATTTGCTGGCAAAAGCTTTATTAAATGTCGGTTATGAAGTAACGCTTCTTTGTAAATACTCAAATAGACTTGGGAAAACATACAATGCTCCCACTGATATATTATATTTGCCTGGAAATAAGGATAATAGACGCTTTTTGGAAACGTTGGTTATAGAACGTAATATATATTGCATTATAGATCAAACAGAAGGAGATATAGTAGGTCGATTTGGTATTTTTAGACATAGAGAGGATTTTAAAAGCAAAGTAAAATTGATAGCAGTTCAGCACAATTCTACTCGCGCTATATTAGATAATTATAATTTGGCGTTTGCGAAAGATTTTACGCAGACTAGATGGGGTACATTAAAACAATTCTTTTACGATAATGTATTTTTAAAATTGAAATACTATCACTCTGTATGTTTGACAAAAAGATTATATCGTGATTTAAATACTAATTATGACAGAATAGTGACTTTGTCATCGTCTTTTATTGAAGATTTTTGTTTTTATTGTCCCAAAGCCGATAGAATAAAACTTTTTACAATCCCTAATTTTAATACATTTGAATCCTGTGAGTTAACAACAGCACAGAAGCATGTATTGTTTGTAGGGCGTTTAAGAAACTGTGTAAAGGGAGTTAATAAGTTATTAAGGATATGGAATAAGGTAGAGTCATCGTTTGCCGATTGGCAACTTGATATTGTTGGCGATGGCGAAGATCGTGATGTATTAGAAATGCAGGCTCAGGATTTGGGATTAGAACATGTTACGTTTCATGGTTTTCAAAATCCCGCACCATTTTATCAGCGTTCAAGAATTTTTTGTATGACATCAATCTACGAGGGGTTTGGTATGGTTTTAACAGAGGCTATGCAACATGGTGTTGTTCCTATGGCTTTTAATAGTTATGGTTCGGTAACAGATATAATAGATGATGATATTAATGGCTTCTTGGTAAAACCGTTTGATGAAAAAGAATATGCAGATAAACTTGTTGTCTTAATGAGCAATGAGGATAAATATACGAAAATGTCTCGTGCAGCTATGACAAAATCTGTCACATTTTCAAAAGAGATAATTGTAGAAAAATGGTGTAATCTTGTTGAAAATCTTTAATCATATAGTTATAGAAGTATTATTGTGAAGAATGACATGACGCGCTTATATTCGTTTGATGCCCTTAAGGTATTGTCTATTTATATGGTAATTGTGGGACACGTTCTTTTTTATAGTTTTCACGAAGCCAATAATTTAGTATGGCAGTTTATAGATGTGGTAAATATGCCAATGTTTATGTTTATTAGTGGTTTCTTTTCAGGCATACCTACTGCTAAAGGAGTACTGAAAAGGCTTAGAACACTTATTTTACCAACATTGATGGTTGGTATGCTATATACTTTCTGTAAAGAGATAGAGTTTGAGTCATTTTTTATATCGTCTATGCATAATGGCTATTGGCTTTGTTTTACATTATTTTGTCTTTATATTTTTTATTGGATTTGTAGTCTTTTAGAAAAATGTTTTCAAAGATGTGGATTGGGTAATTATAATGAAGTCATTTTTTTGTCTGTAGGGGTGATTTTAGTGTTAGTGTGTTATAGATTTTTATTTCAGGATAATATATTTACTAACGCATTGTCAATCCCACAATTTTATCGTTATGTTCCATTTTTCGTTTATGGTATTTTTGTTAATAAAATATCTAAGTTAAAGAATTTGTTAGAACAAAGTAACTTATTATTTACCATATCGTTGGTTGGTATTATGGCAGGGGTATATATGGGAATTGGTTATACTGTTTGCCGGTTAGTCATAGCTTTCTCATATATAAACATAATGCTTTATTTTTTTCAATATTGGTTTGCAAACAGGTATAACAGATGGGTTGAATATGTGGCTACAAGAACAATTGATATCTATTTATTTCATTTCTTTTTATTGCCTACATATTTTTTTGTGATTCCTAGTTCCTTTAATCCAAATCATAACATATTACTGTCATTGACAGTAGTCGGTATTATATCAGCTATTGTTTTGTTTGGAACACTTTTATTAACGAAGTTTATTGAAACAAGTAAGGTGCTTTCGATCCTTTTACTTGGTAAAATAAAGTGATTAATTTTTTATATAGGTAAATGAAAATAACATTTATTATTCAAGATCTTTTTCAGCAAGGCGCTCAGTATGTAACAGCGCTTATGGCTAGAGGATTTTACGAAAAGGGCTATGAGGTTGATATTTTGGTTTCAAAGGCTCATGAAGAATTGTTAAATACGGGGCATATACCTTTTGAAGTGCCTTCTGCTGTAAAGTTTCTTGTTATGCCAAGTAGAAGAGCCCGTTATAATATATCTTTCATACATTCATATATAAGAACTGCTACCGTAGATGCTGTTGTAGTAATGAATTCTGCATATTTATGTGCACTTGCATTAGCTTCAATAGGATTAAGGCATAAAACGCGTTACTGTTACGTTGAGCATAATAGCATTTTGCCGGAATTGGCAGATAATATTTCCATAACAAAAAGGATTATCAATAAACTAATAAGGAGTAGATATGATTGTTTTATGAGCGTATCGAAAGGCTCATGTGCTTTGTTAGAGAGATTGATGGGGCTTAATGAAGGAACTGTAAAGGCTGTTTATAATCCGGTTTTGGATACATCTTATTATGATAAACTTACAAAAGAACCATCTTGTGACTGGCTTAGGAATAAAGCTATGCCAACAATGGTTGCGGCCGGAGCTTTTTGTAAGGTTAAGGGACACTATATGATATTTGAAGCCATTCGTCTGGCAAATGAAAAGATACCTGTTCGATTGGTGCTTTTTGGAAAGGGTGCTTTACAGCAGGATTATGAAAAGTGGATTGCTGAAAATCATATGCAGGACAGGATAAGGTTGGCGGGGCAGAGTACTAGTTTGCCATCTGAAATAAAATGTGCCGATGCATTCCTTGTATCTTCTGAAATGGAAAGTTTTTCAATTGTTTTGGTAGAGGCGATGGCTGCAGGTATTCCTGTGATTTCAACTAGTTGTCCTTATGGTCCACCAGAATTGCTAAAAAATGGTCAATATGGAGTGCTTGTTCCTGTAAATGATTCTAAGGCAATGGCAGAGGCTATTGTTAATCAAGTTGAAAATCCACGTAAACCTGCGCCTCGAGAAGCATGGGAGCCATTTACAGTACAGAAAGTTGTATTTGCTTATGAAAAAGCTATAGGCTTAATATGATTCATAGAAGAATCTTTAAGATATGGGATTGGTAAATATAATAAAAGAAATAGGTCATACAGAAGTTTTTTATGCACCGAAAGCAGGACGCTTTTGTAAGGGACTTGCATTGTTATGGGCTACGATGGCATCGGTGCAGATTATGGGTTTTATATCTGTGGATACATTTCTTCCTTATATAGGATTATGTTTGGTGAGTATTCTTTATTGCTTGTGTGATGGTAGTGTGCAATTTAAAGGTCGATATGTATTTTTGTATTTAGTCTTTTTGTTTAATGTGTTGGTATTGCCTATTGAACCTTGTTTTAACTCAAAGTTACGTTTTGTACAGTTTCTTATAGTAACGTTGGCATGTTCGGCATGTATATCGTCAGCAAGGGCGATTATTTTTAGACGCTATGTATTTAGATATGCATTAATGTATATATGTATATTATCAATAGGCTCTTTTTTTGCTTTTTTCTTGGGGGTGAATTATATGCAGGTAGGGACACAATTAGGTTTAGCTGAATATTCCTCAAATGGAGGTACATTCGGCGGGCTTGTCAATCACTCTATGACATTGGGGCCGATATCTATGATCAGTGCGTTGGCATTCTATGTTATTTATCAAAATAATAACTCAAAGATATTTATTGTATTATTCTTTCTTTCTGCAATGAGTGCAGTAATGGCTGCCAGCCGTTCTGCGCTATTGGGGGTGGCGGTTGCCATACTCTTTTCATTGTTTTTTATGAAAAGTAATGTTAATGGAAATAAGAAAAGGATTATAATTATACTTTGCATATCTGCTTTGGTGGCAATGCCCATTGCTGATAGAGTTTTTGCAGGAGTTTTAAATAAACAAGAACAACGAAAAGAACAAGGTGGAGCTTTAAGTTCTCGGCAAAGTAAATTCGATTGTCGAATAGATGAGTTTATGAAATCACCGTTGTTAGGAGTTGGTTTTGTATCTGTTGATCCGAATGGGAATGACGAATACAATCCTGTCACTGGACAAGTGGAACCTGGAACTTCTCATTTGGCGGTACTCTCTATGACGGGACTGTTGGGAATGTTTGCCTATACCTTATTGCTGCTAAATGCATATAAGACTTCAAAACGAGATAATTCACTCAATGCCCAGTTTGTGATGTTGCTGTTGGTGGCTATGTTTACTCATGCATGGTTTGAGGGGTATGTATTGTCTGCAGGAGGTTTTTTGAGTATGACATATTGGATGATAGTGGGGCAGAATATAGATTGTAAATATATAACAGAACATACACTATGACTCTAGTTTTTGTATCCGTTGTCTTAAATATTCATCAGATAAGTATCGCAGATGAACTGTACCGTCTTACTGGTGGAAATTATTGGTTTATAGAGACTGGCGATTTTAATGGTGATAATAGTAAAGGGGGAGATGATTTTTCTCAGCGGCCTTATCTTATTAGAATTGCTGACGGTGAGGTTGCTTTACACAAAGTCCTTCAAATAATTCGTGATGCTGATGTAATGATATATGGTGCTGCCCCGTTAATATATTTGCGTGAGCGCATAAGTACAGGGAAGCTCACTTTTATGTACAGTGAACGTTGGCTAAAGAAAGGGCTTTTGAATTTATTCTCACCTCGTTTACTTAAGCAGCAGTGGTTTTATCATGTTCATTGTCATGGTAAACCTTTTTATGTGTTGTGTAGCAGTGCCTATGCTGCCAGGGATTTTAATTTGATGCGTTCTTTTATTGGTAAGTGTTATAAATGGGGATATTATACAGCAGTTCCTGCTCTTGATATAGAAACTATATTACGTGAAAAACGCAATAGTACTATTGTAAAAATACTGTGGGTGGGGCGTTTGATAGCTTGGAAGCATCCTGAAACAATGATAAGATTAGCATTGCAGTTACGACAGGAAAAAATCAATTTTTATATAAACCTGATTGGAGCAGGAGATATGTTTAACCATCTTCAGGTACAGATACAAAAGTTTGGATTAGGAGAGTATGTACATTTATGGGGTTCTATGCCTAATGATAGTGTAAAGCAGGCTATGCTGACGCATCATATCGCCTGTTTCACCAGTGATAGAAATGAAGGCTGGGGAGCAGTTCTTAATGAGGCCATGGGCTGTGGCTGTTGTCCTGTAAGTTCTATAGAGACCGGTTCTACGCCATATCTTATAAAAGACAGAGTAAATGGTTTCTCTTTTAATCTTAGAAAAAAGAATAATTTGTTTGAGAAAGTCTTGTGGCTTATTAAGCATCCTGTAGAATGTGAAAGGATGAGCTTAGAGGCTTATAATACAGTCCATAACGTATGGAGTCCAGAAAATGCAGCAACACAACTTTATAAGTTATGTGATGCAATGCTAAAGGGGCAAACATTGGAAATTGCAGAAGGTCCATGTTCTATGGCATAGGATTGTGCGGATTATGAATATTTTAATGGTTGGTAACTGAATATATTATGGCAATAAGTCCTGTAAAGATTCATTTGTTTAATTTGTTTGTAAAGATTTGTCCTCCTTCACGTCTCAATAGCTTTAAAGTACAGTTACTGCGTTGGGCTGGTGCAAAAGTGGGCAAAAACGTCTCGATTTTCTCACCAAGGATACTTGGACAGTTTGAATTTATCATAGGTGATAATTGTTGGATTGGACATGATGCACTTATTTTTGGTGCTGCAGGTAGTAAGATTGAGATGAAACCGTATTCTAAAGTAGCGTCTCGTGCTATAGTTGTAACAGGTTATCACGATTATGGTGTCCAATATGATTGCATAGCCGGTCCAGGGAAGTGTGATGATATTATCATCGGTCAAGGAGCTTTGATTGATACACAGGCAATGGTATGTCCTGGTAAGACAATTGGAGAGAAGTCACATGTGGCAGCATATTCAGTGGTTACTCACGATGTACCATCATTTGTAAGAGTGGCAGGAGTTCCAGCAAGAGTAATAAAGAATTTTAAAGAACAAGTTTAGTATGAATATTTTCGTAATAGCCACAACCTTACAAGCTGGGGGAGGTATAACAATATATAAGCAATTCTTGTCACATTTACCTAAATATATAGGACATGACAAATATTGGATATTTGTTAATCCTATATTGCCGCAAGTGGTGATAGAAGGAGTAGAATATATATCTTTTCCCTTACAGTCTAAAATGAAACGAATTTTGTTCGAAGGTAAATTATTGCAAAGGGAAATAACAAAGCTAAGAGTGAAACCTGATATCTTGGTCTCGCTTCAGAATAATGGATACAAAGAGATTAAGGGGTGTAAACAGATCGTGTACTATCATCAACCGATGCCGTTATATCCTGGGGTATGGAATCCGTTTAAATCACAGGAACGTTCCCAATTTTTGTACAAATATATTTTTCCGCATATTGTAAAACGTACATGGGCGAAGAATATTCAGTTTGTGGTACAGATACCATTTATAAAGCGCAGGATGGTAGAATTCTTTGGAATACCTGAGCGGAATATACATTTATGTTTTCCTGATGTGGAAAGAATAGATGTAGAAAATGTGAAACCTTACGCATTCAAGAATAATGCATATCATTTTCTTTGTGTGGTTGTTGGAGATGTTCCAAGGTATAAGAACTTATTGACTCTTATCCGGGCGGCTGTAATATTAAAGCGAAATTATAAAGAAACTTATAAATCAGTTGAAATTCATTTAACAACGACTGCTGGTGATGCTTGTGTATGGGCAGCGGAAGTTAAGAAGTACGGAGTGGAAGATATTATAAAATTTGATGGAAAATATAAGCATGACGAATTGTTGGGGTTGTATAAAAATGCTGATGCTTTATTATTCCCAAGTTATATAGAAACGTTGGGGTTGCCTTTGCTTGAGGCAGCAGCCTTTGGACTTCCTGTTTTAGCAGCTGATGTAGATTATGCTCATGAGGTGTTGAAAGATTATGAGGGAGTGAGATATATTGATGTGTTTGATTATGAGGGTTGGGCAAGGAACATAATAGAGTTTGGTATGAATAAAAAACGATATAGACCTTTGCCACAAAATCGAGAAAGCGATTGGGGACGTTTTTTTGATCTAATCAAATCTGCTAAGTATGAATAAGGAGTTGATCCTTTTAACAAGAAAATATAAAAAACACTCAGAGTGTATTCCTGATGAAGAATATGGGACGTATAGATACAATGAGTGATTCTCAATAAATAGACTATAAACTATATAAAATGTTAGATATTACAGCCATAGTTCTTACATTTAATGAAGAACTTCATATTAAACGTTGTATCGAGAGTTTAAGTGATATTGTCAAGCAAATTTGTATAATAGACTGCTTCTCAACAGACAGAACGATAGAGATAGCTTCGCATTATCAAAATGTACAAGTGTTACAACATAAATGGGAAAATAGTTATTCAAAACAGTTTAATTGGGGACTTAATAATGCTCCTATAAAAAGTAAATGGGTACTGCGCATGGATGCTGACGAGTATTTGACTGATGAACTCAAAGCAGAAATGATGACGAAAATACCTAATTTATCAGATGATGTGACAGCGTGTTCTATAGTGCTTCGTCATGTGTTTATGGGGCGTATTTTGCGTAGAGGAATGCCTGTGTATAGGCAGATGAGATTGTTCGTATATGGTGCAGCTGAATGCGAAGCAAGGCTTATGGACGAACATATCCAATTGACTCGAGGCAGAATGATTGAACTTAATGGTGAATTTGCAGATGATAATCTCAATAATTTATCATGGTGGGCACACAAACATGTCAACTATGCTATTCGTGAAGCGGTGGATTTATTGGATATAGAATACGACTTGACAGGAGCAGCAAGATTGGAAAAACAGTTGACAACAGATGCATTGATTAAACGTAAACGTAAACATAGCTATGCCAAGAAACCTTTATTTTGGCGTTCATTTGCTTATTTCCTTTATCGCTATATCTTTCGCTTTGGCTTTTTGGACGGTAAAGAAGGATTTATTTGGCACTTTATGCAGGCTTGGTGGTATCGTGCATTATGTGATGCCAAAGTGTATGAGATAAAGAAAGCTTGTGGTGATGATAAGAAGAAAATGATTGATTTACTTAAGGAACAATACAATATAGATTTGAAGTCTGTTATTGAATAACTCCCTTTGATTTATTGATAATGATTCTTCTCTGAAATAGTTGAAAAGAAAATTGTATAAATGAGCAAGAAAGTCTTAATTCACAGTCTTATCTTCAGCCCAGATGGTGTTTCCACTGCATATCTTTATAACGATATCGCACTTAGATTTCAAAAAGAAGGTTATGAGGTAGTAGTGCTTTCTACAACACCGCACTTTAATGTAGTAGAGGA
Source organism: uncultured Bacteroides sp. (assembly GCA_900556625.1). Taxonomy (GTDB): domain Bacteria; phylum Bacteroidota; class Bacteroidia; order Bacteroidales; family Bacteroidaceae; genus Bacteroides. The sequence continues at coordinate 19,665 of USPQ01000010.1, read as the reverse complement.
ACAACTGGCAAAGCAACCGCTAAAGTGGAAAATCCCCGGAATTTATAAGGAAAGTGATTTTCATGGTATAAAGGTAATGCATGTGCCACAAAAGAAGTTCAAGAGCACTGCATTGCGTATTCTTGGTTTTGTTTATTGGCACATCATTTCGTTTCTCCTTGGTTTGTGCATACGCAATGTTAGTGTAATAGTGTCGCCCTCGCCACCTCTCAGCATAGGAATGCTTAATCTCATCCTCGGTAAATTAAAAGGCTGCAAAGTTATATATAATGTACAGGAAATTTATCCCGATATCCTAAAGAAGAAAACAGGACCGATAATCGCTTGTTTAAAGAAAGTCGAACGTTGCATTTACAACAAGTCTGCTGCAATCACTACCATTGACGATGTTTTCTATAATACGATTGTGAGTCGTTTTGAAGATCCGAATAAGCTACACATCATTCCCAACTTCGTAGATACTGACCTTTATAACCCAACTAATGTAGAACCTCTTGACGAGAATATCTTTCCTAAAACCGATTCTTTGAAATTGCTTTATGCCGGGAATATAGGACATGCGCAAGACTGGCGTCCGCTGGTGGCATTGGTCGAAAAAACAAAGGATTTGAATGTTGAGTACTTTGTGATAGGTATGGGGGTACAACGATCATACTTGGAACAACAGAAAGCAGAGAAGGGACTGGACAAGTTGCATGTACTCGATTATCAACCTCGCCATCTGATGCCGAGTATATTGGCATACAGTGACGTGCAGTTCATCTTTATGGCACCCGAAATGGAAATGATGGGATTTCCGTCTAAGGTGTATACCATTATGGCTTGTGAAAGACCGTTGCTTATATGTTCCGGAGACAAAACACCTATCGTAAACTTCACTAAGGATTATAATTGTGCAAAGCTTATTACTGAGAAGGACTTTGATAAGAAGGTAGATGAAATGGCACAATGGCTAGCATCGGTGTCGCGTGAAGAGCTTCAGAAAATGGGGCGTAACGGATATGATGTGATACAGCGCTATTACACAAAAGAAAAGGTAACAAAACAATACGTTGATTTGGTAAATAAAATATTATGAAGATACTTATAACCGGAATTCACGGCTTTGTAGGGGGGAATTTGGTAAAAGCTTTGGGGCAAAGTAATGAAATTTACGGCCTTGATATCGTAGCGCCTGAAAAGGAGGGTGTGGTCAAGACCTTTTCCTGGGATGATCTTGACGAAAATAAGATTCCACAAGTAGATGCCGTTATCCATCTTGCCGGCAAGGCACATGATTTGAAGAAAACTTCTGGGCCGGAAGTGTATTTTAAGGTAAATACGGGGCTCACTCAAAAGATGTATGACTGGTTTCTTAAATCATCGGCTGGGAAGTTCATTTTCTTTTCATCGGTGAAAGCGGCTGCTGACTTTGTCCCCGGTGATATTCTGACTGAAGATATTGTTCCCAATCCAGTAGGACCTTATGGTGAATCGAAGATCAAAGCTGAAGAATATATCCTATCTCATCCGGCCGCAGATAAGCAAGTGTATATCCTGCGTCCCTGTATGATACATGGTCCCGGAAACAAGGGGAATCTCAATCTGCTCTACGAAGTGGTGAAAAAAGGAGTACCCTGGCCTTTGGGGGCTTTTGAGAATCACCGCTGCTTTACCTCTATTGACAACCTTTGTTTTGTCATAAAAGGGCTGCTTGTTAAGGAAGTGGAATCGGGCATTTATAATATGTGTGACGATGAGGCGTTATCGACCAACGGACTTATTACAGTTATCTGCAAGGTTTTGGGTAAGAAAGCACGTATTTGGTATCTGCCCAAAGGGCTGATGAATGGTATGGCGAAGGTGGGAGATGGGTTGCACCTGCCACTAAACTCGGAGCGTTTGACAAAGCTAACTGAAGACTATGTGGTTAGCAATGCTAAAATAAAAAAGGCACTGGGTATAGATAAAATGCCCATACGTGCCGAAGAAGGACTTACACAAACCATTAAATCATTTACAAATACAAAATAAGTATGGTTGTATATCTGTTAATAGCAGTATTATTGCTTGTTCTTGAATGGGTCTATTTTAAGATTGCCGACAAGTTTAACATTATAGACAAACCCAACTTGCGTTCATCGCACAGTACTATTGTGTTGCGTGGCGGAGGTATTATTTTCTTGTTTGGAGCCTGGCTTTATGCTGCCTTCTATGGTTTTACATGTCCTTGGTTCCTGTTAGGACTCACTATGTTGGGTGGTATCAGTTTTGCGGATGATATTCATTCGGTATCCAATAAATTTCGCTTGATTGTGCACTTTGTCGCCATGACACTCATGTTCTACCAGTGGGGGATTTTGCTGCCCGAGTATTGGTGGGTGGTTATCATTGCGCTCATAGTATGCACCGGCATTATCAATGCGTATAACTTTATGGATGGAATAAATGGTATTACCGGCGGTTACTCGTTGGCTGTGCTTGTTCCGTTGCTTATTCTCAATTCGCGGGAGGGGTTTGTCGACCGGAATTTCATTATTGTGGCTTTGCTTAGCGTGCTGATATTCTGCTTCTTTAACTTCCGCACTAAGGCTAAATGTTTTGCAGGTGATGTGGGAAGTGTATCCATTGCGTTTATTTTGCTTTACTTTTTAGGTTCTTATATATTAAAAAGCGGAAACTATTGGGCTATTCTGCTGCTAATGGTATATGGCGTTGATAGTGTACTCACTATTCTCCATCGGATATTATTGCATGAAAATATAGGCAAACCTCATCGTAAACATGTTTATCAATTGATGGCCAATGAATTGCATATTAAGCATGTGGTAGTGTCGACCGTCTATATGGTTATGCAATTAATAATCTCTTTGGGGGCTATTTATTTGCCCATGAATAAGTATTTGTATTTAGTTGTAGTGCTGGTATTACTTTGTATCGTCTATGTCTTGTTCAAGAGAAAATATTATCACCTACACGAAGAATATCTACGTGCAAAAGTTAATGAAAAATATGGAAATAAATGATAAACTGCTTGATGAACTGTTAGCTCAGGCGGGAACAAATGAGCGGCGGCGCATTAATCTTGATTTGCGTAATGGTGAAGGTGACACTTCGCAGCGTATGCTCAATGCCTTGCTACCGGGAACGCATGTTCCTATTCATCGTCATACTAAAACAATTGAGACTGTCATTCTGCTTAGAGGTCATATAACGGAACTTTTTTATGATGAAAAAGGTGTTGAATGTGCTCGGCATGAATTGAATCCTGCAAGTGGTATTTATGGCGTACAAGTACCTGCCGGAATGTGGCATACTCTTATTGTGCATGAGCCCTCTGTCATTATAGAAATGAAAGAGGGGGCCTATGTGCCAATTACTATGGATGACATTTGGCAATATGAATAAGTCGCAAAGCTCCCTATATAAATCGAATTTAATATCAGGTATGGGGAAAGAGTACGGATAACAGAACTATACGTCAAGGTTTGACGTTGACAAAAGGTCGGGAAGAGTACAGTGGTATGTTCCTGACTTATACCCTCATATTAGCATGAAGCTAATATGATTTGTATGTGAGATATATCAACTGTCTGTGAAGATAGTTGATATATTTGTTAGAACAGTGCTTTACGAAGGCTAAAGCATAGCTTTAGAGGTCGTAAAGCACTGCTTTAGGACTTATATAGCACTGTGTTTGTTTGACGATGGGTGTGGCGGGTATGATGAGTTTATCAGGTGCGGTGGTTATGGCGGGTACAGTAGGTACACTTTTTGGGGGGCTCTCTATACACACGCACACGTGCGCGAATTAACTAGGTACGTGCGTACGTGTGCGTGGAAAAATGCGGGGTGTATTTACTGTACCTTTTGTACCTGTGGAGCTGTTCATATAGAGTAAAAGGAGCAGGCGGGAAAAAGTTTTCTGCCTGCTTTCTTTTTGAACGGATATTTTTTGTAGCTTTGTGAAAAATATGATTGATATGGAAGCTTTGCAAAGATTATACCCCATAGGGATACAGACTTTTTCTGAAATTCGTGAGAAGAATTACCTTTATATCGATAAGACGGAATACGTTTATCGCATGACTCATTTTGCGAAATATGTGTTTCTGAGCCGTCCTCGCCGTTTTGGTAAGTCTTTGCTTACTTCTACTTTGCATAGTTATTTCTCTGGTCGTAAGGATCTGTTTCAAGGGTTGGCTATGGAGAGGTTGGAGAAGGATTGGATAGAGTATCCGGTTCTTCATTTTGATATGAGTATGGCGAAGCATGTGGATAAGGAGCGTTTGGAGCGTTTGCTTGACTTTATGCTTTCAGACTATGAGCGGACCTTCGGCCTCGACATAACTGCCGGTGATGCTAATCTGCGATTAACCCGTCTTATCAAGTGTGCTTATGAAAAGACAGGGAAAAAGGTTGTAGTTCTTATAGATGAATATGATGCTCCTTTGCTTGATGTGGTACACGAAAAGGAAAATCTAGGCGTATTACGTAATATCATGCGTAACTTCTATAGTCCCTTGAAAGCTTGTGATCCTTATCTGAAGTATGTGTTTCTGACTGGTATCACCAAGTTCTCTCAGTTGAGTATCTTTAGTGAATTGAATAATATCAAGAATATCAGCATGGATGAATCATACGCTGCAATTTGCGGAATAACGGAGGATGAGATGCTAACGCAGATGAAAGAGGATATGGGGATGTTGGCTGCGAAATTGAATATTTCTCCTGAAGAGGTCTTGCTGAAGTTGAAGGAGAATTATGACGGTTATCATTTCACTTATCCGTCTCCCGACCTCTATAATCCGTTCAGTCTGTTGAATGCTTTTGCGGATGGCAAGTTCGGTTCTTACTGGTTCGGTAGCGGCACTCCTACATACTTGATAAAGATGTTGGAGAAGTTCGGTGTTGAACCTTCTGAAGTCGGAGGAAAAACAGCAGCTGTGGAGGATTTTGATGCACCGACGGAGACAATGTCCAGTATTACTCCGCTGTTATATCAGAGCGGTTATATCACCATCAAGGGTTACGATAGCGAGTTGGGACTGTACACATTGGATATTCCTAATAAAGAAGTTAGGGTCGGCTTGATGAGGAGTCTGTTGCCTTATTATGTGTCTACACCTACTGAAAAAACGAATACCATGGTAGCTTATCTTTCCCGTGATATCCGTAATGATGATATGGATTCTGCGTTGCGTCGGCTGCAGACTTTCTTGTCTACCATTCCTTATTGTGACAATACAAGGTATGAAGGTCACTATCAGCAGATGTTCTACATTATTTTCAGCTTATTGGGTTCTTTTGTGGATGTTGAAGTCCGTACCCCCCGTGGTCGAGTGGATGTGGTGCTTCGTACGAAAACAACGCTCTATGTGATGGAGTTGAAGCTTGACAAGACTGCCGGTGAAGCTCTGGAACAGATCAATCTGAAGAATTATCCTGAACGCTTCGCTTTGTGTGGGCTTCCGGTAGTGAAAGTGGCGATCAACTTTGATAGTGAACGCTGTACGATAGGAGAATGGAAATTACAGACTATTGATAAATGGTGAGTTACTATACGACTCGTTCATAATTGGTAACTCTGAATAGATAGAGTTAGGGTGAATGACAGGCGGGAATAAAAATCCCGCCTGTTTTTGTTTGGTCGGCTACCGGATTTTATCTACCTTTGTAACTTAATTAAGTGCATTTTTTATAAGCAAGAAAAAACATGATTCGAAAAATAATAAAAGCTCTTTGGATTTTATTGGCAATCGCAGTAGTGGCTGTCGTCATTATTTTTGTTTCTATTTCGAAAGGTTGGATCGGCTATATGCCTCCAGTGGAGGAACTGGAGAATCCAAGTTATAAATTTGCGACGGAGATCTTTTCTGAGGATGAGAAAGTGCTCGGTACTTGGTCTTATAGTAAGGAAAATCGTGTGTATACAGCCTACAAGGACTTGTCACCCAACATTATTAATGCGTTGATTGCGACAGAAGATGTTCGTTTTGCCGAACACTCGGGGATTGACGCTAAGGCGTTGTTCCGTGCATTTGTGAAACGTGGTTTGTTATTCCAGAAAAATGCGGGTGGGGGAAGTACTTTATCACAGCAGCTTGCCAAGCAGTTGTTTACGGAGAATGTGGCGAGAAATACTCTCCAGCGTCTTTTCCAGAAACCGATTGAGTGGGTGATTGCCGTAAAACTCGAGCGTTATTACACCAAAGAGGAAATTCTGAGTATGTACCTCAATAAGTTTGATTTCCTGAATAATGCTGTCGGTATTAAGACGGCTGCGCATACTTATTTTAACCGTGAACCGAAGGACTTGAAAATAGAGGAAGCGGCTACCTTGGTTGGTATGTGTAAAAATCCGTCACTCTATAATCCTGTTCGTTTTAATGAGCGTTCTCGCGGCCGTCGTAATGTGGTGCTTGGACAGATGCGTAAAGCGGGATATATTACTGAATCCGAATGTGATTCTCTGCAAGCGCTTCCTTTGAAATTGTCGTATAACCGTGTTGACCACAAGGAAGGTTTGGCTACTTATTTCCGTGAATACCTGCGTGGTGTGATGACAGCAACCAAGCCGGTGAAGAGTAATTATCGTGGTTGGCAAATGCAGAAATTCTATGAAGACTCCCTTTCTTGGGAAACGAATCCTCTGTATGGCTGGTGTGCGAAGAATAAAAAGAAGGATGGTTCGAATTATAATGTCTACACGGACGGACTGAAGATTTATACGACTCTCAACTCGCGGATGCAACAATATGCGGAGGAGGCGGTAGAAGAACATTTGAGTTATTTGCAACCTTTGTTTTTCAAAGAAAAAGTAGGAAGTAAGAATGCGCCATACGCAAGAGTGCTGCCTGCGAAACGGGTGGAAGAACTGTTGACGAAGGCCATGAAACAGACAGAGCGTTACCGGCTGATGAAAGAGGCGGGGAATTCTGAACAGGAGATTCGGAAAGCATTCGATACACCGCAGGAAATGACAGTCTTTTCGTGGATGGGAAGCAAGGACACGATTATGACTCCGATGGATTCAATCCGCTATTATAAGTCATTCCTTCGTACCGGCTTTATGTCGATGGATCCTATGAACGGGCATGTGAAAGCTTATGTTGGCGGACCTAATTATACATATTTCCAATATGACATGGCGATGGTAGGACGCCGTCAGGTAGGGTCTACTATCAAACCGTACTTGTATACGCTGGCTATGGAGAATAATTTTTCTCCTTGCGACCAGGTGCGCCACGTAGAGCAAACGTTGATTACAGAAACTGGGGAACCATGGTCGCCACGTAATTCCAATAAGAAGCGTTATGGTGAGATGGTTACTCTAAAATGGGGACTGGCTAATTCGGATAACTGGATTTCGGCTTATCTGATGGGCAAACTGAATCCGTATGAATTGGTGCGGCTGATCCATAGTTTCGGAGTGCGCAACAAGGCCATCGACCCGGTTGTTTCACTTTGTCTGGGACCTTGTGAGATTTCTGTCGGAGAGATGGTGAGTGCATATACTGCTTTTGCTAATAGGGGGATTCGGGTGGCTCCTTTGTTTGTGACTCGGATCGAGGACAGTGAAGGTAATGTGATTTCTACGTTTGCGCCACAAATGGATGAGGTGATCAGTACTTCAAGTGTATATAAAATGTTGGTCATGTTGCGTGCCGTTATAAATGAAGGAACGGGCGGACGTGTCCGACGTTATGGAATTACTGCGGATATGGGTGGAAAGACGGGGACGACAAATGAGAACTCGGATAGTTGGTTTATGGGCTTTACCCCTTCGTTGGTGTCCGGCTGTTGGGTTGGAGGTGACGAACGTGATATCCACTTCGGATCGATGACATACGGACAGGGAGCTGCCGCTGCTTTACCTATTTGGGCAAAATATATGAAGAAGGTATTTGATGACCCGACTTTGGGATACGATCAGCAGGAAACTTTTAAACTTCCGGAAGGATTCGATCCTTGTGCCGGTTCGGAGACTCCGGATGGCGAGGTGGAGGAAATGGGACTGGATGATCTTTTCAACTAAAAAGATGCACAAATACATTGTTTGCATAGGGAGCAACTACAATAGAACGGAGAATCTGACTTTTGCCAGGCAGAAACTGGCGGAACAGTTTTCTCCTATCTACCGGGCACCTGAGTTGGAGACGGAACCTTTGTTCTTCAAAAATCCGGCTTTGTTTTCCAATCAAGTGATCATGTTCTTTTCGGATAAGGATGAGGAACTCGTGAAGAGGATACTGAAAGACATAGAACTGGCTTCCGGTCGTCTGCCGGAGGATAAGAAGGAAGAGAAAGTCTGTTTGGATATTGATATACTTTTGTATGATGATAAAATAATAAAACCGGAAGATTGGGAGAGGGAATATGTGCAGCAGTCATTATCCGCTCTTTATTCTTCATTATCTATTAAATAAATGAAATTTCTGGGAATTATACCTGCCCGTTATGCCTCTACCCGTTTCCCTGCGAAACCGTTGGCTATCTTGGGCGGAAAAACAGTGATACAGCGTGTGTATGAACAAGTAGCCGGCATTTTGGATGATGCGTATGTGGCTACTGATGACGAACGAATTGAGAAGGCGGTGAAAGCTTTCGGCGGTAAGGTGGTGATGACTTCTGTTCATCATAAAAGCGGTACGGACCGTTGTTATGAGGCTTGCGTCAAGATTGGAGGGGACTTTGATGTGGTAGTCAATATACAAGGGGACGAGCCTTTTATACAGCCTTCGCAGTTGAATGCCGTGAAAGCTTGTTTTGAAGATCCTACTACACAGATTGCTACATTGGTAAAGCCTTTTACTGCTGATGAGCCGTTTGCCGTACTTGAGAATGTGAACTCTCCCAAAGTGGTAGTCAATGCAAATTGGAATGCCCTGTATTTCAGTCGTTCTATCATCCCTTATCAGCGTAATGCCGAGAAGAAGGATTGGCTGAAAGGACATACCTACTATAAACATATCGGTTTGTATGCTTACCGTACGGAAGTGCTGAGGGAGATAACCGCACTACCGCAATCATCACTTGAGATAGCGGAATCGTTGGAGCAACTGCGCTGGCTGGAAAACGGGTATAAAATAAAAGTGGGGATCAGTGAAGTGGAAACGATTGGAATTGATACTCCACAGGACTTGGCGCGTGCAGAAGAATTTTTGAAAAATAGATTATAACGTTTATGGATCGCACGATACAGCCTGAGATACAACCTCTGAAAAATTTCCATATACAGACTCCTGTCAGGACAACGTTGCCGAATGGTATTCCGCTGACTGTTATTAATGCCGGTGAACAGGAAGTGGTGCGTATGGATGTGCTTTTCTCCGGAGGTCGCTGGCAGCAGTCGCAGAAGTTGCAAGCTTTGTTTACGAACCGTATGTTGCGCGAAGGTACGACGAAATATACGGCTGCCACCATTGCGGAGAAATTGGATTATTATGGTTCGTGGCTAGAACTCTCCAGTTCTTCGGAGTATGCTTATATCACTGTTTATTCATTGAATAAGTATTTAGCGAAAACGTTGGAAGTGGTAGAGTCGATGATTAAGGAACCACTGTTTCCACAAAAGGAGCTTCAAACTATTCTGGATACCAATATCCAGCAATATTTGGTCAATACCTCTAAGGTTGATTTTCTTGCACATCGTAGTTTGCTGAAGTCTCTTTACGGTGAACAACATCCGTGCGGGAAAATAGTGATGGAGGAGGATTATCATACCATAACTCCAGAAGTGCTTCGTGAGTTTTATGAGCGGTATTACCATTCCGGCAATTGCTCCATTTTCTTATCCGGCAAGGTGACGGATGATATCATTAGCCGTGTAACGGATATTTTCGGGATTCCGTTCGGGCAATATCAATTACAGATGCCGAAGTCGAGTTTCCCGTTTGCGGCTATACCTGAGAAGAGGATTTTTACGGAACGTGAAGACGCTATGCAGAGCGCAGTGAAAATGGGATGTACCACCATTACTCGCGAACATCCCGACTATCCGAAGCTGCGTGTGCTGATGACATTGTTCGGAGGTTATTTCGGTAGCCGTCTGATGTCCAACATTCGCGAAGATAAAGGGTATACTTATGGCATATCGGCAGGAGTAGTATTTTATCCGGATAGCGGCTTGCTGATTGTTTCGACGGAGACGGATAATGAATATGTGGAGCTGTTAATACAGGAAGTATATCACGAAATAGACCGGTTGCACCTGGATCCTGTATCTGCAGAAGAGTTGAGGATAGTGCGCAACTATATGTTGGGAGAAATGTGCCGCAGTTATGAATCGCCTTTCTCTCTCTCGGATGCGTGGATATTTATAGCTACTTCCGGTTTGAAGGATGATTACTTCGCACGTTCTTTGCAAGCCGTAAACGAGATTACTCCTGCGGAAATACAGGATTTAGCGCAGCGTTATTTATGCAAAGAGACATTAAAAGAGGTCATTGCAGGTAAAAAGTTGTCATAATTTGCTTTCCGGTAAGGGGCTTTTTGGGAGAGAAATCGTATCTTTGTCCAAATCGTAATTCTAAAAATGAGTAACAACTAAAATAAATGAAGAAATATCTATATACTACACTTTTATTGGCTCTCCTGGCACAAGAGGGGGTAATGGCACAAGAAAATGAAGGGAAAAAGGGCGGATTCTTCGGAAAGATAAAGGATACATTCTCTACAGAAATAAAGATTGGCAACTATACTTTTAAGGATGGCAGTGTCTATACAGGAGAAATGAAAGGACGCAAACCAAACGGGAAAGGAAAGACGGTCTTTAAAAATGGGGATGTCTACGAGGGTGAATATGTGAAGGGGAAACGTGAAGGGTATGGCATCTATATGTTTCCTGACGGAGAAAAGTACGAAGGACAATGGTATCAGGACCAACAGCACGGAAAAGGTATTTATTATTTTATGAATAACAACCGTTATGACGGTATGTGGTATCAGGACTACCAGCATGGCAAAGGGACAATGTATTATCACAACGGTGACTTGTATGTAGGTGGTTGGGTGAATGATAAGCGTGAGGGTGAAGGTACGTATACTTGGGCGAATGGCGCTAAATATACCGGTCATTGGAAGAATGACAAGAAAAACGGTAAGGGTACTATGAACTGGGATGACGGATGTAAATATGAAGGAGACTGGAAAGATGATGTCCGTCATGGAAAAGGAGTATTTGAATATACTAACGGAGATAAATATGAGGGTGACTGGGCAGATGATATCCAGCATGGAAAGGGTACTTATTTTTTCCATACGGGAGATCGTTACGAGGGTTCTTATCTCTTGGGTGAACGTACGGGTGAGGGAATTTACTATCATGCTAACGGTGATAAGTATGTAGGTAACTTCAAGGATGGTATGCAAGATGGGAAAGGAACTTTTACCTGGTCGAATGGTGCTGTGTACGAAGGTGACTGGAAAAATAACAGACGTGAGGGTAAGGGTATCTATAAATGGAGTAATGGTGATGTGTACGAGGGGGATTGGAAAGATAACCGTCCGAATGGTGAGGGGACTTTAAAGACTGTTGCGGGTATGCAATATAAAGGTGGCTTCGTTGATGGATTGGAAGAAGGCCAAGGGGTTCAGATTGATAAAGACGGTAACCGTTTCGATGGTTTCTTCAAACAAGGAAAGAAGAATGGTCCTTTTGTGGAAACGGATAAAGACGGGAAGATAATCAGAAAAGGAACATACAAATTCGGAAGACTTCAATAAAGTGGAAAATTGAGAGTTGGAAGTTGAAAGTTGGCTGCGCAATGAAGGCAGCGTTATCAAATAAAAATAATCGCAGGTTTAGTTCTTTACTTTACCTGCGATTATTTTTTATTTAGTTGAAAATGAAGTTTCGACTAGATGATATACTGTGAGCTGATTGACTCGTTGTTCATAACTCGTTTGATTGTCTCAGCAAACATATCGGCGATACTTAACTGTTTTACTTTCGCACACTTCTTAGCGTAAGGAATGCTGTCGGTAAATACCATTTCTGTCAGACCGGATTCCTGTACACGGAATGAAGCGGGATCGGACATTACGCAGTGGCTGGCAATAGCACGTACAGACTTTGCACCGGCTTCCAGCATAATGTTGGCAGCTTTGGTGATTGTTCCGGCTGTGTCTACGATATCATCGATCAATACTACATTTTTATCTTTCACATCACCGATAATCTGCATGGAAGCAACTTCATTGGCTTTCTCACGCGACTTGTTGCAGAGTACCAACGGTACACCGAGATATTTGGAGAAAGTGCTGGCACGTTTTGAACCTCCTACGTCCGGTGTAGCAATCACCAGATCCTCCAATTTCAATGACTGGATGTAGGGGAGGAATACGGCTGACGCATACAAGTGGTCTACCGGAATATCGAAGAATCCCTGAATCTGGTCTGCGTGCAGGTCCATAGTAATCAGTCGGTCGATACCTGCAACGGAAAGCAGGTCGGCTACTAGTTTAGCTCCGATAGATACACGAGGTTTGTCTTTTCTATCCTGACGAGCCCATCCGAAATAGGGAATTACGGCTACAATGCTCTTTGCTGATGCACGTTTTGCCGCGTCAACCATCAGGAGAAGTTCCATTAAGTTGTCTGAGTTTGGGAATGTGGATTGAACCAAGAATACATGGGCGCCACGAATTGATTCCTCATATGAAACAGCAAATTCGCCATCGGCAAAATGGGTAATGTTCATATTTCCCAGAGGACAATTCAGGCTTGCGCAGATTTTTTCTGCAAGATATCTCGAGTTTGTTCCCGAGAATACCATAAAGGGTGCTTTTTCGCTCATTTTGTAATAGATGTTTTACCTATTTGTTAATTTGCCTGCAAAGGTAGGAATTTCTCTTATTATTTAGAAGGACTTATTGTATAAAAAATCATTTTCTCTCCAACTTATCGGAAATATTTGTAGATTTGCGTAATTAATGGATAGTTGACGATGGATAATGAAAAGGATTTCTTTAAATAATAATGTCCGAAGAACAGGTAATGAGGCACAGCATAGCTCATTATCGATTATTTATTATCCGTTATCTATTCTGATAATTCTTTCTTTGTTCTTCTCGTGCACTGATATGGTGCCGACTAAAGAGGTGCGTTTGATTGATTCGCTTAATGGAACAGCGTATGCTTATCGTTACCGAAATCTGGATTCTTCTTATAAATATGCCGAACAGGCTTATAGTAAGGTGAACTTTTATAAGTCGGGGAAAGCGGAAGCTTTAAATAATCTGGGATTCTGGGCTTTTATGAATATGGATTTTGACCGTGCCGAAGCGTCTCATAAAGAGGTCTATAAACTGACTAAAAACGAACTTGAGCTTTTGATTGCCGATATCGGACTGATGAAAATCTGTCAGAGGACGGCAATGAATAAAGAATTTTATGATTACAGGAACAGTGCGTTGAGACGTATGAAACGTATTCGTGAGGAAAGTGATTTGTTTGCCGACAGGCACGAAAAGCTTCGGCTGGATTATGCTTTTACGGAGTTCTTTATTGTTTCCGCCATTTATTACTATTACCTTCAGCAACGACAGGAAGCGATTGCGTCGCTCAGTCATATTCCGGAAGAGGAAGCATTGGCGGATACTAATCAATTGCTTTACTATCATTATCTTAAGGGGGCCGCTTCTTTGGTTGAAGCAAAGACACCGGAAGAGAGAAAACTACGTGAGTTTGATCATTTGTATTATACTTGGCGGGCGGCTGTTCAGAGCAATCATCCTTATTTCGAAGGAAATGGTTTGCAAGGTCTTGCCAACTTGATGGCTTCTTCCGATAGTTTCGAGTTTTTCCAGACAAGGAGAGGACATATGCTAGAGCAGTTTGCTTTGCCGGTAGATTCTCTTTTACCTTTGCGCATGGCACAACTCGCGCTTGAGAGATTCCGCCAATATAACGACTTGTATCAGATTGCCGGAGCGTATGTTTCTATCGGGAAATATCTGAATGCGCACGGACGATATTCGGAAGCGCTGGATACACTTACGAAAGCATTGGATTGTGTGAATCGCCATCATATACTTTATTATCATCATGAAGCGGATACACTGGATAAGCTGCATACGTTTGCAGAAGGCGATACTACCTATACGGGAGTGCCTTGGATTGCGCAGGAAAATGTGAAGACCGTTCCTGAATGGATTTCAAGGATTCGGGAACAATTGAGTGTATCGTATGCAGGGCTCGGAATGAAATATGCTTCTGATTATAATCGGAATATTTATCTGGATATTTTGAATTTTACCCGCCAGGACAAGGAACTGGAAAGTCGTTATGTGTCATTGGAAGCCGGTTCGCGCCAGATGACGCTTGTCCTTTCTCTGGTGATTGCCGGATTGGTATTGGTGGTGATTTTCTGGTGGTTCTTTAATAAGCGTTCTAAAATAAGAAACCGGTTGGATGTGGAACGTTTGCAGCAGATTTTAGGACTCTGCCGGGATATTACTTCATCCATCCCAATGAATGTCCCTTTGATTCAGCAGGGGATAGATCAGTTGTTTGGAAAGGGACGTATGAAATTGGAAATATCGGAGGAAGGTAAGGCGACGCTGTGCTCTGGATATCGGCTGAGCCGCGACGAGAAGGCTTTGGTCCACGTATTGGAACCTTATATTATTTGGGCGGCTGACAATGAGCAGATGGTGGAAGCATTGAGTGACGAGCGGATGCAATTGGAAAAACAGCGGTATATCTATGAGCAGCATATTGCCGGAAATAAACGCCAGAACTTGATAAAAAAAGCCTGTATGGCTATCGTAAATGGTATCAATCCGTATATTGACCGTATTCTGAATGAAGTACATAAGTTGACGGAACGGGGATATATCGATGATGAAAAGATCAAGAAAGAGAAGTACCAGTATATCGACGAATTGGTTACTACGATCAATGAATATAATGATATTCTGGCTCTCTGGATTAAAATGAAGCAAGGAACGCTCAGCTTGAATATTGAGATATTCAGCCTCAATGAGTTATTTGAACTGGTAGGGAAAGGACGGCGTGCCTTTGAGATGAAAAAACAGACTTTGGAGATTGAACCGACCGTTGTCACGGTGAAGGCCGACCGTGCATTGACTCTGTTTATGATTAATACGCTGGCGGAGAATGCGCGTAAATATACTCCGGAAGGTGGGAACATCAAGGTATACGCACGTATGACGGATACTTATGTGGAGATTTCCGTAGAAGATAACGGACGAGGTATTTCAACGGAGGATGTGGAGCGTATCATTGGTGAGAAGGTGTATGATTCGCGCGTAATCGGGATGAAGAATGCGGAGGATCCGGAGGAACTGAAAGAAAACAAGGGGAGTGGCTTCGGATTAATGAACTGTAAGGGAATCATTGAGAAATATAAGAAGACGAATGATTTGTTCCGTGTGTGTGCTTTCAATGTGGAAAGTGAATTGGGTAAGGGGAGTCGTTTCTATTTTCGTTTGCCTTTAGGGATACGTAAGATAGTCGGTGTATTGCTTTGCCTGTTGCTTCCGGTAGGGATGGTGTCGTGTGTGCATGATTCTATTTCCCCCATGTTGCAGGAAGGAGATTCGATAGTTGTGGTTACGGATTCGGTATATGAGGATTTGCTGGATGCTGCGTCGGACTATGCAAATGCTGCATATTTTGCTAATGTGGATGAAGAATATGAACTAGCTTTGCAGTATATCGATTCGGCTATGATGTTATTGAACGAGCATTATGAGAAATATGCACGGGCGGAACATCCGCATCGTTATATGAAATTGGTTGGTGAGGGGATACCTGCCGAGATTAGTTGGTGGAATGAGTTGTTTGACTCGGATTATCATGTGATTCTGGACATAAGGAACGAAGCGGCAGTCGCTTTTCTGGCTTTGAAACAACTGGATGCGTACAGTTATAATAATTCGGCATTTACGGATTTGTATAAGTTGCAAGGAGAAGATCAGACGTTGGAGGCATATTGCAAGCAGTTGGAACGTTCGAATACGAACAAGACGGTGGGGATCATTTTATGTTTTGTCCTGTTGGTGGTTTTGTTGGTCGGGTACTATTTTCTGTATATGCGCAAGCGGCTGCAGAACCGACTGAATCTTGAACAGGTGCTCGAGATAAATCAAAAAGTGTTTGCAGCCTCTTTGGTCAGACCACAGGAGCAAGAGGATGCAGAAGCACTCCAACGAGAAGAGAGTACGCTAAAGGAAATCCCGCAACGCATAGTGGATGAAGCATTCGGGTCTGTAAATGAATTGCTTACGATTGACCGGATGGGTATTGCAGCGTATAATGAAACGACGCATAGGCTGGAATACGCTTCATGTCCCGGTCAGGAGATGCCGGAGATGGTACAGCAATGTTTTGATTCCGGTGAATATCTTGAACGACGGCATTATCTGGCTATTCCATTGAAGGTGGAAGCGGGAGGAGAACACCAGTGTGTGGGTGTGCTTTATCTGGAACGCAGGGAAGGGTCGGAGCAGGAAACAGATCGTTTGTTGTTTGAATTGGTGGCACGCTATGTGGCGATTGTGATATTTAATGCGGTGGTGAAATTGGCTACGAAATATCGGGATATTGAGTCGGCGCATGAAGAGGCACGACGTGCTCTTTGGGAAGACAGTATGTTGCATGTGCAAAATATGGTATTGGATAATTGCCTGTCTACGATTAAACATGAAACAATTTATTATCCGAATAAGATCAAACAAATTGTCGGTAGGCTCAATATGCAGAATATTTCAGAGAAGGAAGAACGTGAGGCTGTGGAGACAATAACCGAATTGATTGAATATTATAAAGGAATCTTTACGATTCTAAGTTCGTGCGCTTCCCGTCAGTTGGAAGAGGTTACTTTCCGGCGGGTGGTGATTCCTGTACAGGAACTTTTGGATACTGCCGGAAAATACTTCAGAAAGTCAATGAAGAACCGGACGGAGAGGATAGAACTGGAGATAGGAACGGTGGACGCAAAAGTGATAGGAGATCTGAATCAGTTGCGCTTCCTATTGGAAAACCTGATTGACGAAGCGTTGGCGGTTCACGAAGACGGTCTGTTGCGTTTGCAGGCACGGCAGGATGATGAATATATTCGCTTTCTTTTTACGGATACAAGACGCGAGAAGAGTATGGAGGAACTGAACCTGTTGTTTTATCCGAATCTGGCACGTATGACTGCCGGTGAAAAAGGGGAGTTGCGTGGTACGGAATATTTGGTATGTAAACAGATTATCCGCGATCATGATGAATTTGCAGGACGCAGGGGATGTCGTATTAATGCCGAACCTGCTGCAGATGGAGGATTTACGGTTTATTTTACTGTACCGCGTAGATAAAATAAGGAAAACACATAAAAGTTTTTAGATATAAGGAAATGGAAGAACAGAAATTTAGAGTAATTATTGTAGAGGATGTAAAATTGGAGTTGAAAGGCACGGAGGAGATATTCCGTCACGAAATACCGAATGCGGAAGTGATCGGTACCGCCATGACAGAGAATGAATTCTGGCCCTTGATGGAAGCCCAACTTCCTGATTTGGTTTTGCTGGATCTGGGGCTGGGGGGCTCTACCACTATCGGAGTAGATATTTGTCGGAATATATTCAAACGTTATAAGGGGGTTCGTGTGCTGATCTTCACCGGTGAGATCTTGAATGAGAAATTATGGGTGGATGTGTTGAATGCCGGTGCCGATGGAATTATTCTCAAGACTGGAGAGCTGCTTACTAAAACGGATGTACAGGCTGTAATGGATGGAAAGAAGCTAGTGTTCAATTATCCGATTCTAGAAAAGATTGTAGACCGTTTTAAGAAGTCTGTCGCTAATGATGCAAAACGTCAGGAGGCGGTTATCAGTTATGATATTGATGAATATGACGAGCGTTTTCTCCGTCATTTGGCATTAGGATATACGAAGGAGATGATTGCAAATCTGAAAGGTATGCCCTTCGGTGTGAAATCATTGGAAAAACGGCAGAATGACCTTATCGGACGTCTTTTCCCGAATGGAGAGCGGGTGGGGGTGAATGCTACCCGGTTGGCTGTGCGTGCATTGGAATTGCGCATTATTGATCTGGATAATCTGGAGCCTGATGATGAATAACTAAGGAAAGCTGACGAAGAATAAATCCTGAAAAGCGATGAAGACAAAATGGCGTATGCCCCATCCTGCTACGATGTTTATGCTGTTGACGATGGCAGTGGTTTTTCTTTCATGGATATGCGATATCTATGGGTTAAAGGTGACATTACCGCAAACCGGTGAAGACATTCGTGTGCAAAGTTTGTTGAGTCCGGAAGGTATTCGCTGGTGGTTGCGCAACGCAATTAAGAATTTTACAGGATTTGCTCCTTTGGGGATGGTAATCATCGCGATGTTCGGACTTGGGGTTGCCCAACATTCCGGGTTTATTAATGCGTGTATCCGTTTGGGGGTGGGGAACAGGAAAGAGAAAAAGAGAATTATTCTTTGGGTAATTGTTCTGGGGTTATTATCGAATGCCATTGGTGACGGTGGGTATATAATTTTGTTGCCTATTGCGGCTATGTTGTTCCAATGGGTAGGTCTCCATCCGATTGCCGGAATTGTAACGGCTTATGTTTCCGTTGCGTGTGGATATAGTGCCAATATTGTATTAAGTACGATGGACCCGTTATTAGCTCATACCACACAAGAGGCTGCTTTGGCGCAGACTGGATATCAAGGGAACACCGAACCTCTTTGCAATTATTTCTTTATGAGTGCTTCTACGGTGGTTATTACTGCTATTGTTTATTGGGTGACTGAGAAATGGCTTATTCCTAAGTTAGGGAATTATGAAGGAGGGATAAAGGTAGAAGCTTACCGGCCTCTGTCCCGCAAAGAACGGCGTGCTATTATGATCTCCATTGTCGTGGCAGCTATTTATGTGGCTCTTATTTTGTGGCTTACTTTTTCTTCTTACGGGATTCTACGTGGGGTAAACGGTGGTTTAATGCACTCACCTTTTATTGCAGGTATTTTGTTTCTTCTCTCATTGGGAGCCGGTATCACAGGAATGGCGTACGGCTTCAGCTCCGGTCGTTATCGTACGGATAATGACGTCATAGAAGGGTTAACGCAACCCATGAAACTTCTTGGTGTCTATTTTGTAATTGCTTTTTTTGCAGCACAGATGTTTGCATGTTTCGAGTATTCACATCTGGATAAGTGCCTTGCCATCATGGGAGCGGAACTGCTTTCTTCTTTTGAACCTGCTCCATTGGCTGCTTTGGTATTGTTTATCCTGTTTACAGCAACTGTCAATCTTATTATGGTATCTGCTACCTCTAAATGGGCTTTTATGTCTTTCATATTTATTCCGATGTTTGCGCAAATGGGGATTACTCCGGACATTGTACAATGTGCTTTTCGCATAGGGGATAGCTCGACCAATGCAATCACTCCTTTCTTGTTTTATATGCCTTTGGTATTGACTTATATGCGGCAATATGACAAGCGAATTACGTATGGAGCTTTGCTTAAATATACTTGGAGATATTCACTGGCTATCTTGTTTGCCTGGACATTATTGTTTGTTGTCTGGTATTTGTTGGAGATACCGGTCGGACTGTAAGATGTTTAATATCAGCTATTTAAAAAGAAAATCCGATAACGTTTAACTGTTACCGGATGTTAATAGTGATTCCGCTGCGATTCGAACGCAGGACCC
>USPQ01000009.1 GCA_900556625.1 uncultured Bacteroides sp. | reverse complement strand
TTCTCAATTTGGATGAATTTGACAAGTTTTCTCCTGCAAAAATGCCTTTGTTGAAGAATCTGATGCAGATGGCTTCATTGAGTTTGTGCAAAGCTTACCAGAAGAACTATCGTGTCTTACCACGAATAGCTTCTTTTATTGGTACGTCTAACAGGAAAGATTTGCTCACTGATCCAACTGGTAGCCGCAGGTTTATTTGTGTGGAAGTAGAGCATCCTATTGATTGTGAAGCGATTGAACATGAACAACTTTATGCGCAGTTGAAAACGGCAATTCTGTCCGGTCAACGTTATTGGTTTACGAAAGAAGAAGAACAGGAATTGCAAAAGAGCAATCTGTCGTTTTACCGTCAAGGGCCAGTGGAAGATGTGTTGCGTGCTTGTTATCGGTCGGCGGAAAGAAGAGAGGAGTGTGATCTTCTTTCTGCGGCTGATATATTTCAATGTTTAAAAAGGAGGAATCCTGCAGCTATGCGTGGTGCAAATCCGGCAAGTTTGGCGCAAATATTGGTAGCGGTGGGGATAGAACGTAAGCATACTAAGTTTGGAAATGTGTATCGGGTGGTAAAAATTGGGTAAGAGAGAACCGGTTTGGGTGATGCCTTGAGTGACGGCTTGGGTGAAGGGGGAGACTTTCACCCGCTTTAGCCTATGGATAGGGTTCTGTAGCGAAAAGGTGAAGGGCTTATAAAAATTACTTGGAATGTGAGAATGTCACTCGAAAATAATGTTTATCTTTGAATAATTATTAAATGAAGAATAACTATGGATAGTGTGATGCGCAAATTTTCTATTGGTATACAGAATTTCGAGAGTTTGATAACATTACCAACTTTGGAAAAATAGTGGAGGATAATTGTCGATGGAGATTATGCTGGACGTTATTTTGATTATCATTGGTGCTCTCTGTATGATTGCCGGATTAGCCGGTTGTATTCTTCCGTTTCTTCCTGGTCCTCCTATTGCTTATTTGGGACTGTTTATTCTTCATTGTACAGATAAGGTGGGGTACAGTACTACGCAACTAATTGTATGGTTGCTGATTGTGGTTGTATTACAGGTCCTGGATTATTTTACTCCAATGTTGGGCAGTAAATACAGCGGTGGCAGTAAGTGGGGAAATTGGGGGTGTGTAATAGGTACTCTTGCCGGTCTTCTTTTCTTGCCATGGGGGATTATTCTCGGTCCGTTTCTGGGGGCTGTCATTGGGGAACTGTTGGGAAATAAGGAATTCTCACAGGCGCTTAAATCAGGATTCGGTTCCTTGATAGGATTCATATTGGGAACCTTGTTAAAACTGGTTGTCTGCGGTTATTTCTGTTATCAGTTTATTGCCGGTTTTGTTTGATAAATATAAATAAAGCTGCTCTCCGGAAAGAAGAACAGCTTTACTGCTTTGTTTACTTTATTTCAGGCTCATTTCACCGGAATCTTGTCGATACGTTTCTGATGACGTCCTCCTTCAAACTCGGTAGAGAAAAACTCGGTTAAAATCATGTCCGCTTCTTCTGTGCTGATGAAGCGTCCCGGCATGACCAAGATATTGGCGTCATTGTGCTGACGTGCCAAATGCGCAATCTCTGCATTCCAGCAAAGAGCTGCACGAATCCCCTGGTGCTTGTTCAGTGTCATATTGATTCCGTTTCCACTGCCGCAGATAGCAATACCGGGATAACATTCACCCGATTCCACTGCAAGAGCCAGCGGGTGGGCATAATCCGGATAATCTACACTTGCTGCAGAGTTGGTCCCGAAGTCTTTGTATGCCCAGCCTTTTACTTCCAGCCAGCCGCGAACATATTCTTTCAGTTCAAAACCGGCGTGGTCGCATGCTAATCCGATTGTTTTCATTAGAGCATTGCTTTTACTTGGTTATATACATTTTCGGCTGTGAATCCAAGTTTCTCATCCAGTACTTTGTAAGGTGCGGAGAAACCGAAAGATTCCAAGCCCCATACTTTGCCATGACAGCCTACCAGACCCTGAAGAGTAACAGGCAAACCGGCAGTCAAACCGAAAATCTTAGCATTTGCAGGGAGAACAGATTCTTGGTATTCTTTAGATTGGTTACGGAACAGCCCTTCAGACGGAGCAGATACAATACGTACTTTTACGCCATCTTTGCGAAGCAACTCTGTACCGGCTACTAAAGTGGAAACTTCAGAACCGGAAGCTACTAAAACTACATCAGGATTTTCGTCAGAACCGGCCACGATATAAGCGCCTTTCGCTGCTTGTTCGTAATCTGTTCCTTCCGGTAAGTTGGCAATATTCTGGCGGGAGAAAATCAATCCTGTCGGAGTGGACATATTCTCCATTGCAAGTTTCCATGCGATAGTTGTTTCTTCTGCATCTGCCGGACGGAGTACCAACATAGAGTTGTGTCCCTTGTGGTTTTTCAGCTTTTCCATCAAGCGGATTTGCGCTTCCTGTTCTACCGGTTCGTGAGTAGGGCCGTCTTCGCCTACACGGAACGCATCGTGTGTCCAAATGAACTTCACGGGTTGTTCCATCAATGCAGCCATACGTACGGCAGGTTTCATGTAATCGGAGAATACGAAGAATGTACCGCAAGCTGCGATTACACCACCGTGAAGCGACATACCGATACAGATACAAGCCATTGACAGTTCAGATACACCTGCCTGGAAGAATGCTCCGCTGAAATCGCCTTTCTTGAACGAATGAGTCTTTTTCAAGAAACCGTCGGTCTTGTCAGAGTTGGAAAGGTCGGCAGAAGCTACAATCATATTTTCTACTTGTGTAGCGAGAGCACCTAATACGGTTGCCGATGCAGCGCGAGTAGCGCTGCCTGCTTTCTGTTCGATAGCGGCCCAATCCACTTTCGGAGCTTTGCCGGAGAAGAACAGTTCCAGTTTGGCTGCAAGTTCCGGATTAGCTTTTGCCCATGCGGCTTTCACTGCATATCTTTCAGCTACGATCTTTTTCAATTCTTCTGCACGTTTTGCATACAGTTCGGCTACTTCCGGGAATATAACGAACGGGTTGGTAGGATCACCGCCTAAATTCTTAATTGTATTTACATATGCGTCGCCACCGAGAGGAGCACCGTGTGTAGCGCAGTTAGCTTCATAGCTGCTACCGTCCGCTTTGCGTGCGCCTTTACCCATCACAGTCTTACCGATAATCAATGTCGGACGCTCCTTTTCCGCCTGTGCTTCTTTGATCGCTGCACGGATTTCGTCAGGATCGTTACCATTGATACTCAGTACGTTCCATCCCCATGCCTCATACTTCATGGCAGTATCTTCTATAGTTACATCTTTCGTTTCTGTAGAAAGCTGAATGTCGTTGGAGTCGTAGAACATGATCAGATTATCCAGACCCAATGCACCGGCAATACGTCCGGAACCTTGAGAAATCTCTTCCTGGATACCGCCATCAGAGATATAAGCGTAGATAGTCTGATTCATCACTTCGTTGAAGCGTGCTTTCAGAAATTTAGCGGCAATGGCAGCACCTACTGCAAAAGTGTGTCCTTGTCCCAGCGGACCGGAAGTGTTTTCAATGCCCCGCATGATGTCTACTTCCGGATGTCCCGGAGTGGGGCTTCCCCATTGGCGGAATTCTTTCAATTCATCCAATGTGAATTTACCGGTCAGTGCCAATGTTGAATAAAGCATTGGAGACATATGTCCCGGATCGAGGAAGAAACGGTCGCGTCCTTCCCAGCGGGGATTCTCCGGATCATATACTAAAAACTCAGAAAAGAGTACATTCACAAAGTCAGCACCACCCATGGCGCCACCCGGGTGACCGGAATTGGCTTTCTCAACCATTGAAGCAGCAAGAATACGGATGTTATCCGCTGCACGATTCATAAGTTTATTATCGTTCATATCATTAAAATTAATTGATTTCTGTAAGATTGTTGGCAAAGATAACTCTTTATGTGGATTTAACAATCCAAAAGAGCTATCTTTTTTGTTACCATTTTACTTGTCTTCTTGTTTATAATACAATAAGTAATAGCCCTTGATTTACTGTAACTCTAAAGTAACAATCGACTTAGCAGGAAGTTTTACCTTCATTGTGCCTTTATTGATTTTTACCTCTTTGAAAGGTGCCGGTTTTACAATATTAGGATTTTCAAAAGAATTGTAATCGGTGAGTTTTGCAGAGGTCAGGATTTCTCCGGTAGCTTTCTTTGCCTTTGTGTCTCCCAGATTGATGGTGATTTCCTGTGTTTCATCGGCATTTACGTTTGAAAGGGAAATATGGATAACACCGTTTTTGTCTTTGGAGGCTGTGGCGCTTACCATCGGTACGGTACGGTTATCGCGTACATTCATCTTTTCACACTCCAGGTCGATAGGGAGATAAGTGGCGTCTTGATGTACCTTATACATTTTGAAAACATAATAGCTGGGAGTCAGTACCATCTCTTTTCCTTTTGTCAGAATCATGGATTGAAGTACATTGACAACTTGTGCGATATTTGCCATTTTCAGACGATCGGTGTATTTATGAAATACGTCAAGGCTCAAAGAGGCAACGAAAGCGTCGCGCAATGTGTTTTGCTGATAGAGGTGTCCTCTGATGGTTCCGGGTTCTTCGTCCCACCAAGTTCCCCATTCGTCGAGTAAAAGGGCGATTTTTTTATCCTTGTCATATTTGTCCATGATGGCGCAATGTCTTTTGAGGACTTCTTCCACTTCAAGGCATTTGCCCATTGTCCAATAATAGTCGTCTTTGTTGAATTGAGTAGCGGAAGTTTTACTGCCACTCCAGCCCGTTACGGTGTAATAATGAAGAGAAAGACCTTGCATACGGTGTCCTACACGATTCATCAATACATCAGTCCAGTTATAGTCGTAATCACTGGCTCCGCTGGCAATCTTGAAGAGACGGTTGCCGTCATAGTTGCGGCAATAGGTGGAGTAACGACGGTACAGGTCTGCATAGTATTCGGGACGCATACTGCCGCCACATCCCCAACTTTCATTTCCTACACCCAGATATTTAATCTTCCATGCTTTGTCGCGCCCGTTTTTGCGGCGAAGGTTCGCCATAGGAGAGTCACCGTCAGATGTCATATATTCTACCCATTTGGCGAGTTCCTCTACCGTACCGCTGCCTACATTTCCACTGACGTATGGTTCGCAACCCAGCATTTCACACAGGTTTAGAAACTCATGAGTACCGAAACTATTGTCTTCAATGGTTCCTCCCCAGTTGTTATTTACCATCTTCGGGCGGTTCCCTTTGGGTCCGATACCGTCCATCCAGTGGTATTCATCGGCAAAACAACCACCCGGCCAACGAAGAACAGGAACGGCGAGTTCTTTTAATGCATTGAATACATCTGTGCGATATCCCTTTATATTAGGAATATCCGAATTCTCGCCTACCCAAAGACCACCGTAGATACATGAACCCAAATGTTCGGCAAACTGACCGTAAATTTCTTTGGGGATAATTTCTTTACCTTGATCGGCGTGTAAAGTGATGGTAGCGCTCTTTTGTGCAGAAAGAGATACTGAAGCTGCCAAAAAGGCTGTGCTGACTAATAATTTTGCTTTCATAAATGGTATTTGTTTAATGATTGTTTTTTTATTTTAGCAAACGTACTTCGTAGATGGCAGGAGTCCATTCCGTTCCGTCAGGGATGAAACGTATCGGACAATTGCCCGTGTTCAACTTTTGGGGCAGGGCATAAGAAAGAGTAATAAAACCGCCTTTGTCCGCTTCGCTGATTGTCGGTTTAACAGCCAACTTTTCATTATTCAAGAGGATAGCCATTTTGTTCCGGTCATCTTTCCGTATCGTAATCAGGAGACGGCTTGCTTCCTCTTTTACTTTCAGTTGATAGCCGAACCAACCTTTGGCACGGCGGAAGTGTCTGTCTTTATCCGTTCCGGTTTCTGCCTGCTCATATTGGATAGCATGGTCAGACTCCGGCTGCTGTTCACCGGGAAAAATAAGATCAATAGTTTGATTGGCTAATTCGGCCGTTTCTCGTTCGGCTGTTGCCATTTCTTCCTGAATGGCTTTGAAGCGCTCTTCACTTGTCTGCCGGAAGTAAATGGCATAACGGGAATTATGCAGGCGGAAGAAAGGAACGAGTTCCAATGCTTTGCCTTGTGCCGGATAGACATCTCCATTGTAGCGGAAAGCGATCCGGTTCCCCTTTTCTTTGTGAAGATCTTTGCATATTGAATTGGGAGCTCCTATCAACATCGGGACTTCCTGCAAAGGAATTTGTTTGCCATGTGCGATATGTCCGCCGCGACTGTTATCGGCATACAGACCATCGAGATGTTCTGTGCCTGTGGAAGCTGCAAGAACGATAGGACCGTATAAGAAAGCATAATAATCTTTCTTGTCGGGGATTTGTTCAATAGTGACTTTCATCGGCAGGTTGAAGGTTATGACGTCTCCTTTTTTCCATTTACGGGAAAGAGGAAGATATTGATTTCCTTTTTTCGTGGGAAACGTTTCTTTCTTCCCATTAATGTTAATTGAATAGTTGGAAGATTGGTTAGCCCATTCCGGAATGCGTATCATTAAAGTACGTTGTTTCTTAGAAGCTTTATCTATTCGCAAAGTAACCTTATTGTCATCGGGAAAACGGGTTTCCTGTGTCAAGATGACGCCTTGTTCTTTCCAGTTCAGTTGTGAGGGGATGAAAAGATTGACATAAAGCGTATCTTTCTGATGTGCATAAATGAATTCACCGTATTTGGTATGGTTCTCCAGACCAGAGCCGACACAACACCACATAGATGTTTCCGGTTGTGAATAAACGCGGTAATGTCCCGGTCGCATAGGGGTGAAGTATACAAATCCGCCTTTATCCGGCTCTTGAGACGCTAAGATATGGTTGTAAAGCGCACGTTCGTAATAGTTGATGTAGCTGGGGTCGGGCTCATTTATATTGCAGGGATTGTGAGAGTTCTGATAAAGCATTTTAGTAAGGCGGAGCATATTGTAGGTATTGCAGGTCTCCGGCCCTTGCACATCGTTTATCATGGAGGTAAAATTATCGGCCGGGTGGAAATGCTCGCGTACACTATTCCCTCCGATACAGACAGAGCGATTGTTGACAACCGTATTCCAGAAGAAACGGGCTGCATGATCCCATTCTTCGGCGTGATTCCAATTTTTGTCGTCCTGTGAAAGTTCGGCGATTCGTTTGTAACCGATCACTTTCGGTATTTGGGTGTTGGCGTGCATGCCTGTCAGTCGGTCTTTATCTTTGATAAGCGGATCAAGGATAATCTTATGGGAGAACCGACGTGCCAGTTCCAAGTACTTTTTATCTCCCGTAATTGCAGCTACGTCAGCGAAAGTCTCGTTTAGTCCGCCATGTTCGCTACGGAGCATGTCTTGTATTTGCTGATCGCTCAGACCGGAAGTTATGTCGATCATCCAATCTGTAAAAGCAATCAACATCCGGCGTGCCTGGTCGCTGCCTGTATAGAGGTAGGCGTCCCGCAATCCGGCGTATGTCTTGTGTATATTGTAGAGAGGCACCCATTTGCCATTGAGGTCGAAACCTCCGGCACGGATATTACCTGCTTTAATTTCTTTCCAAAGTTGGAGACTGCCCGGAGTTCCTCCGATAAAACCTGTTCCGACAGCTTGTTGGGCACGGTATAACTCGTCAAGCATATAGTTAAGCCGGTTGTAAATTGCGGTATCTCCGGTAGCGGCATACATCATGGAGAGTGCGGATAAATAATGTCCGCCGATGTGTCCGTCCAGTCCGGTGTTTTCCCAATTTGTATAACTCGGAGCTTTCGGAGTGAGTCCCGCTTCGCGTAAGAAAGGAGCCAGCAAGCGATCGGGATTAAGGGCGAGTATGTAATGCAAATCAGTCTGTTGGGCTTGTAAGAACGGGCTATCCAATAGTTTGACGTCTTGTAAGGGGAAGTATGAAACCTGTGGAACGTTCTGTGCTTTAGACAGTGAGGCGGATAGAAGAAGTGCAAGTATGAACGGTGTGGTTTTCATGATAATAGTTTTCCCTTGTCCCTCTCCTTTCCGGAGAGGGAATGGGAATAGTTTATGTTAATACTTAGGTGATTAAGAAAGAAGCGGAGAGCCCTCCATGATGAGGGCTATTTGAATTTCACTGCTGCTTCTTCGATGGGCAATCCTGCCTTATAGTTCTCGATGTATGTATTAAAACCGGCTACGTCCTCAGCGGTAGGCGATACCTCGATACCGGCGTCTCCGACAAATACTTTCTCATCCAGAAAATCAGCAAGCGATTGTTTTTTCTCATTGTTCACGAGGTAAGAACCGAGCAGGGCAATACCCCAAGCACCTCCTTCACCGGCTGTTTCCATTACAGAAATAGGCGAGTTGATGGCAGCTGCGAGTATTCTTTGACCTACTCCCTTTGTTTTGAATAATCCACCGTGACCTGTGATCCTGTCCACTTTGATTTTCTCTTCATTGAACAGGATATCGTTGCCAATCTTGAGTACTCCGACGGAAGCGTATAAATGGCTTCTCATGAAGTTTGCCAGATTGAACTTGTCATTGGCAGAACGTACAAACAAGGGCCTTCCTTCTGCAAGTCCTGTGACGGGCTCACCTGAAATATAATTGTAGGAGAGTAGACCTCCGCAATCGGCATCACCTGTGAGAGCAATGTTATAGAGCTTGCTATAAATTTCGTTCATGTCTACAGGTATACCCAGAAGCTCCTGGTATTCTTTGAACAAGTTAACCCATGCGTTAAGATCGGATGTGCAATTGTTGCAATGTACCATAGCTACCAGGCTTCCGTCCGGAGTGGTGACCATATCGATCATCTCGTATGGCTTTGACAACTCTTTCTCCAATACAATCATGGAGAAAGAGGATGTTCCTGCCGATACGTTTCCTGTACGTTGTTTCACAGCATTGGTTGCAACCATACCGGTACCCGCGTCTCCTTCCGGCGGACATACCGGTATTCCTGCCTTCAAATGACCGGATGCATCGAGTTTCTTGCTTCCTTCAGGTGTAAGGACACCTGCACTTTCACCTGCCGACAGTACCTTGGGCAGGATATCTTGCAGTGTCCAATTGTACTGATTCGGAGCAATCAGCTTATCGAATTTCGCCACCATTTCGGCTGAATAGTTGTGGGTGGTCGGGTCTATGGGGAGCATTCCGGATGCATCGCCTATGCCCAATACTTTCTCGCCTGTCAACTGCCAATGCACATAACCTGCCAGAGTAGTCAGGAAGTCAATGTCTTTGACATGTGCTTCGTTGTCCAGAATTGCCTGGTACAAGTGAGAAATACTCCATCTCAACGGAATGTTGTAGACAAACAGGTCTGATAAAGCTGCTGCCGCGCGACCGGTATTCGTATTTCTCCAGGTACGGAAAGGTACGAGGATTTCTTCTTTTACATTGAAGGGCATATAACCGTGCATCATGGCACTGACACCGATAGCTGCCAGGTTCTCGATCTCTATGCCGTATAAGTTCTTCACGTTGGAGCGGAGATCGGCATAGCAATCTTGCAGACCGGACCAGATGGCTTCGATGCTGTATGTCCAAAGCCCGTCAACTAGCTGGTTCTCCCAAGTATGGTTTCCTTGAGCAATCGGCTTGTTTTCCTGATCAATCAAAACGGCTTTTATCCGTGTAGAACCGAGTTCGATTCCAAGAATGGCTTTGCCTGTTTCGATTGTTGATTTTGCATCTGATTTCATGTTGGATAGTGTTTAGCAAAGTGCTTTATTCAACATATAATATACTTCATTCATGCGCAACTCTTTCTTGAAGCAGCTGATAGTCGTATCTTTATTGATATGTACCATTTCGATACCTGCGATTTCAGCATAATCTTCCCAGTATTCAGCGGTCAGATCATATGAGAAGCAAGAATGGTGAGTACCACCTGCCAGAATCCATGCACCGGCACCTACTTCAAAGTTAGGCATTGGAATCCAAAGAGCGGAAGCAACCGGCAATTTCGGCAGCGGTTTCGGTTCGATACATTCCACATCATTTACAATCAGACGGAAACGGTTGCCTAAGTCTACTACAGTTGCAGTACAACCTGTACCGACTTTAGAAGTAAAGACAAGACGAGCTGTCTGGCTCTTGCGAATACCTATACCGAGGAAGTGCACTTCCAGACGAGGTTTGTTGGCTGCGATAAGCGGACAAACTTCCAACATATGTGATTGTAAGATAGAACTTTGTGCACCGTTGAAGTTCAATGTGTAATCTTCGAGGAAAGAACAGCCTTTCGGAAGTCCTTGATTCATTACCCATACAGTGCGGTAGAGAGCAGCGGATTTCCAGTCGCCTTCGGCGCCGAAACCATAACCTTCCGCCATCAGACGTTGAGAAGCAAGTCCCGGAATCTGGTCGAAACCGTTATGTTCCAAGTCGCCCAAGTCGTCAAAATTGGTTGTGAATCCTTTTGCGCCTTTCGCTTTCAAGATAGCGCGAAGAGCCAATTCTGCTTTTGCGGCGTTCCATACCTTCTGATAAGCTTCGGTTGATTTGTCTTCCAAAGAAGCATCGTGGTCGTATTCTTTGAAATAAGTAGCTACTAATGCGTCTACGTCAGCGTCCTTGATATCTTTGTGATATTCCATCAGTTCGCTTACCGGACAATAGTCTACATGATAACCCATACGTTGTTCCGCTTCCACCTTGTCACCGTCAGTTACGGCTACATTGTTCATCTGGTCGCCAAAACGAATGATCAGCATATCTTGAGAATCTGCCCAACCTGCACAAACACGCATCCATACAGCAATCTTATGCAGTGTGTCTTCGTCTTTCCAATAACCTACTACCACTTTGCGACGGATACGCATACGAGTACAGATGTGTCCGAATTCACGGTCGCCATGAGCCGACTGATTCAGGTTCATGAAGTCCATGTCCATTGTATCCCAAGGAATTTCCTTGTTGAACTGAGTATGCAGGTGCAACAACGGTTTCTTCAACTGTTGCAAACCGTGAATCCACATTTTTGCAGGAGAGAAAGTATGCATCCAAGTGATGACACCGACACATTTCTCGTCGTTGTTGGCAGCTTTGAAAACAGCTTCCACTTCTTTGGAAGAGTTGGCAGTTCCTTTGTAAACCACTTTTACAGGGAGTTTGCCGGAGTTGTTCAACCCGTTAACCATTTCATTAGAGTGTGCGTCTACTGCGATTACTGCGTCACCTCCGTACAGAAGCTGTGCTCCTGTTACAAACCATACTTCATATTGATCAAATGCGTTCATAATGTTTTGCTTTAATTTTTAATTTCTAGTTTTTAATTGATTATTGTCCGTAATAAGCATTCGGACCATGCTTGCGACTGAAATGTTTTTCAATCAGCAGAGGATTCATTGTTAAATTGGGATTAACGGCGTATGCGATACTTGCCATTTTTGCTACCTGTTCCATTACTACGGCGTTGTGTACTGCATCGTGTGCGTCTTTTCCCCAGGAGAAAGGACCGTGATTCTTTACCAGCACGCCCGGTGTATGTACAGGATTCAAACCTTCAAAACGCTTCACGATCACGTTCCCGGTCTCCAGTTCGTAGGCACCTTTCACTTCTGCTTCGGTCATATCTGCCGTGCAGGGGATAGCGTCATGGAAATAATCGGCATGAGTAGTTCCGATGTTCGGAATATCGCATCCGGCTTGCGCCCAAGCGGTCGCATAGGTAGAGTGGGTATGTACCACTCCGCCGATTTCCGGGAATGCTTTGTAGAGTACTACGTGAGTCGGAGTATCTGAAGATGGCTTCAGCCGTCCTTCAACGACCTTGCCATCCAGATCCACTACTACCATATCTTCTGCTTTCATTTCATCGTAACTTACACCACTGGGTTTGATTACTACCAATCCGCTTTCACGGTCGATGGCAGAAACGTTCCCCCAAGTAAAGATGACTAATCCATGCTTTACCAATTCGAGATTGGCATGAAATACTTTTTCTTTCAGTTCTTCCAGCATATTGATTATAATTTGAATTTCGGATCTTTACGATAAACCTTGCTATTAAACTTATATAAGGCTGCCCCTCGTTTGGAACATAGCTTATCTATTTTATCGGTCTTTTCCACATAATCCATTCCGGCAACACGCTTGCGGAAGTTGCGCTTATCCATCGTTTCACCGTAAATGGCTTCATATAAACTCTGCAATTTGGATAGTGTGAAAAGTTTAGGCAATAAGTTGAAACCGATAGGTTCGGTAGAAGCTTTTTGTCTCATCAACTCCTTTGCTTTTGTCACCATTGCAGGATGATCGAAAATCAGTGGGGGAAGTTCATTGATGTTTACCCAGTAAGCGTTATGTTTCCGAACCAGTTTCCGGTCATATTCATTGACGTTGACCAACGCATAGTATGCGACGGAGATTACCCGTTCTCCCGGATCACGGTCGACCGCTCCGAAAGTTCCCACTTGTTCCATATACACATTTTCCAATCCGGTAAGTTCCGCAAGTACACGTTTGGCCGCATCGTCCACACTTTCGTTTTCTTGCACGAATCCTCCCATCAAAGACCATTCGCCCATTGCAGGTTCAAAATTTCTTTTCAGCAGTAGCAGACTTAATTCACCATCGTTAAATCCAAAAATGATGCAGTCAATGCCTACATGAAAGCTAGGATTCGAGCTATAATAATTGTTCATCGTTTTTTTATATTAGTTAATTAATTGTTACCAGAAATACCAGTAGAAAGCTGCGGTAATAGCCAGGATAATTGCTGTATGGATAATATCCCAATGATTCCAACTTGCACGTGTAGCCGCTTTTTGTTCTTTCGTAGCCGTACCGAATACCAAGCCTTGAATCTTTTCCGCTGTCGGAGCTTTTGTAGCCAGGCTGACTGCGATTACGATAATGATGCAGAACAGGAACATCCATCCGCAGAAGAACAGCCAGTTCATATCATAGAACAGATATTTGAATGTAGAGTCTGCCACTTCTCCGGCATTGCTATAATATACTTTAGCACCCAGACGAGTTAAGCCGATAACCATACCGGCTATCAATCCCCACATACCACCTTGAGCGGAAGTACGCTTCCAGCAGATACCCAATAAGAAAGCGGCTGCGATACCCGGAGCCAATACAGACTGAACATCCTGCAAATAAGTATAAAGAACATCACCTACACTACGCATGATAGGAATCCAAAGGATACCTAAGATTACAATTACAACTGTTGCAATCTGGCCGATACCTACTAGTTTCTTTTCCGGAGTCTCCGGTCTGAAACGTTTGTAGAAGTCAATAGTAAACAACATGGCGGATGAGTTGAACAAAGAAGCTAAAGAACTCATCAAAGCTGCAAGGATACCGCATACAACCAGGCCTTTCACACCGGCCGGCAACAATTTAGCGACCAAAGTGGGGAAAGCGGCATCGGCATTTGCTGTTCCGTTAGCCAGTAACGGAAGGAATCCTTCACCACCGGCACCGATATATTTCTGATGTAATGCAAATGCGATCATACCCGGAATAAGAAACAAGAAGACAGGCAGCAGTTTCAGGTAAGCACCGAAGATGGTACCGCGACGTGCTTCCATTTCATTCTTTCCGGAAAGTACACGCTGTACGATAAACTGGTCAGTACACCAATACCAGAATCCGATAATGGCGGAACCGATCAAAGCACCCAGCCAAGGGAAGTTCGGATCATCGTTACTACGGATCAGATTAGTCATTGTATCTCCGTAATCATTTACAGTTACCGCACCGCAAACTTTCATCATTTCGTCCCAGCCACCCAATTCTTTAAAACCAAGCACGAGGATGATCAACGAACCAAGCAGAAGGATAGGAGTCTGGAGTACAGAAGTATACAATACGGATTTCATACCCCCGAAGATAGTATAAAGTGCTGTCAGAACTACCAATCCGATTGCAGCAATCCAGAAGAAGTCGATTCCCCAAAGTTCTTTGATACCGAATACCTGTTGGAATACCAAACCACCGGCATAGACTGTTACAGCTACTTTTGTCAATACATAACTTACTAAAGAAATAACAGATAAGATCGTACGTGACTGTGGGTTATAACGTCGTTCCAAGAATTCCGGCATTGTGTATACCATGCTTCGTGTATAGAATGGAACGAACACCCATCCCAGAATCAAGATCATCCATCCTTGAATTTCCCAGTGTGCCATAGCCATACCACTGGATGCACCGGCTCCTGCCAGTCCGATCAAGTGTTCCGAACCGATGTTTGATGCGAAGATAGAGGCTCCGATTGCGAGCCAAGTTGCGTCACGTCCGCCTAAGAAATAATCTGCCGAGTCATTTTGTTTTTGTCTGACTACCCAAACAATAATACCGATCAGCGCCAAAAAAAAGACGCCGATTACCCCCCAATCTAATGCTTCCACAATAAATATGATTTATAAGTTAATATTATTTCTCTACTGAGAATTTGAAAATACATTCGCTGTTATAGGTTTGTCCCGGTTCCAGAACTACTGAAGGCCAATCAACTTTGTTGGGACTGTCCGGATAATGTTGCGTTTCCAGACATACGGAAGCACGTTGATTGTAAACGATCCCTTTCTTTCCGGTTACAGTACCGTCGAGGAAGTTACCTGTATAAACCTGGATACCCGGTTCGTTGGTATATACTTCCAGAGTGATACCGCTTTCCGGTGAAGTCAGTTTGGCAGCTACCTGCGAAATGTCTCCCTTAGTGTTCAGTACCCAATTGTGGTCATAACCGTTTCCGTTTTTCAACTGGACAAAATCATAGTTACTGATGTCTTGCCCTACTGTTTTCGGAGTCGTGAAGTCCATCGGAGTATCTTTTACCGGGGCAATTTCACCTGTTGTCATGAAAGTGCTGTCTACCGGAGTATAGTAGTCTGCATTCACATACAGAATATTGTCGGTTGAGGCTTTCGACGGATTACCGGCCAGGTTGAAATAAGAGTGGTTGGTCATGTTGATGATCGTCTTTTTGTCGGTAGTTGCGCTATATTTAATATCGATAGCGTTGTCTTCTGTCAGTGTGTAAGTGACTTTGGCTATTACATTACCTGGAAAATTTTCATCACCGTCGGGTGAGATACGGGTTAGTTCCAATGTCATCGGATCAATAAGATTTGCCTCATATACTTGATATTGCCATCCCTTGGGACCTCCGTGCAGACAGTGCCCGAAATTGTTTTGTGGTAGCTGGATGGTATCACCGTCAAGAACAAAACGTCCTTGATTGATACGATTGGCATAACGTCCGATGGAAGCACCGAAGTCGCTGGGGACATTGATGTAGTCGGCAATACTATCGAAGCCTAAAACTACATCCTGCATCTTTCCGTTTTTGTCCGGTACCATGATAGACACGATACGACCTCCGAAATTAGTAATGCACACTTCCATGCCTGCTTTATTCTTTAAAGTATAAAGATTGGTTTGGGTATTATTTACTTCTGTTTGAAATTTTGCCGGATCAAGACCTGATAGAGTCAGCTCGGAAACCGGCTTGTTATTGCACGCAAAGAGCATAAGTGCGGCAAATCCTGCTAGTAGAAAATGTTTTTTCATGGTTATATTTTTTATGTAAATGAGTTGATTATCTTAATTCGGGTGTAAAAGTAACACTTTGTTTCGGTGTGTTCAATACACTGATGTATGTTATGCAACATAAAACGTAAAAAATGCACTTATTGTTATACCTTATTATTATATATAAAAGGGCGGATATAAAAAAAATATTTTTCTGATGAAGGAAAAATATTCGGTTGCGAATGTATATCGGTCTATGTGTTCGTATGTCCACCTGTGATTAGTGTAACGGGGCGTATTTTTGTACCATGATTGATGAACAAATACACTGATCTCCGATGGGGAAGGAAATTACTATCTGGCACATCAGGGACGCCTCTCTCCGCAGAATCAGTTGATGGCGCTGCATTTACGCCAGTTGTCCTTTACTCCGGAAGGTTGGCCGGTCGTTTCTCCCGAAAGGTATGCAGGTACACCGTCACGCCGTTTCACCGAAGCCGATCTGGCAGGGGAGTGGGAGATCATACGGGTACAGGAGCCGAGATATGAGCGTCAGTTGGAAGCCGGACAGATTCTTCCCGCTTCCATTTATTAAAAGACGGTACTTGCAACGGTGAAATGGTTGATGTGGAGGGAAAGTTTGTCCTTGCAAGCGGGAAGTGGCCTTTTTTGACCGAAAATTATCTGTTAATGCTTGATTTGGGTACGGAGAAGATAGAAAATCTGATTATCTTTGCAGGACACGACTGGGAGAATGAGACGGAAACCATTCTCTTTACCGGACTCGATAGTCGGGGACGTTCTGTCTGGGGAAAAAGAATAGAATAACTATATAATTTTTTATTGAAAACCATGAGAAGATACACAAATTTATTGGCTGTAGTGGCCTTATCTGCCGGAATGGCACTTCATGCGCAAACCAATGAAATGGTGATACAGACAAAGAAACTGGGAGCGGAAATCCAGCCTACCATGTACGGACTTTTTTTTGAGGATATCAACTATGCGGCCGACGGTGGCTTGTACGCCGAACTGGTGAAGAACCGCTCGTTTGAGTTTCCGCAGAACCTGATGGGATGGAAAACTTACGGTAAAGTAACTTTGATGGACGACGGTCCTTTTGAACGGAATCCGCATTATGTGCGTCTTTCCAATCCGGGACATGCCCATAAACATACCGGACTGGATAACGAAGGCTTCTTCGGTATCGGTGTCCGAAAAGGGGAGGAGTATCGTTTCTCTGTTTGGGCACGTCTGCCGCAGGGGAACGGAAAAGAAACATTGCGGATTGAATTGGTGGATACCAAATCTATGGGTGAACATCAGGCGTTTGCCACCGCTGACTTGACAGTCGATTCGAAAGAATGGAAGAAGTACCAGCTGATCTTGAAGCCGGGTATGACCCAGCCGAAATCGACACTTCGTATTTTCCTTACTTCCAAAGGAACAGTGGATCTGGAGCATATCTCTCTCTTCCCGGTCGATACGTGGAAAGGACATGAAAACGGACTTCGCAAGGACTTGGCACAGGCTTTGGCAGATATCCATCCGGGAGTCTTCCGTTTTCCCGGTGGTTGCATTGTGGAAGGTACTGATTTGAATACCCGTTATGACTGGAAGAAATCGGTGGGTCCGGTAGAAAACCGACCTTTGAACGAGAACCGTTGGCAGTACACTTTTACCCATCGTTTCTATCCGGATTATTATCAGAGTTACGGATTGGGATTCTATGAATACTTCCTGTTATCGGAAGAAATGGGTGCCGAACCGCTTCCTATTTTGAATTGCGGTCTTTCCTGCCAATACCAGAATAACGATCCGAAAGCGCACGTTGCCGTTTGCGATCTGGACGGTTATATTCAGGATGCACTCGATCTGATTGAGTTCGCCAATGGTGATGTGAACTCTACATGGGGAAAGGTGCGCGCCGATATGGGACATCCTGCTCCTTTCAACCTGAAATTTATCGGTATCGGTAACGAGCAATGGGGAAAAGAATATCCGGAACGTCTTGAACCGTTCATAAAGGCTATTCGTAAGGCTTATCCGGATATGAAGATTGTAGGTAGTTCCGGCCCTAATTCCGAAGGAAAAGAATTTGATTATCTGTGGCCTGAAATGAAACGATTGAAAGCTGATTTGGTAGACGAGCATTTCTATCGCCCTGAAAGTTGGTTCTTGGCTCAAGGTGCGCGTTATGATAATTACGACCGCAAAGGTCCGAAAGTTTTTGCCGGCGAATATGCTTGTCACGGTAAAGGTAAGAAATGGAATCATTTCCACGCAGCCTTGCTCGAGGCTGCCTTTATGACCGGTTTGGAACGTAATGCCGATATTGTCCATATGGCTACATACGCTCCGCTTTTCGCTCATGTGGAAGGATGGCAATGGCGTCCGGACATGATCTGGTTCGACAATCTGAATTCCGTACGCACTGTAAGCTACTATGTGCAACAGTTGTTTGCCCATAATAAGGGGACCAATGTTCTTCCGCTTACCATGAACAAGAGAAATGTGACGGGAGCTGAAGGACAGAACGGGCTTTTCGCCAGTGCGGTGTACGACAAGAATAAGAATGAGCTTATCGTAAAAGTAGCCAATACTTCCGATACGGCTCAACCGGTTTCGTTGAAATTTGAAGGCTTGAAGAAACAAAACGTATTATCTGACGGCCGTTGCATCAAGCTTCGCTCACTTGATTTGGACAAGGATAATACGCTTGAACAGCCTTTTGCCATCACTCCAAAGGAAACACCCGTGTCTATTCAGGGCCACGTGTTTACTGCCGAGCTGGAGCCGAACACATTCGCTGTTTATAAATTTACGAAGAAATAAAGGATAACATGATTCGTTTTAATAAAGCAAGGTTGGTTGGGGTTAGATTAGTTGTTTTATCATTTGTGCTGGCAGCCTTTACCGGGCTGTCGGCGCAGAATGATACTACGTTTGTTGCGAATGGAACCCCCATTATAAAATATAAGTATGTAGGTGATCCCGCTGCTATGGTACATGATGGGAAAGTGTATATTTATGGCGGACACGATGAGTGTCCCCCTCCCAATGAGCATTATTTAATCAATGAGTGGTGTGTCTTTTCTTCTCCCGACTTGAAGACATGGACGGAGCATCCCGTTCCTTTGAAAGCGAAAGATTTCAGTTGGGCAAAGGGGGAAGCATGGGCAAGTCAGGTCCATTGAACGGGACGGTAAGTTTTACTGGTATGTGACGGTGGAACATAAGACGATTCCCGGAAAGTCAATCGGTGTGGCTGTGTCGGATTCGCCTGTCTCTGTGCTTTAATCTTTAATTATATGTTGGGTTAGTAACGGATGAAGCTTGGAATCAAGTTCATCCACAATTAACGGATAACCAAAATCCAATTGGCCGATAACTAAAGCCGCTAAGTCAAATAATTTATTAGTTCCTGATGACTCATGTCCTTTCATCGAAAAACGGTTTTCTCCGATAATTTCTCCTTCATCATTGTATAAATGATTTTGGTATATAAAAGGGCGACTCTCCATTACGGAAAGCCGCCCTACATAATTATCTGATACAACCGGATGGTCTTTTATTCCAATCTGCGAGAACCGTCACCGATTACTACATCGTACACTTTCGGGCTTCTGCCGAATTTAGCTTTGAACGCAGCTTTGGTCTTTTCAACGAAGTTGTCATACAATTCGTTCTTGACAAGGTTGATTGTACAACCACCGAAACCGCCACCCATAACGCGTGAACCGGTTACACCGTATTCTTTAGCGCAGTCGTTCAGGAAGTCGAGTTCTTCGCAGCTTACTTCGTACAGCTTGCTCATGCCGTGATGAGTTTCGTACATCTTCTTACCTACAGTTTCGTAATCATCTTTTTCCAAAGCATCGCAAACGTCCAATACACGTTGGATTTCTTCGATTACGTATTCTGCACGCATATAGTCTTCGGCACTGATTTCAGCTTTAGCCTCTTCCAACATCTCCATCGTACAGTCACGCAGGAATTCTACGTGCGGATGTTTCTTCTGGATAGCGGCAACGGCAGCTTCACAACTTTGGCGGCGCTTGTTGTAAGCGGAAGAAGCCAATTCGTGCTTGACAACTGAATCCATCAACACCAGACGGTAACCTTCCGGATGGAACGGGAAATACTGATATTCCAATGAACGGCAATCCAGACGGATCAAGCTGCCGGCTTTACCGAATACGGAAGCGAATTGGTCCATGATACCGCAGTTCACGCCACAATAATTATGCTCTGTAGCCTGACCGACCTTAGCCAGTTCAAATTTATCTATCTTGTTGTCACCGAACAATTCGTTCAATGCGAAAGCGTATGTACTTTCCAAAGCAGCCGAAGAAGACATACCTGCACCCAGAGGCACATCACCTGCGAAAGCCGTATTGAATCCTTTTACGTCAACGCCACGTTTGATCATTTCACGGCAAACACCGAAAATATATCTTGCCCAACTTGCACGGGGAGCATCTTCCTCGTTCAAGCCGAATTCTACATAATCTTTCAAGTCGATAGAGTACGCTCTTACTTTGTCAGTACCGTTCGGTTTGATTTCTGCAATCATACCTTTGTCTACTGCACCCGGAAAAACGAATCCGCCATTGTAGTCGGTATGCTCACCGATCAGGTTGATACGGCCCGGAGAAGCATATAAAAAACCAGTAGTTCCGTCAAAGTGTTTGATAAAGCGACTTCTTACATATTCTGTATCCATGATATTGATATTTTAAAGATGAATAAATTAGTATATTATTATTCCACAGGAATGTCTTTGTTTACATTCTTGCAACCTACCAGACCGTAGAACAGCAGATAAGCAAGAGCGGCGATAATAACCCAGTAGCTCGGCATGAAACCTGCGATATCGGCAACTATACCCTGAATGACAGGAAGGATACCGCCA
Organism: uncultured Bacteroides sp.; assembly: GCA_900556625.1. Taxonomy (GTDB): domain Bacteria; phylum Bacteroidota; class Bacteroidia; order Bacteroidales; family Bacteroidaceae; genus Bacteroides. The sequence goes on along the minus strand of USPQ01000009.1, from coordinate 40,241 downwards.
CCGCAAACCAATACCATGAATAAGCCGGAAGCTGCAGCAAGATATTTGCCCAGTCCTTCTACTGCAAGGTTAAAGATACCACCCCACATAATGGAAGTACACAGTCCGACTAAAACTAGATACATGGCGTTAATAGGCACTTCGGCAAATCCGAAAGACAAACCACCCGTTTCGCTTTGTTGAAGTACAGGAAGATTCACTAATGTCTCAGTAGATGAGAAGATAGCAAGGATTACCAAGATCAAGCCTAAGCCGGAAGTAAATGTAAGCATAGCTTTACTGGAGACTTTGGCACCTAGTGAAGCACCGGCCAGACGTCCGACCAACATTAAGAACCAATAAGTTCCTACTACGAATCCTGAGATTGTAGACGCTATACCTGCTCCACCTTTTTCTACAGAATCTGTCAAGAACAAATTCAAAGTACCCGGCACACCCACTTCAATACCTACATATACAAAGATTGCAATAGCTCCTAAGATGAAATGGCGGAATTTCAAAGCGCCTTTCATCAATTTTCCAATAGGTTCTGTTGAAGTAGCGGCATTGGGTTCCGGTATATGTACGAACAGGAGAACAAAGAATGCAAAAGCAAATACAGCCATTGCGGTATACATCACAGGGAATATCTGAGAGATAGTCGCTTTTTCGATAGAACCGGCGATAAGGATACCTACAAACATCGGAGTAATGGTAGCCATTACAGAGTTGAAAGATCCACCGACCTGAATAAGTTGATTTCCTTTGTTGCCTTCACCTCCAAGTTTGTTCAACATCGGGTTTACGACCGTGTTAAGCAGACACATGGAGAAACCTGCAACGAATGCACCGATCAGATAAACGGCAAAAGCCATTTCCGGGCTTGAATGACCGGATAAGAATTGAATACCTACGCCTATGAAACCGATAGCCACTGCGATAAGTGCTGTTTTCTTATATCCCACACGTTGCAGCAGTATACCGCTTGGAATACCCATTACTGCATAAGCAATGAAGTTTCCGAAGTTTCCCAGCATGCCTAATGCGTTTGATACATCGAACTGATTTTTTAGCACGATACCCATAGGGGCAGCAAGGTTAGTAACAAATGAAATCATACCGAAAAGGAAAATCATCGTAATGATTGCAATGATTTTACCGTTCTTTTTTTCTTGTGTCATGGTTCAAAAAAAATGTTAGTTTATAAATTAGGTTAGTTATTTTTAATTGTTATTCTTCTACGGAAAATTTGTAAATAGTGATTTGTTGGTACTCATCGCCCGGTAGCAAGGTAGCCGATGGAAAATGAGGTTTGTTCGGAGTATCCGGGAAACATTGAGCTTCAAAGCAGATAGCGCTTCTTGCAGGGAAGGTAGCACCGTGTGCGCCTTCGAATCCGTTGAGCCAGTTTCCGGTATAAAGCTGTACACCGGCTTCCGTTGTATATACTTCCATGAGACGTCCGCTTTTCGGATCCTTGCAGGTCGCGGCCAACTCAAGCGAACCGCTCTCTGTCTTGTTCAATACGTAGCAATGGTCATATCCTGCACCGAATACCAATTGCTGGAACTTATCATCAATACGTTCGCCTACGGTGTGCGGAGTACGGAAATCCATCGGTGTACCTTCTACTTTGGCTATTTCTCCGGTAGGGATGGAAACTTCGTCAATAGGTGTATAGAAATCAGCGTTGATAGTAACGATATGGTCGTTGACAGTAGGAGTGGGAGCGGCTATGCCGGCAAGATTGAAGAAACCGTGATTGGTCAGATTGACTACTGTAGCTTTGTCCGTTGTAGCACGATATTCAATATTCAGAGCATTCACCTCGTCATCCAGGCGGTAAGTCATTTCTACTTCCAGATTACCGGGGAACCCCTCTTCGCCGTCGGCGGAAACATAATTGAATTGCACTGTGCCTTCATCAATCTGAACAGCGTCCCATACGCGGGCGTGGAAACCGGTAGGTCCTCCATGCAGGGAGTTCGGTCCGTTGTTGATGGTGAGTTCATGTTCTTCGCCGAACAAGGTGAATTTTCCTTTGGCAATGCGGTTGCCGTAACGTCCGATAGTCGTACTCAGGAAAGGTTCGGGACTGTTGATTACATGGTCGATACTGTCGTGTCCGAGAATCACGTTGGCATACTTACCGTTTTTATCCGGTACCATAATAGAAAGAATGGCGCATCCGTAATTTGTTACAGCTACTTCCATTCCCTTCTTGTTTTTGAGGATAAATAAATCAGTCTCTTTATTGTTTATCTCCTTTTGGAAATCTTTCCGGCTGAGCCCTGATAGATTCCCTTCTGTTGGGAATGTGTTATTCATGTCTGGTATTATTAAAATTTCCTGCAAATAAAAGGAAATTCTTTCTTACTCACAAATATTCCTATTAAATATAGTCTAAAATTTGAACTATTTTTCGTATGTTTGTTCCCGGATTGAAACAATCCGAGCGAATTTAATCTAAGTTTATAACAAGAAAAACAAAAATGTATCCATTAAAATTCGAACCCATTCTGAAGCAGACGCTTTGGGGGGGCGACAAAATTATTCCGTTCAAGCATCTGAACGCTGACTTGAAGGGAGTAGGAGAAAGCTGGGAGATTTCCGGCGTTGAAGACAATGAGTCCGTTGTGGCGAATGGCCCGGACAAAGGTTTAACCTTGGCTGATATGGTAAGAAGGTATCGCGAGGAATTGGTGGGAGAAGCGAACTATGCTCGTTTCGGAAACAAATTTCCGTTGCTCATCAAGTTTATCGACGCTAAACAGGATTTATCCATCCAGGTACACCCGACAGATGAACTGGCGAAGAAACGCCATAATTCAATGGGTAAAACAGAAATGTGGTATGTGGTAGATGCCGACAAAGGAGCAAGGTTGCGTTCGGGATTTTCCGAACAGATTACTCCGAAAGAATATAAAGAACGTGTGTTGAACAATACGATCACTGACGTATTGCAGGAATACGAGATTCATCCGGGTGATGTGTTCTTTCTTCCTGCCGGACGTGTGCACAGTATCGGGGCAGGTTCATTCATCGCCGAGATTCAGCAGACTTCCGACATCACTTACCGTATCTACGACTTCAACCGTAAAGATGCGAATGGTAAAACCCGTGAGCTTCACACTGATTTAGCCCGTGAAGCCATCAACTATGAGGTATTGGATGATTATCGCACGAAGTACGAACCTTTGAAGGATGAACCGGTGGAATTGGTGGCTTGTCCTTACTTCACTACTTCTTTGTATGACATGACTGAAGAAATCAGTTGTGATTATTCGGAACTCGACTCATTCGTGATCTTTATCTGTATGGAGGGATCATGTGTGATGAAAGATAATGAAGGCAATGAACTGACAGTCAATGCGGGAGAATCGATCTTGCTGCCTGCTACGACGCAGGATGTCACTATTACTCCCGTAGGAGGTAATGTGAAACTTTTGGAAACATACGTATAATTAATACTTAATCGCCATAATTTAGTCATCCGACTTTGTTCTGTTATGATAATGGGCAAAGCCGGGTGACTTTTTATTATATAGATGTAATACATAAATTAATTAGTAATGTAAATGAAAAACAAAAAAGGATTTAGCCGATGTGCGAATGATTACATCGGTCGTTTGCGTGAGGAAGGACGTTATTCTACGGCTCATGTTTATCAGAGTGCCATTTTTTCGTTCAGTAAGTTTTGTGGTACGTGTAATGTGTCGTTCAGACAAATTACTCGTGAGTGTTTGCGGCTTTACGAGGAGCACCTTTGTGAGCGTGGCTTAAAGCCCAATACCGTTTCTACGTATATGCGTATGATTCGTAGTATCTATAATCGTGGCGTGAAAGCCGGCAATACACCCTATGTGTTTGCTCTGTTTCATGAAGCTTATACAGGGATCGATGTCCGGCAAAAGAAGGCGTTACCTCTCTTCGAGTTATATAAACTTCTGTATGAAGATCCCCAATCGGAACGTTTGCGCCGTACACAGGACATTGCTTCCCTGATGTTTCAGCTCTGTGGAATGCCGTTCGTCGATCTGGCTCATATGGAAAAGTCGGCTCTTGAAAATAATGTACTGCGTTACAAACGTGTCAAGACCAAAACTATTATGTGTGTGGAAGTGCTTGATAGCGCGATGGAGAAGATGAACCGACTCTGGAATACGCGTGAGCCCCAACCGAATTGTCCCGACTACCTGTTTGATATTCTTCGCGGGGATAGGAGCCGGAAAGATGAAAGAGCTTATCGGGAATACCAGTCCGCCCTCCGGAAATTTAATAACGATTTGAAAGAACTGGCAAGAGTCCTACATTTAAAATCACCTGTCACTTCGTACGCATTACGCCATTCTTGGGCTACTATTGCCAAATATAGGGGCGTATCTATCGAAATGATCAGTGAGGCATTAGGGCATAAATCCATAAAAACCACACAAACTTATTTGAAAGGCTTCGGACTTAAGGAACAGACAGAGGTAAATAAAGGAAATTTATCTTACATCAAAAATAGCCATTCAGGCAAGTAAAAAGTTGCAAAGTGCTATAAATCAATAGTGAATAGTAGTAGTTACTTCTTAGGTAACGGAATTAAAATTTGTCGCAAAGATAGTCAAAAACATAGATAGTAAACAAGTAATCCTTTAATTTTTTTCGTTTTATTCGATTTTTTGAATAAAAAATGCTTGAACATGAAATAACAGTATTTTCATGTTCTATGTTTCCTTTTGCCTAATTTCAAGATTTTTTCTTACTAATTATTAGGCTCTTACCTTTTTATACCCATTTGTATGTATAAATTCTCTCTATACCGTCAAAGTGCATTTTATCCGTTACCTAAGAAGTAACGGATGCATATGGGGTAAAAAAACATGATTTTAACAAACCGAAAATCAGAAAATGCTGGGCCTAGTAATGGGACAGGGGAAGGCGTAGCACACTCTAAACGCTGGTATGTCGCCCTGGTTCGTATGCACCATGAGAAGAAGGTTGCCGAGTATTTAGGTAAAATGGGGATTGAGAATTTTGTTCCTGTCCAGCAGGAGATTCATCAGTGGAGTGACCGTCGTAAGATGGTTGAAGCAGTTCTTCTTCCAATGATGGTATTTGTCCATGCCGATCCGAAGGAACGTAAAGAAGTTCTAACTCTTTCTACAGTTAGTCGCTATATGGTGATGCGAGGTGAGAGCACGCCGGCAGTGATTCCCGATGAGCAGATGGCTCGTTTCCGTTTCATGCTCGATTATTCCGAAGAAGCTATTTGTATGAGTAGTTCCCCTTTGGCACGTGGTGAAAAAGTACGTGTCATCAAGGGTCCTTTGACCGGACTGGTTGGTGAGCTGGTCAATGTCGATGGCAAAAGCAAGATTGCCGTCCGGCTGAATATGCTGGGATGTGCTTGTGTCAATATGCCTATTGGTTATGTCGAGGCTATCTGCGAGAAAAACTAATCCCGTCATCATTTATCCACCATTCACATGAATACGAAATTATCCGGTGCTTTTGCACTGATATTCTTTTTTTTCTTTTTCTCGGCTTGCCAGTCCTATAAGAAAGTACCTTACTTGCAGGATGCGGAAATTTTGAAACAGGCGAATACGCAAGTTGCGCCTGTTCAGGACGCAAGGCTGATACCGGGTGATGAAGTTTCCATTCTTGTTTCTACTTCCGATCCGGTTGTTTCGCAGCCATTCAATGCACAAGGCAGTACCTTTTTGTTGGATGACCAGGGAAATATCAATTATCCGGTTTTAGGTAAACTCCCTTTAAACGGATTAACGAGTCGCGAAGCTGAAAACCTGATAACGGAGCGACTGAAATCTTACGTGAAAGAAAGACCTACGGTAGTAGTCCGTATGTCCGGTTTTAAAGTTTCGGTTTTGGGAGAAGTGGCGTCTCCGGGTGTTTATCCGGTGGTGAATGAGCAGATCAATGTACTCGAAGCCCTTGCCATGGCAGGGGACTTGACCATTTATGGTGTTCGTGATAATGTAAAATTGATCCGCGAAGACCAGAATGGGCATAAACAGTTTGTTACACTCAATCTGAATGACGCGGATCTGTTATTATCTCCTTACTATCAGTTGCAACAGAATGACATCCTGTATGTCACTCCCAATAAAGTCAAAGCGCAGAGCGCAGACATCGGAACAAGTACAACAATGTGGATTTCGGGATTTTCTATCCTGATATCTATTGCCAGTTTGCTGGTCAATATACTTAGATAATACTTTATAATTCCCGGTAAGTACGCATAGGGCTACATACAGCTCTGTACTCCGATTAAGCCTCCGATAGCGAAGACTCTGTGTTCTCTGCGTCCTCTGTGGTGAATCCCTTAAGCAGCCGGATCAGGCGCTTCACCGCCACCATCCGGTTTCGGATCAGGGGTATCACCCGAGTCAGAACCTCCTCCGGCAGTTGTCGGTTTCTGATATTCGGTCTGCTGTTTCAACTGGCTGTCGAGTTTCAGGTTGGTGGTTGACAAATTACCGGTAGCACGGGCTTTCAGACGTATACCAGTGATGTTTTTCTCCAATGAGAAATCTTCCAGTGTATCAGCTGCCTTGCTGCGGATGCCCACACCAAAGATGGCAAGGTCGTCGATTTTCACGCATTTGCCGTCGAGCAGTAATTCTTTGATGCAGTCTACCATGTCAGAAAGTACACCTTTGATGACACCACCGGAATACGGTGAATTGTGTTTCGACATGTGTTCGGCAAGCTTGGCCAAATCAAACGTCTCGTCGCTTACCGCACGGGCGAACCACTTGCCTGCATTCAGGCCTTTCTGCTGTTGGTTTTGATAAATTTTGTAACGAATCATAAAACAATAAATAAAAGGGTTAAACATTGTGTCCGGGGGATTCTTTTCCCTTTCGACGATACAAAGATACAACCCTGAAACCCGCAGAAATCAATAGTCTACAGTTGCACGTGATTGTTGTCAATTATGCGCAGTAACGGTCGGTTATTCAATGGAAAAACGTAGGATATGTGAATATGTTTTGTTATTTTTGTAACTGTAAATCAGAAACTTATTCATCATGAACGAATTCAAAATACGTGCCTATGGGCGCATGGAACTGGCGCAACTTTATTCTCCGACACTTACCGACATTGCTGCTTATCGAAAAATGAAGAAATGGATTTCTTTATGTCCCGGACTTCTGCAACGTCTGTACGACTTAGGGTACGAATCAAAGCGTCGCTCATTCACACCGTTGGAGGTGAGAGTGATTGTGGACGCTTTGGGAGAACCTTGAAGAAGTTGAGAATTGAGAGTTGAGAGTTGAAAAATGAAAGTGGGAGATGGAGAGAGGAATAGAGGCGGTTTGTGTGGGATAAAGCGGTGCTTTATGGTTGCTAAACCTATGCTTTACGAACGCTAAAGCGATGCTTTATTAAAATACAAGAAATACACTTTTACCCCCGTCTCCCTAACACACGCACACGTGCGTACGCGTATAGATGCCTTTATCGTCTGCGTTGGTAAACAATCCTTTTTTAATCAGACGGTTCAACCAGCCGAAAGCGGTGTTAGGTTTGATTTTCATGATTGTAGCCTGTTCCGACAACTGTGCACGGGTGAATTGGTTGCCCATTGCTTCGAAAAGTGCATCCCGGTCGGCATTGGCTCTATGCTTGACTTCTGTGGAGGGAAGAAAAGACAAGATATGCGTGGCATGACGATAAAGCGGAGTTACAAGCTCCAGGACCGCTTTAAAATCTTCAGCGGTGATCGTTACATCCCAACGGGTGATAATGCCGTCTTTGATATTATCAGTGGCAATCTCCTTATCAGGAGTAAGCAGATGGATAGAAGAATTCTTGAATTGGTAAGGTTGATCACATTCCAATGCACGTATCATAGCTACTTCTGCCATGATACGGCACGTGTTGACAGCCAGTCGGGCGATGGAACTGCTCATTTCGTTGTCGTTGGCAAGTCCCGAACGGAAGAACAAATCGGAAAAGAGAGCGTTGAACTCTTGCTTTTGCTCGTCGGTGAGCCGGAGCGTATGGACTCCATGTGTTTTCATCAGGTCGAGTTGCTTTTTCCATTCCAGGCCTATGTCTGTGAAGATAGCTTCCAGATCGGCTTCACCACTTTCAAACTGATTGATCCATGCCCATATACCATGCATGTAATAAAACAGTTGGCGCGAGAACAAACCGTTCTCTGTCGAGGGAATAAGTGGTTTCACTTGTGCGGGCGTACCGGAAAGCAGGACGGACAGATAGCTTTTCTTTACTTCCCGGTATTCCTGGTCGGTACGTCGGTTGTACGACAAACGGTCATGGTCGAACGCTTTGCGGAGCGTGTCGCTCCAGTGTCCGTATTCCGAGCCGATGGCAGCAGAAATAGTATCTGCTTCCGTTTCGCAGATAAGTCCTGTGCCGTTGGCATCCATGATATTTTGCAGAATACCTGTTCCGGTGTTATTGCCCGAGATGAGAAACATTCTGTTTTTGGGCATTTGGGGAGCTTCCACTTTGCTACGCTCTTTTCCCATGACGTCGTAGGCGGCTTTCTCTTTTTTGTAAGCCTTGACCTCTGCCGCTACTTGTTGGCGGATCTCGTCATGGATAGGTTCGACGAGCAGACGGATAAGCGAAAGAATTCCCTTACCCGAGGCAGAAGGAGCCACGATGAAACTTTGCAGGCAAGGAGACTGGAGTTTGCCGGCGTATGGACATCTTACATATCGTTCCATGCTGGCACCTATGGCAGTCAATGCTCCGAGCAGCATGACGTCACGCTGCGTAGGGCTGGTGGCATAGCTCATGATGAGCAAGAGGATTTTCGGCCAGTCCGCTTCGGGGAAAGTGGGCAATGGCTGGTTCGGGTCACTACCGTTCAGCAGCTCTTCGGATTCGTCCGGTTCGTCATTCTCCACCTTATTATATACGTGTGCGTGTGTGAGAACTTTGGATGGTGTATTTTCCGTATTTTCTGTATTTCTACGGTTGTTCATAACTTCCGTATTACAGAGTTTCACATTTGCCATTTCGGCAAGATGGAAAGCCGTACCCAGGTGCACTTCCCCGTGTCGGGTAGTGAGAGCATTGGAGAATATCCGTTCGGCATGTTCATGTTGGTACTTGGCGGACATCCGGCACAAACGGTGGAAAAACTCGCGTCCCGCTTCTCCGCAATCTGTTGCGATGGCAAACGCCAGTTGTACATATTCAGCATAGGTAGGAGCAATATCCGCTCCTGCAGTTTCAACCGCTTCAGTGAGGCGGCGTAAAGATTCAATATCAGTCATTATTTTGATTTATGATTTATAATTTATGATTTATGGTTATTCGTTGGTGGTTCTAAATAATGCTCCCGGGTCATGGCAAAGGAAGCAGGATCTCACAATGTCTTTACCGGAAAAGTCCACGCCTTTTTTCTTTTCTCCGAAAGGAGGAGGTGTTCCTGTACCATAGATCATCACAGTGTATAACATTGCTAACTTCATTTTTTCCGTAATACAGTTTGCGTCATCGGCCATGGGTAAATGATTATAGGGTATGAAGGCTTTTACGCCTCGTCCGCTAGGACTGATAAACGTGAGCACAGGGTGGAGAAGAGGATCATTGAACAACGTCTTACGCATCTCCACTGCTTCCTGATAGGAGGTGAGATAGTCTATATCTACTACTGTTAGGAGGGAAGGAACTATGAGGCATTTGCTGCTGCGACGCGAGAATGTACCACAGGGAGTCACGTATGGTAATAGTGATGCTTTTGCCGTCCGTATATCTTCGGAGTTGCGTACTTGTTCGGTCAGAACTTTGAGATTCTCGTTGCAGGTAATCATTTGAAAGACTTGCTCTACGGAGACTTCGCAGCAGGGAATAAGCGTAGGAGGAGTAACTAATTGTCCGTGTTCGTCTTTAATGGGCGCAATGGGAGGCATGAAATAAGACATTCTAAAATCGTTTGTCATAACGTATCTAATTATTTGATTATCGCCTTGAATTTTCAAAACGCGGGGCGAAGGTAGGAATAGCTTTTAAATCAACTGTTCTGGCATATCAGAACAGTTATAGGTAGAATCATGTATTATTTAATAACTTTAACAATTAACAGAATTACAAAAATGAAAAAGTACTCTCATGTAGCACTCGGTCTTTTCATCGCCGAGCAGTTTAAGAAAGCAGGTGTGAAGATAGCTCCCATGTGCGCTGAAATAGGCTTGGGCAAAGCTGTCTACTATGCAAAGGTTATAAAAGGGGAGACGTTCGTTTAAGCCATTTCACCCGTCTTTTGGCTTACTTCTATGACTGTCATACCAAAGAGGAATTTCGAACCAAAGCAATTGAATGGGTCGACCGTTATATTGATTATCGTGAGAAACACGGGTGATGGGAAAGAAATTTAATCAGTTGATAATAAAATAATGCAGGAAGTCCAACGTTTCAATAAAGTCCTAAAATCTTTTGTCCTTCTAGGGGACATCATCTTATTGAACTTGCTGTTATGGATGTTTACTTCGATCTGGGAAAACCGGTCTCTATTTGAGTATTCAATGCCTCTTCTCCAGAACATGGCTCTGATGACTTTATGTTATCTGGTTTGCAACATCCGTTCAGGAGTGATCCTTCATCGTCCGGTGGTCCGCCCGGAACAAATTATGCTTCGGGTGGCCCGGAATATGATTCCTTTTGTCTTGATAGTCTTTGGGCTTTCATACATATTCCATTTTGAATGTGTCAATCTGCGTCAGTTAGGGGTATTTTATATAGTTCTCATTATCGTTATCATTTCCTATCGTCTGACGTTCCGATCTATTCTGGAGCTTTATCGCAAAAGTGGGAAGAATGTCCGAAAGGTAGTGCTGGTGGGTAGCCATGAAAATATGCAGGAACTTTATCATTCCATGACGGATGATCCGACATCCGGGTATCGTGTATTGGGATATTTTGAAGATTTTCCGTCAGACCGCTATCCTATGAACATAGCTTATTTGGGACAGCCATGTGAAGCTGTTGATTATTTGACTCGTAATGCGGGAAAGGTGGATCAGCTTTATTGTAGCCTTCCTTCCGCCCGTAGTGCTGAAATTGTGCCGATTATCAACTATTGTGAGAATCATCTGATTCGTTTCTTTAGCGTTCCCAATGTCCGGAACTATTTGAAACGGAGAATGTATTTTGAAATGTTAGGTAATGTCCCGGTACTTTCTATCCGTCGTGAGCCACTTGAGTTATTGGAGAACCGTATTATGAAACGTGGCTTTGATATTATTTGCTCGCTACTATTCCTTTGTACCCTTTTCCCGATTATATACATCATTGTGGGACTGGCTATAAAGATAAGTTCGCCTGGACCTGTCTTTTTCAAGCAGAAACGAAGTGGGGAGGATGGTCGTGAATTCTGGTGTTATAAGTTTCGTTCAATGCGGGTAAATGCTCAATGTGATACATTACAAGCTACAGAACATGATCCTCGTAAAACCCGAATCGGTGATCTGATTCGTAAGACGAATGTGGATGAACTTCCTCAATTTATTAATGTCCTGAAAGGAGATATGTCTTTAGTGGGTCCCCGTCCGCACATGTTGAAGCACACAGAAGAATATTCTCATTTAATAAATAAATATATGGTCCGTCATTTTGTAAAGCCTGGTATTACAGGTTGGGCACAAGTGACAGGTTTCCGTGGAGAAACGAAGGAGCTTTGGCAGATGGAAGGACGTGTGCAACGTGACATCTGGTATATTGAGCATTGGACGTTTCTTTTGGATTTATATATCATGTATAAGACTGTGTATAATGTAATCCGCGGGGATAAAGAGGCTTATTAGGTGAAGAGTTGGAATTTGAATAAAGATTAAATCAATAGTTGTAAAATTACATGAGTAGGTGGTTATGAGAAAACTGAAACGATTGACTTTGGGTGCGTTACTTGCTTTTTTGCTGGTATCCTGCCAATCATATAAGAAAGTGCCTTATTTGCAGGATACGGCTTTTGTGAATGATACAGAACAGAGTGTTCGTCCGACAGGTGTGAAGGTTATGCCCAAGGATTTGTTGACGATTGCCGTATCTTGTTCTACTCCGGAACTGGCTGCACCTTTCAATCTGGTAAATTCGGGTACTGCTAGTGGAACGGAGGGAAAGACGGTAGGACAAGGAACTGCGTCACCTGCTCTACAGCAATATTTGGTAGATAATCAGGGGAATATCAACTTTCCTGTGTTAGGCGAGATTCATGTAGGTGGATTGACTAAACTGGAAATAGAAAATCTGATTATAGATAAGTTGAAGGTTTATTTGAAAGAAGCGCCGCTTGTAACTGTGCGTATTGTTAATTACCGGATTTCGGTATTGGGAGAGGTTACTAAGCCAGGAAGCTTTGTAGTCTCTAACGAGAAGATTAATTTGCTGGAAGCGCTCGCTATGGCAGGTGATTTGACTATTTATGGTATGCGTGATAATGTGAAATTGATCCGGACAGGACAAGATAACAAGCAGGAAATTATTACTATAGACTTGAATAAGGCTGAAACGGTATTGTCTCCTTATTATCAGTTACAGCAGAATGATATAATTTATGTGACACCTAATAAGACTAAGGCTAAGAATTCGGATGTTGGAACTAGTACGGGATTGTGGTTCTCCGGTGTTTCAGTTTTGTTGTCAATAGCAAGTCTATTATTAAATATACTAAAATAAAGTCATAAAATAAATTAATCAAAAATGAAAGAAAACTCGTACGAAAATAATATGAATGAATTGGATGAAGAGAAAGTCAATTATCAGGAACTTCTTTTCAGATATGTAATCCATTGGCCTTGGTTTGTCGCTTCTGTTTTGATTTGTTTGATAGGTGCTTGGGGATATTTATATTTCCAGATCCCTGTGTATCAGGTTTCTGCTTCTATCATAATAAAGGATGATAAGAAAGGAGGAAATTCGGGATCGGCAGATTTAGAAAACTTGGGATTAGGAGGAGTCATTACTTCAGCACAGAGCATTGATAATGAAATAGAAGTACTCCGTTCAAAGACTATACTCAAGGAGGTCGTCAATAGCTTGGAACTTTATATTACTTATTATGATGAGGATGAATTTCCTAGGCAAGAGATGTATAAGACCTCTCCTGTCGTGGTGAATTTGACTGCCCAAGAAGCGGACAAACTTTCAAATGCGGCTTTGATTGACATGAAACTGGCTTCCGATGGTGGGCTGGATGTGAATCTAAAAGTGGGTTTGAATGAATATAATAAGCGTTTTGATAAGTTACCGGCAGTATTTCCTACCAATGTAGGAACCTTTGGGTTCACATTGAGAGATTCGTTGTCAAACGGTCAGGTCGAAGGCCAGAAGGAGGTTCGGCATATCAGTGCGGTAGTTAGCCAGCCGTTTGGAGTTGCAAAGGGGTATCAGTGGGCATTAACGATTGCGCCAACCTCTAAAGCAACTTCCGTTGCTACAGTCTCATTAATTAATACGAATATACAGCGTGGACAGGACTTTATCAATAAACTGATGGAAATGTATAACCGGAATACGAACAATGATAAAAATGAAGTGGCTGAAAAGACGAGAGAGTTTATTAATGAGCGTATTAAGATTATAGACGAGGAATTGGGTAATACGGAAGAAAAGCTGGAGACATTTAAGCGGAATGCCGGTTTGACGGATATTAGCAGTGATGCTCAATTAGCTGTATCAGGAAATGCTGAATATGAAAAGAAAAGGGTTGAGAATGGTACACAGATTAATTTGGTTCGTGACCTTGCGAAATATATCAATAATCCATTGAATGAATATGAGGTGCTTCCTAGTAACATTGGTTTAACAGACAATGGACTGACTACTCAATTAGAACGTTATAATGAACTGGTTATCGAACGTAAACGTTTGTTGCGTACTTCAACTGAAAACAATCCGATGATTATAAATCTGGATATGAGTATTCGTGCAATGAAGGCGAATGTTAAAGCTGCTATTGACGGAACGTTACAGGGGTTGCTTATAGTCAAGGCTGATTTGGATCGTGAAGCTAGTCGTTTTTCTCGTCGTATCAGTGATGCTCCGGGACAGGAAAGACAGTATGTAAGTATTGCCCGTCAGCAAGAGATTAAGGCGGGACTTTATCTGATGCTTTTGCAGAAACGTGAAGAAAATGCTATTATGTTAGCTGCTACGGCAAATAATGCAAAGATTATAGATGAGCCAGTAGCTGAAGGCGGCCCGGTATCTCCGAAACCTAAAATGATTTATATGATTGCTTTAGTGTTGGGAGTAGGTTTGCCTATCGGCATCATTTTCCTGACCAGTTTTACTAAATTCAAGATTGAAGGTCGTGGTGATGTGGAGAAATTGACTCGTCTACCTATTGTAGGAGATGTGCCTTTAACAGGGGAGAAGAACGGCTCCATAGCCGTATTTGAGAATCAGAATAATCTGATGAGTGAGACTTTTCGTAATGTACGTACGAATTTGCAGTTTATGTTGGGGAACGGTCAGAAGGTAATATTAGTGACATCAACGGTCAGTGGTGAAGGTAAATCATTTATATCAGTAAATCTTGCTATCAGTCTTTCTTTATTAGGAAAGAAAGTGGTTATTGTCGGTCTTGATATTCGTAAACCTGGTTTGAATAAAGTTTTTAATATTTCTCGAAAAGAACAGGGTATAACTCAATATCTGTCGAATCCTGAAAAGAATCTGATGGATCTCGTTCAGGCTTCTGATGTCAGCAAGAGTTTGTATATTCTTCCCGGTGGTACGGTTCCTCCTAATCCGACAGAATTATTGGCTCGTGATGGCTTGGATAAGGCGATTGAAACGTTGAAAAAGAATTTTGATTATGTGATACTGGATACCGCACCTGTTGGTATGGTGACTGATACTTTGCTTATAGGCCGTGTGGCTGACTTATCTGTTTATGTCTGCCGTGCTGATTATACTCGTAAAGCAGAGTTTACGCTGATTAACGAACTGGCTGAAAATAACAAACTTTCCAATCTTTGTACGGTGATTAACGGGTTGGATTTTCAGAAGAAGAAATATGGTTATTATTATGGTTACGGTAAGTATGGCAAGTATTATGGTTATGGTAAGCGTTATGGTTATGGTTACGGTTATGGAGAACATACAGTAAAGGAAGAATAGTGATTAATATGGTCAAGTTGTGGGCTTATTCACAGGAACTTACTTGAATGGTTTTTTATAGTTGTTTCTAACAGCTGTGAGGGACTTGAATCTTTTATTCCAAATACTTTTTTGTTACAGATAAATAGTCTAAACATTTTAAAATTAAAGGAATCATTTATAGTACTTTTATAAGTGTCTTAAATTTGAATTAATAGTGATGTAATAATGGATAATTCACAAAACAATAAAAGAATAATTAAGAATACATTGATGCTGTACGTACGCATGTTATTTAGTATGTTTGTCTCTTTCTATACTAGTCGTGTTATTCTTGATGTTTTGGGTATTACTGATTTTGGTATAAATAATGTAGTAGCTGGTGTAGCAGGTATGTTTACCTTTATCAATACATCTTTAGCAGGTGCTACCTCACGTTTTCTCACTTTTGATTTAGGTTTGAATGATATGGAAAAGCTAAAGAAGACCTTTAGTGCAGCGCTTACCGTTCATATCGTATTGGCTTTTGTTATTTTCGTTCTTTGTGAAACTGTTGGCGTTTGGATTTTAGAAACTAAATTGGTCATACCCGAAAATAGGATGTTTGCGGCACGTATCATTTTTCAATTATCTGTATTGAGCTGTATGTTGATGATAACACAAGTTCCCTATAATGCTGTACTTATAGCACATGAGCGAATGGATGTGTATGCTTACTTTGGAATTGCAGATGTTTTTTTGAAGTTAGGTATTGTTTTTCTTTTACAATGGATTCCTTTTGATAAGCTAATTACTTATGGTGTCTTATTTTTTATTCTTTCGGGTGGTATGATGATGGCATATCGCTATTATGGCACTAAACATTTTGAAGAATGTCGTTGGCGTATTACTAGCGAT
Source organism: uncultured Bacteroides sp. (assembly GCA_900556625.1). GTDB lineage: Bacteria > Bacteroidota > Bacteroidia > Bacteroidales > Bacteroidaceae > Bacteroides. The sequence continues at coordinate 24,269 of USPQ01000009.1, read as the reverse complement.
AAGAAGTTGCTTAAGCCATTGTTGCTATTTTCTGGTTGTGATGTCTATGGTAATATGTGTGTAATGTTCAGAGGACAGGGTATTAATATTTTGCAGAATATGTTTTGGGGACCAGCTATCAATGCTGCTACTGGAGTATCACAGCAAATTTTAAATGCCATTTTAGGTTTTTCTCGTAATTTTACAACAGCAATTCAACCTCAAATAGTGAAATTTTACGCACAAGAAAATTATCTGCAAGTTCAGCTATTAGCTACTCGATGTGCTAAGTTTTCTTTTTTTTTGCTTTTTGTCATATCCTTTCCAGCATTACTGAAAGTAAATTTTGTGATGAATATTTGGCTGAAAGAAGTACCTGATTATGCATTCGTATTTTGTCAACTAGCTATTGTGGTTAATTGGTTTGATTTGCTTAATACACCTTTAAATATGATTATTCATGCTACGGGAAAAATGAAGCGAATTAGTTTTATTACAGGAAGTATATTTCTGTTTACTCTTCCTTTAACCTATTTATTTTTAAAAATGGGTTATTCTCCTACTACACCTTTTTGGGTCAATATTTTTATTACAATAGTGGCTGGATTACATAATCTTTATCTGGTTAAATTGTATATTCCTGAATTCAAAGCGATGAAATTTTTACAACAAGGGGTTTTATACCCATTAGGGGTTGTGTCAATAGGGGCAATTATTCCTATATTAGTGAATTATTCTACAGTATCTTTTAATTCAATATATTCATTTTTTATTGTTTGTTTTTCGTGTGTAATATGTGAATTGTTATCCATTTTTTATTTAGGATTGAATGCTCATGAAAAAATAAAAATGAAAGAAATGATCAAAAGTAAATTTCAAAGAAAAAAATAATGAATTCTTTCTTTCCAATTATCATACCGATATATAAGGTTGAAAATACATTAGGAAAGTGTGTATTTAGTATAAACAATCAATTTATAATAATAAATGGTCGTTTTTTATGCCTGAAGTAAGTATAATCGTTCCGGTGTATAATCGTGCATCATCCATTTGCTTCTGTTTGGAGAGTCTTAATGCTATGCATTATCGGGACTTTGAGGTAATAGTGGTGGATGATGGATCATCAGATGATACTCCGCGGATATGTCAGGAGTTTTGTAACTCACATTCACAGTTTCGTTATATCCAGCAAAATAATGGTGGGGTATCATCAGCTCGCAATTTAGGGATGAGTAAAGCTCATGGAACATGGATAACATTTGTTGATTCTGATGATGCTGTTCGATCGGAACATCTTGATATTGTGCAAATGGAAGAAAACGTAGAGATTGATTGGCTGATTGAATCATTTACTAATTTATACAAAAAACAAACAATTCAGGATGCTGTGACGATGAAACCTTTAAGTTACGAAAGATTTGAAACATTTTCTCCGGTCAAGTATTTTTTTACCACTTTTACACAAACGGATACTCCTATGTTTTCTGTTTGTGGTAAGTTTTATAAGCGAGAAAATTGTATTAATTATCAAATTCGTTTTCGGGAGGATATTCATTTAGGAGAAGACCAAATTTTTAATTTGGATTATCTTCGTCATGTTAAACGGTTAGTACATTATCCCATGATGTGTACTTATATCCAAATTGATCGACTTATTGATGGCAAAGGAAAAAGGCTGTCATCTAAGATTTTGCCATTGGAAGAGTATTATCATGTTATTCTAAATAATTATAATGCTTTTCGGACTTTTGATAAACAAGCAGAGGGTTGTAATATAGCCTATAGCGTTAATAATTTAGTAAATGGTATGGTAACATTGACGCTTGTTAATTATAGTCGTCATAAGCATGCTAAAATATTACGAACTGGTGAGCTTTTGACCTTCATTAAGAATAAAGTGAAACCTTTATTTCAAACTGTATTGCCGTATAAAAAAAATATAAAGGATCGCCATATTGTCATTATTTATTCTTTGATTGTATCAAACCATTGTCAATTGGCTATAGTATTTTGTCGTTTATATAGTTGGTCAGTGACATTGTGTTTACATATTAATAGGTTGTTTAGTAGATAGTTATGAAATTTAGACTTTTAGGTCCTGGTGGAAGAGTGTGGCGAATAATTCGATTTGTAAAACAGATTAAACGTCAAAGAGATTTTGAACATCAATTCCACATAGGAGGTAACAAACATCGTAATATTCATTTCTATGTAATAGGAATCAATCAAGGTGAGGAAGGACTTTTTTCTATTGTTTATCAAATTTTATGTCATATAGAATATGCATTGCAACGTGGTATGACTCCAGTAGTTAATATGCGTGATTTCCCTAGTATGTTTTTCTCAAAGGGGTTGAACGTGTGGGAGTTTTTTTTTGAACAGCCAATGGGCTTTGTGCTTGATGATGTTCAAGGGGCTTATAAAGCAACTCTCAGTTATGACAGTCATTACCCAAAACTTAAAGTAAAGTGGAATGTCGCGGCTTTATCAAAGAAGGAATTGAAACATTTACAATCCTTATATGTTGAATATATCCGCCCATCTAAGGAAATGAAAGAGTATATAGCGAAAAACGTTCACAATTCTGTCTTTTCAGACTTATCTCAAGCTGTAGGCTGTATTTGTAGAGGCACTGACTTTTTCGATGCGCCAAAACTTGGGATAGCTAAACAACCTACACCTGAACAGATGATTTTTAAAGTTCGCGAATTTATGGAAAAGAACCACCTAAGTAAAGTTTATTGTGCTACCGAAGATGCGCGGATTTATCAATGCTTTTGCCGTGTCTTTGGAGATTCTTTAATTCCTAATATGCAGAAAAAGTATGATGGCAATGATGGTAAATTTTTAGCAGATGTCAATAAAGAAAGAAACATAGATGTTTATGCTATTAATAAGCAATACTTCCTATCATTGTATTTAGTAACTCGATGTCATAGTTTTGTTGGAGGGAATGTATCAGGGACTAATGCGGTATTGATGATGGATAATAACTTTAAAGATTATTTTGTTTTTCAAATTGGAGTTGTAAGCTCTGTAGATGTTGAATTGTATAAATCAGAACATTTGTTTGAATTTTAATTAATATGAGTTAGATGAAATATAAATGATTGAAAATTTGATGGCTAGTAAAAATATGTTTTTATTTATGAAGTAGATGTTGACAGATCTACTCTATGGTAAAATATCCAAATCTATTTCTGAAGGAGTTCTTGAATTATAGTGCGAAAGCAATTCTACAGCCAAGCTGTGCACTTCTGTATAGTAAACGGTTTCTTAGTTTAAAATTAATTTCACAATTTCATGCCATTAGTCTCTATTATTGTTCCGGTTTATAATCGTGAACAGTCTATTGAATTTTGCTTAAATAGTATATCTCATATGAGTTGTCAAAATTTCGAGGTAATCGTAGTTGATGATGGTAGTTCGGATAATACAGCTCATATATGCGATATCTTTTGTGCAACCCATGAGAATTTTCGTTGTATACATCAGTCTAATGGTGGGGTCTCAAATGCTAGAAATCGTGCATTAGATGAAGCCAAAGGTGAGTGGGTGACTTTTGTAGATTCAGATGATGCTGTATGTTCGGACCATCTATCTGTAGTGGAGTTGGAGAACGGAATTGATGTGGATTGGATTTTGGAATCGTTTCAGATAATTGGTTCAGTGAATGGCGATGTACATATGCCTTCTCTTGCTGTAGATGCATTCAAGACGAGAGTTGAGTCGAATGAACCGATTAAATATGCTTTTACAAGCATGCAAAAGACAGACACGCCCATGTTTTCAACATGGGGAAAGTTTTTTAAACATTCTATATGTGTTCAACATGGGGTTCGCTTTAACGAGCGTCTCTCACTTGACGAAGACCAACTTTTCGTTACCACATATATGCAGTATGTGCGTAAGATGGTACACTATCCGAGAGTAAAAACTTACTTGTTTCTCGATTGGGGGGATGTTCATCTCAGTGGAAAGTTGCATACACCAGAAAAATACATGGAGGGATATGAAATTAACTATAAAGCCATTATGGATCTTGATAGGGCAGAAGGATCACCATGTGTTAATTTTGCGGCAAATTATATAGTGACCAGTAGTATGCATAATATTATATTTCGCTATAGTCGACGCAAATATCAGCATCTTTATTCATTTGCGAAACTATACACGTTTATAGAAGAACGTATATATCCTTATTATGCAAGTTTTAAACAGCCAATCAATTTTGCTGGATCTCATCATGCCCGGGTGTATAAGTTAATAAAACATCGGCATATCAAGACTGCATTGTATTGTTGTGTATTATATAACGTATATAGAGCAATTATTTTTAAGCTGAGAAAGAAATGAGAAATTATTCATTTGATGTGTTGAAGTTGTTTTTGTCACTGCTCGTAGTATTCATACACATTCATGTACCATGGCGAGATTTCATATTACCACTCACGCGTTGCGCTGTGCCTTGCTTTTTCATGATATCTGGTTTTTTCCTATATAATATGGATAAAGAGAAAATGCGTCAAAGGGTAGGCCAAGGCATCCGACGTATGTTTAATATTACGCTCTTTGCAACATTGCTTTATATGATACCATGGATTTTGCATTATATGCAATCACCGGATATGTACCAGATAGATTTTATTGATTTAGTGAATTTCGTATTTTGGGGTATTCCTTTATTTTTGCCTGAGGGTATTCACTTGTGGTATTTGCAAGCATACTTGTATGTATTGATTACAGTGTATGTCTTGTTGCGTAAATCATATTTTAATCGTGTGTTGATAATTGCGGTACCACTATTGTTTACACTTCATATCTTGTGGAAGCATATAGTGCCAATGTTTGTTACAGGCGATACGTTAACATTTGCCCTTCTTGGATATTTCCCTGCATATCTGTCTATTGCTTTTCCTGCAGTTGGATTGGGAATGCTTGTTAGGAAGTACCAGACTAAAATAAATTGTTTTTTTGATAATAAAAGCAGTTGGGCTGTGTTATTTGCCTCTGTAATAATGTGCTATTTAGAGGTTTTCCTGCTTAAAAGGTCAGGCATAACCAATACTGGTGATATATTGGTTTTCACTCCTCTTGTTGCATTTGCACTAATGATGATTACTCAATTCACTCCTATGAGAAAACCTAATATAATGTCGGAATGGGGTGAGAAATATTCGTTATATGTGTATATCTGTCATCCGTTCATAGGGTTTGTCATAGGGTTAATACGGGAAGATATGCCTTCCCTTATGGGGAGTGTGTATCATTGGTTCTCTCCTATGATAATATTCTTTATCTCTATTATAATTTCAATGATCATATTAAGTATACAAAATTATTTAAACACACGTAAAGTGTTATGATGGCATGAATACTTATCTGATACATTATGAGATATTTATTTCAAAAGGTTATTCCCATTGTTTATAGCTTTCTGATAGGCTCAAGATAATTATTCTTTTTTTTATAATAACTTATGCCCCATATTTCAATAATTATTCCGATTTATAAAGCGGAAAAATATCTTGATAGATGTATAAATTCTGTGATAAATCAATCTTATCGGAATTTTGAATTAATTTTAGTAAACGATGGTAGTCCAGACAGTTCCTTGAATATCTGTCGTACTTGGGCGAATAAGGACAGTCGCATTAAAGTAATGGAACAAGAAAATCTGGGGGCGAATGCGTCACGTTTGAATGGTTATCGGGTGGCGAAAGGAGAGTATTTGTGTTTTGTTGATGCCGATGACACAATGCCATTGAATGCTTTAGAAAAATTGTACAGGGAGATATCCAAAGGCTATGATGTAGTGAAAGGGAATTATATGACAGTGAATAGCTTCGGACAGTGTAAGTATTCCGCCCTTTTGATTTCTGAAATAACCAACACCACATGTTATATTCAAAAGATGCTTGAGAATGAACTGCTCCCCTTCTTGTGGGGTGGATTGTATCGAAAATCATTATTTGATGAGGATATTTTTAATCTGTCTATCCGAAATAAAATAGTCATTGGCGAAGATTGGATAACGAATATAGGCATTGCAACGAAGGTGAAGAAATTTCTTCAAATAAAAGAGGTGGTATATGAATATTATGTGAACTCTGCTTCTACAATGAATACATCAATTACCTCTTCGGATTACATGGAAAGGACGATGAATATTGTGAGCGGTTTAGTTGCATCTAATGAGGTGGAACATATTATCCGGCGAAAACTTGTCTTTGGCTATATTTTAAATTCGTTTATCCCTGAATTAAAGTTTAGTGTGAGCAGGTATAAAAAAGTGACTGACTATCTAACTGATTTATCCAATGCTCAAATTGTGAAAAAAAATATTGATAAGAAATATTTGTTGTTTATTTCATTTCTTCCTCTCTATTTTATCTATTCAAGAATTTACTGCATTTTATACAGATGGGTGAAATTGAAAGGAAAGAAACGTAAGGTTATTAACTAATTAATTTTAATTACATATGAATGTTCCGAAACTATCTGTTATTATACCTTTTTATAATGCTTCGCAATTTCTACGACGTTCGCTCGACAGTGTGATGAAGCAAACTTTTAAAGATATTGAAGTTATATTGGTCAATGATGGAAGTACCGACAACTCTCAAGATATTGCGGCTGAATACTTGGATAGCTCTCTATTTGTAATGTTAATAAATATTAAACGGGGGGGGGGTAAGTAAGGCTCGTAATATAGGTTTGAAAAGAGCACGGGGGGAGTGGGTGGCATTTATGGATGCAGATGATTGGGTGGAAGAAGATTTTTATGAGTCCTATTTCAAAGTAGTCTCTTCTAGTGTTTCTTGTGATATTATATTTTCCGGATACATTCGCGAGTTGCCTTTGGGTGATTATAGAACTCTTTCGTTAGTTCCTGGATATGTGGAAAAGAAAGACCTTTCGAAAACAATAGAATATCTGAATAAAACAGAGGCATTGGGGTGGGCGTGGAATAAACTTTTTAAACGATCGATTATTGAACAACAGGGGATTCGATTTGATCCTACAGTGTCGCTGCGCGAAGATGAACTGTTTACGCTTATGTATTGTCGGCATGTTCATTCTATTCAAATTATATCAGACAGCCTTTATCATTATATGATAAACGATAATTCATTGGTGCATAGAAAAAGAAATTACATTGATTATCAAAGGACTTCTGATTTATTATACAAAGAATATTCTCGCTATTTTGATAACGAGGAATTTCGAAAGTATTATCAACAAGGTTATGCTTCGGGCATTTTTTATGCTTTGACAACCATGTATACCGGTGAAACGAAAGCAACCAAGAAACAACGCTTGTCGTTCATCTGTAAATTCCTAAATTTTAGGTCACAATTAGATATAAAATCCGATATACGGTACAAAGCGAATAAGTGGAAGAATTTGCTTTTCAAAACAGTGATGAGTTGTGGTGATGTAAATGCCATAGACTTTATTTTAAAATTTCTAGTAAACCGTTTGTAGTATGCCTAAAGTTTCTGTAATTATACCAGTCTATGGTGCAGAGTCGTTTATAGAACGGTGCGCCCGTTCACTTTTTGAGCAAACGCTGGAAGATATGGAATTCATTTTTGTAGATGATTGCTCTCCGGATAGAAGTGTTGAGATCTTAAATAAGGTGGTAAGTGAATATCCCAATAGAAATGTATCAGTTTGGAAACAATCAATCAATTGTGGTGTGTCGGCTGTTCGCGAATTGGCACTTTCTAAAGCAACAGGTGAGTATTTAGGGTTTTGTGATAGTGATGATTGGGTGGATCCTAATATGTATAAAACGTTGGTAGAAACCGCCGAAGCCCAAGATGCAGATGTGGTGGGATGTGGATTTTGGGAACATAGCATTGCTGGTATAACAGAGCGTACCTTTTTGCATCGTAATGACAGTAGGGAGGTTATATTGTCTCCATTCTTTTTTGGAGGTATCTATGGTGCTTTGTGGAACAAATTGATAAAAAAAGACTTCTTTGATTTTGCTTCGCAGGATTTGTGGAAAGGTATCTCGATGTGGGAGGATAGTTGTATGTTGATCCCACTTAGGCTTCAATCTTCAAAAACTGTATTTTTAGATGAGTGTCTTTATCATTATAATGTTAATGCAAACAGCATAACTACAAAATTCTCTATGAAGAAGGTAAATGACGCCATAGTGGCTACTCGCAGGTTAGAACACTATTTTTATACTGAAGGCCTTTTAAGTGACGCTTCAGCTCTTATTAATTATCTGAAAATTGCATCCAAGGAAGTATTGTTACGTTTTCCCAAGAAGGAAAATGTGGAGATGTGGAAAAATGTTTTTCCTGAAGCAAAGCGGTATATTATGCATTACCATCCATGGAACTTTATTCTTAAAATAAGGGCTATGTTAGTATCGTTTTTACCGAGTATAATAGGCGTACAGTTATTGAAATTGAAGAAATCTACAAAGTAATGAATAACCAGGCTTTTTCTATTATGAAAGGCATTGCTATTATTAGTGTAGTTTTGGGGCATTGTACTACTAATTCCAGAATAGAGGCGTTTGTGAATCAATATCATTTGGCAGTATTCTTTTTTGTGGCTGGCTTCTTTTTTAAAGAGAAATATGTCGTTACACCGATGGACTTTATTTGGAAAAAGGTGAAAAGACTTTACGTTCCATTTGTGGTTGCTGGAATTGGCTGTCTGTTATTGCATAATATATTCTATCATTTGAATATATATGACACAGAATTAACAATAGCACAATTTGGAAAAGGAATATTTGATGTAACTATTAGGATGGTATCTAATGAACTCCTGATGGGAGCTATGTGGTTTTGTCCAGCTATGCTCATTGTCTCAATCATAGGGTTAGTAGGTTTTAAAATTGCTTCTCTATCAACATGGAATATGCCTTTAATTAACAAACGAGCTATTGTATTTGTATTAATTGTTATTATGGGTAGTGTGTGTATACGTTCTCATCTAAAAAGTCCTTATTGTATTTGGCAGTATATGATAGTTTCAGGTGTGTTTTTTGAAGGTTATTTATTTAGTAAACTTGTGCCTAAATTGTCAATGTAGAATAAGAATGTGGTTATATTTATTCTACTTTTTGTACTTATGCTCATTTTAACGCAATACGGCATTTATGGAAGATTACAACCTGATAATATTAAGAATGAAAGTCCCGTTTCCATATTATTTATTGGGATGATTGGCTCTACAATGGTATATTCATTGGCAAAATTAGTGGAAAAAGTCAAAATAGGAAAGTGGATAGCAATATGTGGTGAATACAGTTTTAGTATTATGCTCTTACATTTTTTAGGTTTTAAACTAGTAAACTGGTTTCAATGCTGGTTTTATGGATATCCTTTAGAAAAAATAGCAGATTTTCCTTTCATATCATTCGATGTGGATGTATGGATGGTTTTTTATGTGTTGTTGGGTACAACTATTCCTATAGCATTATCTAAGGTGTTTGGTTTAGTTATATCTAAAGCAGGCAAGTTTCGTGTTTGATTTTAATTAATTTGTAATGACGTTAAAACAGATTTATAGGTTGTATCCTAAACAGATATGGACGTTAACCTTGATTACTTTTATTTTTATTGCACGCAAAACTTTCTTTAACGTCGCACGTGAAGTAGGTAGCTATGCGACAACTGTAGATAGTGGGACTTCTTTGGCTCTTTTAGGCATTTCGATGTCAATGATTGTAATTATTCAGAACTCATCTAAAATAAGTCGGTTCTCATCAAAGGTATTCCCGTTTTTGGCCTATTATATTTTTGCTACGCTCAGCTTTTTATGGGCTGGGAGTGCAGGCACTATACTATTTAAAGGTATTGAGGTGTTATGTAGTTTCATGATAGTCTGTTTAACAATCTATTATATCCGCAGTCTGAAGCAGGCTCTTTTATACATTGTGTTATTGGCTACTGCAAGTACGGCGATGGATATGATGAATAAAATCATAAAGTATGGATTTAGTTACTTTCATACTAATGCTTATACTATGACTTCTATGATTGCTTTACTGCTATTGTTGAGTGCTGTAAAACACAAGATATTTTCTTTTAAAGAGATGAAATATCTTATTTTTTACAATGCTTTTATGTTGGTTATAGGTACCAGTTCGGCTTCTTATATTTCATTTGTTATTGGTTTGGTCATTTTGATGTCATCTCAATATAAGAGAGGAATGAATATAGGTATTGTTATTTTTATATGTATTACTTTGTATTTTATCTATTCTTACTTTCAGGATTTTATATTTGAACTTCTTTTCCCGGGGCGTTCCATGGAAAAAATTGAAAATGGTTCGGGGCGAAAAGCTATTTGGGAAGCTGCCTTTAAATTATGGGACGAAAATCCGCTTATAGGTAATGGTCTTATTGTGGGTGAGCGTCGTATAGTAGAGTATATTGGTCTTGCGGTCATTTCTGCTCATAACTCTTTCATTTCAGTATTGGTTAATACGGGAATTGTGGGTGTGGTGATATTTATTAATTTTATATTTAAATGGTTTTTAAAGGTTTATCGTTTTCAGTCTACCAATAGGTATGCTGTTATTCTCTTGCCTGCTATGGTAGCTACTATCGTTAACTGTAATGCTTTCCCTGCTATCGGTTCTGATTGGAACTATGTAGCACCTACTGTATATGCATTAATTGCTTTTGCTTTTATAATACTTAGAAAATATGAAAATAACATGGGTTACTAGGAGCTTTCTTGATTATCGCATACCTGTTTTTAAAGCTCTTGATGAAATGTGTGGTCACCAGCTTACGGTAGTATATTATAAAGATATCCCTCCAAAACGCACACAGGATAAATTGAAAGCAGTGTTGGGAGATCGAGCTATTGCACGTGAAAGAGAACTGCGGATCGGCAATAGACCTAAGGTGGATAATGCTTCAAAAGCTAACTCCAGCATCCGTATTCCTCTTAGTCCAGGTCTTATCAAACAGGTAATGCAAACAAAACCTGATGTGCTGGTGTCTGACGGATTTATGCAATGGACTTATGCTGCTCTTGTTACACGATTTTTAAAGGGAGTACCACATGTGATGTGCTATGAACGTACGAAGCATACAGAACGGAATGCAGGCAAATTACGTACTGCTTATCGTAAGTTTGTGTCTCATTGGATTGATGCTATTGATTGTAATGGTGTGCAGACAGAAGAGTATCTTGCAGAGATTGGTTATCCGAAAAATAGATTGACTCATGGGCATATGGTAGCTGATGTGGTTGGATTGAGTAAAGCTGTGGCTGAAACGTCTGATGATGTTGTTTCAACTCTTCGAGCTATGTTAGGCTGCAAAAACACCATGATATTATTCGTAGGGCAATTGATTCCTCGAAAGGGAGTTAAAGAACTTATAGAGGCTTGGTGCTCTTTCAAGGAGAGGGAGGAGAGTGATGTCACATTGGTTTGTGTAGGAAATGGTGCACAAATGGGTGAAATTAAGCAATTGATTACTGTTAAAAACATTCCTGATGTGATGTTAGCTGGTGCAGTGGATTATGACTTGATAGCTTCTTATTATAAAGCGGCAGATTGTTTTATTATTCCTACTTTGGAGGATAATTGGAGTTTGGTGGTACCTGAGGCGATGGCATGTGGTTTGCCAATAGCTACATCAAAGTATAATGGTTGTCATCCGGAATTGGTGCACCATGAAAATGGATGGGTATTCGACCCTTTAGATAAAGATAGTATAGTGAGGACATTACAAGAGATAGTGAAGCGTTCAGCCGATTTAAAACAAATGGGTGAAGTGTCACGTGAGATTGTATCGCATCATACACCTGAACGTGCTGCACAAAGTATCATGGACGCTTGCTACATTGCTATTAATCATAGGAATAAATATGGAAAATAAAATAGGGGTTATCATTGTCTCCTATCGTAACCCTAAGGGTACAAGAAATTATATAAAAGAGCAACTCTCTAAATTATCTACATCATATACTGTTGTAGTAGTAAACGTAGCAGCTACTTTGGATGATAGTATAGAGTTAGCAACTCAATGTGAATTAACTTTTGTAGATGATCCGTGTAAAAGGCTGGATGATACAAACCGAGGATATCTCATATGGAGTCAGGAAAACTTGGGATATGCTAAGGGGAATAATTTAGGCGTTAACTTTCTGGAGAGAATTGGAAATTTTGCTTATTATTTGTTCTCTAATGATGATATTGAGATAAAGCAAAGTTATATTTTGGATTATCTAGCACACAAACTTTCAGAAAATAATGAGATGGGGTGTATAGGACCTCGTATCTTAGGAGTTGACAAATGTGATCAATCACCACACGATCGCTATGTGTCACCTTATCGTACTATAGGGTGGAACTTATTTCCTTTTCTTCGAAAGAAGAAAAATATAAATATTTCTACTATGCCATTACGACTTGGGGCTCATTATACTTATTGGGTGTGTGGGGCGTTTATGATGGTAAAAGCAGAAGCCTTTAAGAAGGCTGGAATGTTTGATAATGTTACTTTTTTATATTTTGAAGAAGTTATATTGGCAGAGCGATTAGCAAGTGTAGGTTATAAAGTCTATTTTGATCCTGCTGTAGAAGTTCTTCATTATGAAGGTGGTAGTAGTGGTACTTTTTCAAAGCAAAAACAACGATTACTTTTGAATAGCCAAATTTTGTATTACCGTAAATATAAACATATTTCCAAACCGATTCTTGGGTTGTACCAATTTTCTTATTTTATCCATAACATACTATATAAAATGTAACTTAAAGTTAGATGAAAATTAATACACTAACAACTTATGATGTTTATAATTATGGAGCATCATTGCAGGCTTATGCTTTACAGCAATATCTCATAAATTTAGGACATCAGGTGGAAATTATTAACTATCAGCCCGATTACTTAACCCGTAAGTATGACTATAAGTGGGTAAACCCGGAATCAAAGTTGAGTAGGTATGCATTGACGCGTTTTGTCTATCGTATTATGAAATATCTACAAAGAAAAACGACTATGGGGAGAAAAAGAGTATTTGATGAGTTTAATCATCAAGTATTGAAGGAAACTGCCACAAAATATACTTCTTGTGACGCTATTTGTCAGAATCCTCCGCAAGCGGATTTGTATTTGGTAGGCAGTGACCAAGTCTGGAATGTGTTTTATGAAGCAGGTCGTGATCCTGTTTTTTATCTTGACTTTGTAAAGAAAGGATATAAGGCTTCGTATGCAGCAAGTTTTTCTTATTTGGATATCGATTCGGAAAACAAAGCTCGTATCAAGACTTTGCTTGATACTTTTGATGCTGTTTCAGTACGTGAGGTACATGGTTTGGCAATACTGAAAGATATGGAGATAGAAGGAACATGGGTGCTAGATCCTGTGTTTTTGCTTTCAGCGGAACAATGGGAGGAAATGATGGTGCCTACTGCTTTCACAAAAGATTATCTATTGATTTATGATTTTGAGGGTAACCAAGAATTGAAGTTGTTTGCAAAAGAGTATGCTCGTAGACATAATCTAAAAATTTACGCAATAGCTGATACATATCCATTGTTGTATGCTGATAAGAATTTAATGAAAGCCGGTCCGAAGGAATTTGTATCAATGATATATCATTGTAAGGCGTTTATTTCAAATTCATTTCATGGCACTGCATTTTCAATACTTTTCAATAAACCGGTGTTTGTATTCAATCGTCATCGGCATAAGGTAAATTCGCGCATGCAAAGTTTGATGACACTTTTTGGACTAAACGATTGTATTCTTACTTCACAGAAAGAGTGGGAGTTTGCTTATGATTATCCTTTCAATTTTTCATATATAAATAGTATTAAAGAGACTGAATTGGTGAAGTCTAAGGCTTTTATCGATAATCTATTAATGAAATGTAGCAAGGAGAGTTTATAATGGATATTTCAATTATAATTCCAGTTTATAATGCTGTACCTTTATTGGAACGTTGTTTGGACTCTATCTTCAATCAAACTACATTATATTCCTATGAGGTGATATTGGTGGATGATGGCAGTACGGATAATTCGGTAGAGGTTATTAAAGCTAGACTTGAAAAAAATATTGTATTGTATCAACAACAGAATGCGGGACCATCAGCGGCTCGTAACAAAGGGGTGGAATTATCAAAAGGTCGCTATTGTGCCTATTTAGATGCGGATGATTATTGGGAGCAGGGTTTTATAGAGAAGACTGTTGCGTTCCTCGATAAGCATCTTGATTGTGTGGCTGTGAATGTGGCTCAGCGTCACCTAACAGTTTCTGGCTCATCCATAGTTCCTATTTGTTATGCGCAATATAAAAGGCCATTTATATTAGATGACTTTTTCTCGTTTTGGGCGGACAATATGCATGTTTGTACGGGTAGTGTAGTGATTCGCAAGGAAGTTATTGTGGACATTGGTGGTATGCGTAAAGATTTGCGTATTACTGAAGATTTAGAGTTTTGGGGAATGGTGGCGACATACGGTAAATGGGGGTTCATTCCTGAAATTCTTTTTGTAAGTGATGGTGTTGATGTGGCTCGTACTCAGGGATGGCTCAATAAGATGATGATACGTTGGAATAATGCTCCGAATATTGTTGATTGGGAGAAACGTATTATAAAGCGTTTGCCTGTTACATTGCCTCTTGGTTTTCTAAGAGCTCGTGGACGTATCTCACGTAATCTTACATACTGCCAACTATTATCTGGTAGGTTGGGATTAAGCCGCAATGAAGCATTAAAATATGGTATGTATTTCCTAAAAGATCCCATTGGTAGGTTGATGAATCTAGCTAAATATACACCAATAACATGGTGGATGTTAGCTAAATGCCTACAGTATAGAGAATATAATCGAAAGTAAACTATAATTTATGCTTTATAATAGTTTTGTGTTTCTACTATTCTTTCCAATAGTAGCAGTGATTTTTTTTGTCTTACCGCATAAGGTAAGACAATGGTATTTGCTTGTAGTGAGTTATTTCTTCTATATGAATTGGAACCCTACCTATGGTCTATTTCTAGCGTTTGTAACCTTAGTAAGCTATTTAGGTGCACAGATAATCCATAAGTATGTAAGTTGCCAAGACAATAAGAGAGGAAGAATCTCCTTGGCATGTACACTATTACTTTGCTGTTCAGGATTATTTGTTTTTAAGTATCTCAATTTTTTTAACGATTCTGTTTGGAGTCTACTCTCACTGATTGGCATCCGCATGGAGGTGCCACATATAGAGTTACTCTTGCCAGTAGGTATTTCATTTTATACTTTCCAAGCATGTGGGTATGTGATTGATGTATACAGGCAGAAGATTATACTAGAGAATAACTTGGGTATGTATGCGTTGTTCATCTCTTTTTTTCCACAGATTGCAGCAGGTCCTATTGGGAGAGCCAAGGAGTTGTTTCCACAGTTCAAAACGGAGCATTATTTTAATAGAGAAGATATAACGAAGGGGGGACGTTGGATGCTGTGGGGGTACTTCATGAAGGTTGTGGTAGCGGATAGATTGGCACTTTATACAGATGCTGTGTTTAGTAATATTGCACACCACACAGGAATGTCGGTATTAGTAGCCGCTATACTCTTCACTTTTCAGATTTATTGTGACTTTGCAGGATATTCCTTTATTGCTCTAGGCTGTGCACGTATCATGGGATTTCGTTTGATAGTAAACTTTGAACGACCTTACATGGCTACTAGTGTACAGGATTTTTGGCGTAGGTGGCACATTTCGCTTTCTACTTGGTTTAGGGACTACCTTTACATACCTTTGGGAGGGAGTCGTTGTAGTAAATGGCGTACAAGGATAAATCTAATGATTACTTTCTTAGTGAGTGGATTGTGGCATGGAGCTAGTTGGACTTTCGTGATTTGGGGTGGATTGAACGGTCTCTTTCAAGTGATAGGGAATGTAATGAAACCTGTTAAAGAACGAGTACGCTTGTATTGTAGATTGGAGAAGGGAAATAGATGGCTAAAGGCTTTCAATATATTGGTAACTTTTGTACTGATGATGCTAGCGTGGATTTTTTTCAAGGCACAGACGTTAGGGGATGCGTTACTGGCTATTAGTAAGATAGTGATACCTACAGGAGGATTATATAAACCGGACCTCTCTGTATTGCTCTATAGTTTGATGGGTATAAGTGTACTGATAGTTTGTGATGTGTTTGAAGAAAGAAATGGAAGACACCTACTATTAGAAAATCGTTCGATATTTATCCGCTTTGTTTCGTATGTCGCTTTATCGGTGATGATTTTAAGTATAGGGGTGTTTGATGGTGGACAATTTATCTACTTCCAATTTTAAACGATAATGTATATGGGTAAACTAGGCATGAAATATATGAGTAAAGCATTGTTGCTGTTTGTCCTGTTGCTAATGACGGATAGAGGAGTCGGTTATGGCTTGAAATGGATGTATTTTAATCAAAAAGGGGAGGATTTTTATTATACGACTAAAGCGCTTGATAAACAGACGGCAGATTTGGTTATACTGGGGTCATCTCGTGCTCGTAATCATTATAATCCAGAGATATTACAGGACTCGTTGGGCATAAGTTGCTACAATGCAGGACGTAGCGGTTGTTTCTTGGTGTATCAACGGGCACAGTTGGACCTAATATTGGATAGATATACACCGAAGGCGATTATATTAGAGGTGACACCTTATGACATGACGGTAGGGGAAGGGGATTATGATCGCTTATCAGGATTGTTGCCTTATCAACATCATGCTTCATGGCAGAAGGTGATTAGTATAAAAAGTCCTTGGGAAAAATACAAATGTTGGTCAGCCATCTATCCTTATAACTCAAAATTCTTCAAAATGGTGAAGAATTTGAAGGATCGCGGAGTTTTTCATACAAATGGTTTTCAGCCTTTAGAGGGATTTTTGAAAGAAGAGAAAAAGGACTATACAAATAGTGTGACAATTGATAGCCGTAAGGTGGAAGCGATGGAGTATATTATAGAGGTGTGTAAAACAAAGCAAATAATGTTAACCATGGTGACTTCACCTATGTATGCCGATGTGGTGGAGACGAAGTCATTAGTTATTACTGACTCGCTATGCAAGCGAAATAATATACCTTATTATTCTTTCTTGAATCAAGCTGTTTATGATAATCAGAAATTGTTTCATACCATAGACCATTTAAATTCTACAGGTGCAGATAAATTCAGTCGTGAGATAGCACATCTACTCAAAAATAATTTCAATTAATAATGAAACCATCCATTCTTTTTATTCTCCACATGCCACCGCCTGTACATGGTGCGGCCATGATGGGGAAATATATTCATGATAGTAAAATGATAAATGAGACTTTCGATTGTCATTATATCAATCTGGCCACAGCCAAGGATATTAAGGATATCGGCAAAGTGGGACTGAAGAAGCTGATTTCGTTTTTGGAAATGCTGAAATCTATACGTAAAATGGTGAAACAGATAAAAACACAGTTGGTATATGTTACGCCAAATTCGCACGGAATTGCACTCTATAAAGAGTTTGTTATTGTACAAATGTTGAAGGGAATGGGGTGTAAGGTGGTGATCCATTTTCATAATCAGGGAGTGAGGACATTTCAAGGCCACTGGCCTAATAAGTGGATATACCCACGGCTTTTTAAAGGGGTGAAGGTGATATTACTATCCGAAGCACTTTACGAGGATGTGAGGAAATATGTGGATAGGCAGAATGTACTGATTTGTCCGAATGGTATTCCTGATATAAACTAATGATGATGGATAGCAGGTTTAATATTTTCTTTCTCTCGAACATGATGTTGGAGAAAGGAGTGTGGACGCTACTAGATGCGTGCCATATCTTGAAAGATAGAGGATATGACTTTGTGTGCAATTTCGTAGGAAAATGGAGTGATATTGGCGAGGAGGAGTTTGCCGCCTATTTGCAGAAGCATAGATTAGAGGATGTAGTGGTAGCACATGGTGCGAAGTATGGCAATGATAAGGAGATGTACTGGATGCAGGCAGACCTTTTTATACTTCCTACTTACAATGAGTGTTTCCCTTTGGTTTTGCTGGAAGCAATGCAACATAGTGTGGCTTGCATTGCTAGTCATGAAGGGGGAATAGTGGATATTATTGATGAAGGTGAGACAGGATATATTGTTCCCATGAAGGATGCATTGGCTTTGGCCGAGAAAGTGGCTTATTGTATGGAACATCGTGATCTGTGTCGTGAGATGGGGCGCAAAGGTAGGATGAAATTTGAATGTGAGTTCACGCTGCAACGTTTTGAGGAACGTATGTGTGACATTCTTAAGAAATTGGTATAATATTTTAGAGTAGATATTCATATGATCAAGTTGAAAGAACTTCCTATTGTAGAGAGTGTAGACCAATTAAAAACACTGCCGCAGGGTAAGCTCTTAATAAATACCATAAATGCGCACTCATACAACACTGCACTAAAGAATTCGCTTTTTGCCGAGGCGCTAATAAAAGGAGATGTACTTATCCCTGACGGAGCAAGTATTGTAAAAGTTTGTAAATGGCTAAAGATGCAAAGCCAACCGCGGGAACGAATAGCAGGTTGGGATCTCTTTGTTCTTGAGATGAATCGCCTTAATGAAAAAGGAGGGCGATGTATGTTTATGGGTAGCTCGGAGAATGTTTTGGCATTGATTAAACAACGGGCAGCAGTGGATTATCCGAACTTGGAAGTGGTGACTTATTCACCTCCTTATAAACCAGAATTTTCACAGGAAGATAATGTAGCTATTGTGGCGGCTGTTAATGAGGCAAATCCAGATCTGTTGTGGATTGGTATGACAGCTCCTAAGCAGGAGAAATGGATTTACAGCAATTGGCAAAAATTGAATATTCATTGTCATGTGGGTACCGTAGGGGCGGTGTTTGACTTTTACGCTGGTACTACTGAACGGGCTCCATTATGGTGGCAACAACATTCGTTGGAATGGCTCTACCGATTGATAAAAGAACCTAAGCGAATGTGGCGTAGGTACTTGATTGGTAATGCGTTGTTCTTATGGAATATTTGTAAAGAGATATAAATTATACAATGATATGAAAGGTATTGTTCTAGCTGGTGGTAGCGGTACGCGTTTGTATCCTATTACCAAAGGCATTAGCAAACAGCTGATTCCTATTTTTGATAAACCGATGATTTATTATCCAATTTCGGTTTTGATGTTGGCGGGTATTCGTGAGATATTGATTATCTCTACTCCACATGACTTGCCGGGATTTAAGCGCTTGCTGGGTGATGGTAGTGATTATGGCGTGAGGTTTGAATATGCAGAACAACCGTCACCTGATGGATTGGCACAGGCCTTTATCATTGGTGAGGATTTTATTGGTAGTGATTCGGTCTGTTTGGTGTTAGGTGATAACATCTTTCATGGTAATGGCTTTAGTACCATGTTGAAAGAGGCGGTATACATGGCAGAAAAGGAGCAAAAAGCTACCGTGTTTGGTTATTGGGTAAGTGATCCGGAACGCTATGGTGTGGCGGAGTTTGATGACGAGGGTAATTGCTTAAGCATTGAGGAAAAACCTGTACAGCCAAAATCGAATTATGCGGTAGTAGGGCTTTATTTCTATCCTAATAAAGTGGTAGATGTAGCGAAGCACATTAAACCGTCAGCTCGTGGAGAATTGGAGATTACCACTGTGAACCAGCGATTTCTGGAGGATAGTGAGTTGAAAGTACAGACACTGGGACGTGGCTTTGCTTGGTTGGATACGGGTACACACGACTCGTTGAGTGAAGCATCGACTTTTATTGAGGTGATTGAAAAACGGCAGGGACTGAAAGTGGCTTGTCTGGAAGGTATAGCGTTTAGACAAGGTTGGATTGATGCTAACAAGATGCGTGAGTTGGCCCAACCGATGCTGAAGAATCAATATGGGCAGTATTTGTTGCAGGTAGTAGAGGAAGTGGAACGTACAGGAAAGAGTAATTTATGAATAAAAGAAATATTATCATTACCGGTGGAGCCGGATTTATAGGCAGTCATGTGGTACGTTTGTTTGTGAACAAGTATCCCGATTACCATATTATCAATTTGGACAAGTTGACTTATGCGGGAAATCTGGCTAACTTAAAAGATGTAGAGAATAAACCAAACTACACTTTTGTAAAAGCGGATATTTGTGACTTTGAGATGATGCTGAAGATTTTTAAACAGTATCATATAGATGGGGTTATTCATTTAGCTGCCGAAAGTCACGTGGATCGTAGTATCAGAGATCCGTTTACTTTTGCTCGTACTAATGTTCTTGGAACTCTCTCTTTATTACAAGCTGCCAGGTTAACTTGGGAGTATCTTCCGGAAGGCTATGAGGGTAAGCGCTTCTATCATATTTCAACTGATGAGGTGTATGGAGCATTGGAATTGACGCAGCCGGAAGGCAAGTCTTCGGATATATCTGCACACGAAGTATATGGCGATGAGTTCTTCAAAGAGACAACAAAGTATAATCCACACTCACCCTATTCGGCTTCGAAAGCGGGTAGTGATCACTTTGTCCGCGCTTTCCATGATACTTATGGTATGCCGACTATTGTGACAAACTGTTCGAATAACTATGGACCTTATCAGTTTCCCGAAAAGCTGATTCCGCTGTTTATTAACAATATTCGCCACCGCAAACCGTTACCAGTATATGGCAAGGGAGAGAATGTGCGCGACTGGCTCTACGTGGTAGATCATGCAAGGGCCATAGATGTGATTTTCCATAAGGGTAAGGTGGCGGATACATATAACATCGGTGGCTTTAACGAGTGGAAGAATATAGATATTATCCATGTGATTATTAAGACTGTGGACCGATTACTAGGTAATCCTGAAGGACACAGCGAGGAACTGATTACTTATGTAATGGACCGTATGGGACATGACTTACGCTATGCTATTGACTCTACGAAACTGAAGAATGAATTGGGCTGGGAGCCTAGTCTGCAGTTTGAAGAGGGTATTGAGAAGACGGTGCAGTGGTATCTGGATAATCAGGAGTGGATGGATAATATCACCAGTGGTGCTTACGAGAGCTATTACGAGGATATGTATAAGAATAGATAATCTGTATGGAAGTTGTTAAGACAAATATTGAAGGGGTGGTAATCATTGAACCACGTCTTTTTAAGGATGACAAGGGGTGTTTCTTCGAATCGTTCTCGCAAAGGGAGTTTGACGAAAAGGTACGTCCCATTAAGTTTGTACAAGATAATGAAAGTATGTCCTCGTATGGAGTGATGAGGGGACTACATTTTCAAACTATGCCTTACAGCCAAAGTAAGTTAGTACGTTGCGTAAAGGGTGCAGTGCTGGATGTGGCTGTTGATATCCGCAAAGGTTCGCCTACCTATGGTCAGCATGTAGCGGTAGAATTGACAGAGGAGAATCATCGTCAATTCTTTATTCCTCGTGGTTTTGCTCATGGTTTTGCTGTATTGAGTGAAACTAATTGAAATACGCTTGCAACTTCTGTTCCTGAATATAGCTCATCCAAAAGTTTTTTCTATCATAGAATTAAAATCACTGCTAGTTTTGTAATATAGAATGAAAGCTGTATATTTGTATGCAGCATAATTAAAAGGTTGTAGCATGTATGAGCAATAAAATATATCCTATTGGTATCCAGAACTTCGAGAAAATCCGTCAAGACGGTTATTTCTATATAGATAAGACAGCCTTGATGTATCAGATGGTAAAGACCGGGAGTTATTACTTTCTGAGTCGTCCGCGACGTTTCGGAAAGAGTCTGCTTATCTCTACTTTGGAAGCCTATTTTCAAGGGAAGAAGGAACTGTTTGCAGGCTTGGCGGTGGAGAAACTTGAAAAAGATTGGATGGAACATCCTATTTTGCACCTTGACCTTAATATCGAGAAGTATGACACTTCGGAGAGTCTGGATAAGATTTTGAATGATAATTTGGAATATTGGGAAAGTAAATATGGAACTCGTCCGTCAGAGACCTCATTTTCTCTGCGTTTTGCCGGTATTATCCAACGTGCTTATGAAAAGACCGGTCAGCGGGTGGTTATCTTGGTGGATGAATATGACAAGCCGATGTTGCAGTCGATTGGCAATGAGGAGCTGCAACAGCAATTCCGGAATACCTTGAAGCCTTTCTATGGGGCTTTGAAAACGAAAGACGGCTGCATCAAGTTCGCTTTGCTGACGGGGGTGACGAAATTTGGTAAGGTGAGCGTATTCAGTGACTTGAATAACTTGAAGGATATTTCAATGGATGAACGTTTTGTAGATATTTGCGGCATAACGGAGAAAGAAATCCATGACAACCTGGAAGCGGAATTGCATCAGTTGGCAGAAAAGCAGAAGATGAGCTATGAGCAAGTGTGCGCAGAATTGAAAGAATGTTATGACGGTTATCATTTTATGGAAAATACCATCGGAATCTATAATCCTTTCAGTCTGTTGAACACGTTTGACAAGATGAAGTTCGGCAGCTACTGGTTTGAAACGGGCACGCCCACTTATCTGGTTAACTTGTTGAAGAAGCATCACTATGATTTGGAACGGATGGCTCATGAGGAGACGGACGAACAGGTGCTGAACAGCATCGACTCTGAATCCACCAACCCAATTCCGGTGATTTACCAGAGCGGATATCTTACCATTAAAGGTTATGACGAGGAATTCGGAATGTATCGTCTTGGCTTTCCTAATCGTGAAGTAGAAGAGGGCTTTGTCCGTTTTCTTCTTCCTTATTATGCGAATGTCAACAAGGTGGAGTCTCCTTTTGAGATTCAGAAGTTTGTCCGTGAGGTGGAATCCGGTGATTACGATTCTTTTTTCCGTCGTTTGCAAAGTTTCTTTGCGGACACTGGCTATGAAGTGATTCGCGAGCAGGAATTGCATTACGAAAATGTCCTTTTTATCGTTTTCAAGCTGGTGGGCTTTTATACCAAAGTGGAATATCATACAAGCGAAGGGCGTATTGACCTTGTTCTGCAGACGGACAAATTCATATATGTCATGGAATTTAAACTGAATGGCACGGCAGAAGAAGCTCTGAATCAGATAAATGATAAACATTATGCACTTCCTTTTGAAGCGGATAATCGTAAGCTTTTTAAAGTGGGTGTGAACTTTAGTTCGCAAACAAGAAATATAGAGAAATGGATAGTGGAAGAGTAGAATCATAAAAAAACAGAAGCGAGCATGAGCAATAAGATATATCCCATTGGTATCCAGAACTTCGAGAAAATCCGTCAAGACGGTTATTTCTATATAGATAAGACAGCCTTGATGTATCAGATGGTAAAGACCGGGAGTTATTACTTTCTGAGTCGTCCGCGACGTTTCGGAAAGAGTCTGCTTATCTCTACTTTGGAAGCCTATTTTCAAGGGAAGAAGGAACTGTTTGCAGGCTTGGCGGTGGAGAAACTTGAAAAAGATTGGATGGAACATCCTATTTTGCACCTTGACCTTAATATCGAGAAGTATGACACTTCGGAGAGTCTGGATAAGATTTTGAATGATAATTTGGAATATTGGGAAAGTAAATATGGAACTCGTCCGTCAGAGACCTCATTTTCTCTGCGTTTTGCCGGTATTATCCAACGTGCTTATGAAAAGACCGGTCAGCGGGTGGTTATCTTGGTGGATGAATATGACAAGCCGATGTTGCAGTCGATTGGCAATGAGGAGCTGCAACAGCAATTCCGGAATACCTTGAAGCCTTTCTATGGGGCTTTGAAAACGAAAGACGGCTGCATCAAGTTCGCTTTGCTGACGGGGGTGACGAAATTTGGTAAGGTGAGCGTATTCAGTGACTTGAATAACTTGAAGGATATTTCAATGGATGAACGTTTTGTAGATATTTGCGGCATAACGGAGAAAGAAATCCATGACAACCTGGAAGCGGAATTGCATCAGTTGGCAGAAAAGCAGAAGATGAGCTATGAGCAAGTGTGCGCAGAATTGAAAGAATGTTATGACGGTTATCATTTTATGGAAAATACCATCGGAATCTATAATCCTTTCAGTCTGTTGAACACGTTTGACAAGATGAAGTTCGGCAGCTACTGGTTTGAAACGGGCACGCCCACTTATCTGGTTAACTTGTTGAAGAAGCATCACTATGATTTGGAACGGATGGCTCATGAGGAGACGGACGAACAGGTGCTGAACAGCATCGACTCTGAATCCACCAACCCAATTCCGGTGATTTACCAGAGCGGATATCTTACCATTAAAGGTTATGACGAGGAATTCGGAATGTATCGTCTTGGCTTTCCTAATCGTGAAGTAGAAGAGGGCTTTGTCCGTTTTCTTCTTCCTT